>NZ_JAPSKN010000185.1 GCF_031181705.1 Streptomyces sp.
GGACGCGGCCGTACCGAAAGAGGCGGCCATGCCGCGAAACGCAGCCGTACCACCGGACGTGGCCGTGTCGAGGGACGCGGCACCCGTCGCTGCGTCGGTCGCCTCCGGCACCCACGGGCCCCCCGGCACCCCCCGCCCCTCCCCCGCCGACGCCCCCGTCACCCGGGGGTTTCTCGCTCGGGCCGCGTTCGTCACCGCCGTGTTCTCCGCCGCCGGGGCCCTGCTCGGGCTGGTGCGGGATCTGTCGTTGGCGCGGATGTTCGGGGCCGGGAGTGAGACGGACGCGTTCCTCGTGGCGTGGACCGTGCCGGAGTTCGCCGCGACGCTGCTCATCGAGGACGGGCTGGCCATCGCGCTGATCCCGGCGTTCAGCATGGCCCTGGCCCGGCGGGCGCAGGGCGCCGGCGGGGACCCGGTCCGTTCGCTGGTCGCCACCACCCTGCCCCGGCTGTCGCTGGCCTTCGCCGCGGTCGCCGCGCTCCTGGCCGTCTGCGCCCCGCAGCTCGTGCGCGTCCTGGCCCCGGGCCTGCCCGACCCCGCGCTCGCCGTGGACTGCACCCGGCTCACCGCGACCTGCGTACTGACCTTCGGTCTCGCCGGGTACTGCAGCGCGGCCCTGCGCGCGCACCGCCGGTTCCTCGCCCCGGCGGCGATCTACGTCGCCTACAACACCGGCATCATCACCGCCGTGCTCGTCCTGGGCGGCCGGTGGGGCGTGCGCGCGGCGGCGGCCGGGGTGGCCGCGGGCGGCTGCCTGATGGTCCTCGCCCAACTGCCCGTGATGTGGCGCGAGCTGCGGCGCGGCCGGGGGACCGGTCCGGCCGGGGCCGACGGCGGCGGCCGGCCCATGGGTCTTGCCCTGCTCGCCGCCGTCCTGCTGTTCGCGCTGTGCCGCCAGTCCCAGGTGCTGATCGAGCGGTTCCTCGGCTCCACCCTGCCCGCCGGCGCCATCTCGCACCTGAACTACGCGCAGAAGGTCGCCCAGATCCCCATGACCCTGTCGCTGATGCTGTGCACGGTCACCTTCCCGGTCGTCGCCCGCGCCCTGGCCGACGGCGACACCGAGCGGGCCCGCGCCCGCGTGGAGCGGGACCTGGCGCTGGCGGCCTGCCTGGTGCTGGCCGGCGCCGCGGTCGTCATGGCCTGCGCCCCGCAGCTGGTCGAACTGCTCTTCCAGCGCGGCGCGTTCACCGCACAGGACACGGCCGCCACCGTCCGGGTGATGCGCGTGTACGCCCTCGGACTGCTCGCGCAGACCCTGGTCGGCGCCCTGATCCGCTCGTACTTCTCGGCCGGCCGGGCCACCTGGTACCCGCTGGGCGCGATGGCGGCCGGTCTGGTCGTCACCGCCGGTGCCGGCGCCTGGGCGGTGGTCCCCTGGGGCGTGATCGGCATCGCCGCCGCGAACGCCGCCGGCATCACCGTCACCGCCGCGCTGCTGCTCGCCGGCATGGGCCCGCGCTCCATCCCGATCCGCACCCGCCGCGTCCTGGCGGGCTTCGTCCGCCCGCTGGTCGCGGCGGCCGCCGCGACCGTCGTGGGCGCCTGGGCGGCGAGCCGCCTCGGCCCTGCCGCCGTCCCGGGCTCCCCCCTGCTCGCCCTCGCCGCCGGCGCCCTCACCGTCGCCGTCGTCTTCCTCACGCTCGGCCGGGCCCTGGGCGACCAGGGCTGCCGCACCGCGCTGAAGTCCCTCCGTTCCGTCTCACGAAGGCTCCCTCATGGCCGCTCCCGTTGACACCCCGGACACCGGCACCCGCACCAGACCCGGCCCGGTCCTGTTCGTGGCGATGTACCACTCCGTCGGCGACCCCGCGGACGACCCGTACCGCATCACGGTCACGCCCGAGCGGCTGGACCAGCAGCTCGGTCTGCTGCGGCGGCGTGGGCTGCGCGGCGTGTCCATGGCCGACCTGCTCGCCGCCCGGGCCCGGGGCGAGGGCCGGGGCCTGTACGGGCTCACCTTCGACGACGGCTACGCCGACTTCGTCACCGAGGCCCTGCCCGTGCTGCGCCGCCACGGCTGCGGCGCCACCCTGTTCGTGCTCCCGGGCCGGCTCGGCGGCGAGAACGCGTGGGACCCGCTCGGCCCGCGCAAGCCGCTGCTGACCGCCGACGGCGTCCGGCACGCGGCCGCCGAGGGCGTCGAGATCGGCTCGCACGGCCTCACCCACGTCGACCTGACGCAGGCGGACGACGTCACCCTCAGGTCGGAGGCCGAGGGCAGCAGGACCGTGCTCGCGGAACTCACCGGGGCACCCCCGGCCGGCTTCTGCTACCCCTACGGCACGGTCGACGCGCGGGCAGTCGACGCCGTACGGCGGGCGGGCTACACCTATGCCTGCGCGATCGACCCGGGCCCGCTCGGCGGCCCGCACGCGCTGCCCCGGGTGCACATCGGCCAGAACGACACCCCCGTACGGCTGTTCCTGAAGTACCGGCTGCACCGGTTGCGCCGCCGACCCGTCGAGGAGCCGCGGTGAAGGCCCTGCACATCATCACCGGCCTCGGCGTGGGCGGTGCCGAGCAGCAACTGCGGCTGCTGCTGCGCCATCTGCCGGTCGACTGCGACGTGGTGACGCTGACCAACCCGGGGCCGGTGGCCGCCGGGCTGCGCGCGGACGGGGTGCGCGTCCACCACCTCGGCATGGCGGGCAACCGCGACCTGGGCGCGCTGCCCCGCCTGGTGCGGATCATCCGCGCGGGCGGCTACCAGCTCGTGCACACCCACCTCTACCGCGCCTGCCTCTACGGCCGGATCGCCGCGCGGCTGGCCGGGGTCCGGGCGGTCGTCGCCACCGAGCACTCCCTCGGCGACTCGCAGATGGAGGGCCGGCCGCTCAACGCGGGGGTGCGCGCGCTGTACCTGGCGGGCGAGCGCCTTGGCCGCACCACGGTCGCCGTCTCCCCCACCGTCGCCGCCCGGCTGGAGCGCTGGGGCGTGCCCGGGCCGCGCATCGAGGTCGTGCCCAACGGGATCGACCTGGCCCGCTTCCGCTTCGACCCGGCCCTCCGCCGGGAGACCCGCCGCCGGCTCGGCCTGCCGGAGGACGCGTACGTCATCGGCGCGGTCGGCCGGCTCGCGCCCGGCAAGCGCTTCGGCGTGCTGATCCGGGCGCTGGCCCAGCTCCCGGAGGACCACCGGCTGCTGCTGGTCGGGGGCGGCCCGGAGGAGGACGTGCTGCGCCGCACCGCCCGGGCGGCCGGGGTCGCCGACCGGGTGCTGTTCACCGGGGAACGCCCCTGTGTCCCCGACGGCTCGCCCGGCCCCGACCTGCCGTCGCTGGCCAGCGCGATGGACGTCCTCGCCTCGCCGTCGCCGGAGGAGGCCTTCGGCCTGGCGATCGTGGAGGCCCTCGCCTCCGGCCTGCCGGTCCTCTACGCCTCCTGCCCCGCCCTGCAGGACCTGCCCCCGGCGGCGGCGCCCCTCGCCCGGCGCGTCACCGGCGGCCCCGACGCGTTCGCCCGCGCCCTGACGGACGTACGGCGCCAGGGCCCCGGGCAGCGCACGGTGCCCGAGGCCGCCCGCCACTACTGCATCACCCGCAGCGCCGCCCGGCTGATGGACGTGTACGCCGGCGCGGTCGCCCGTCCCCTGTCCCCCTCGCTCCAGGAAGCCCGCACCTCATGACCGACACCCCCGCACGGCGGCACCGCCCGGTCACCGCCCTCACCCGGTCCCTGCCCCCCTGGTCGCTGCTCGCGGCCGGGGCCGTGGCAGGCGGACTGCTCGGCGGCACGTACGGCCTGGTCAGGACCCCTCAGTACACGGCGACCAGTTACGTCGTCGCCGTGCCGACCCAGAAGTCCGACACCGCCACCGCCCTCGGCTTCGCCCAGGCCTACGGCCGGGTCGCCCCGCAGCTCGCGGTGCTCGGCGACGCGCAGGTGTGGGCGGGGGTGCCCGTGTCGACGCTGCGGGACAGCGTCCGCACGGCGACCTCGCCGGACGCGCCCATGGTGTCGGTCACGGCCACCTCCTCCCGCCCGGACCTCGCCGCCGACATGGCCGACGCCGTGGCCCGCGCGCTGACCCGGCACGCCGCCGACACCGAGCAGTCGACCCGCGTGCAGCTCCAGCAGTTCGCCCGCGCGGTCGAGCCGGCCGAGCCGTCCTCCGCCTCGGCCCGGGTGACCGGGCTGGTCGGCGCGAGCGCGGGCGGGCTGCTGGGCGGGCTGGCGGTGCTGGTCCGGCCGCGCCGGGCCGCCGGCACGACGGGGCGGCAGGCCGCCGTGCCCGGTCCGGCCGTCGCCGCCGACGCGCACGGGCAGCTGTGACGTACACGGCGGAAGTGGTCACCGAGGAGCGGGACTTCGCGGCCCTCGCCGCAGACTGGGACCGGCTGCACCGGCGGTACGACCACGCCACCCCGTTCCAGAGCCACGCCTGGCTGCACTCGTGGTGGCGGTCGTACGGCGGGCGCGGCCGGCTGCGGCTGGTGCTGGTGCGGGACGGTCGTGGCGGTGACCTGGTCGCCGCCGCCCCGCTGACGCTGGTGAGGCGTCCGCTCCCGGCACTGGTGCCGCTCGGCGGGGCGATCTCCGACTACGGGGACGTGCTGCTGGACGACGCGCACGGCGAGGAGGCGGTGGCCGCGCTCACCGGCGCGCTGTCGGCGGCCGCCCGCACCGCGCTGATCGACCTGCGCGAGGTCCGGCCCGGCGGAGCGGCCGAGCGGGTCTACGAGCGGTGGACGGGGCCCCGCGGCCGGGTGGACGACTCGGTCTGCCTGGAGTTGCCGGCCGTCCCCATGGGCGAGCTGATCGCCCGGCTGCCGTCGAAGACCCAGCAGCGGCTGCGCGCCAAGCTGCGCCGGCTGGACGCGCTCGGCATCCAGCGGCGGGTCGTCGCGCCGGGTGAGGTGGAGACGGCGCTGCTGCGGCTGCTGGAGCTGCACCGGCTGCAGTGGCAGGGGCGGAAGGTGACCTCGGAGCATCTGCGGCCGCGGTTCCGGGAGCACCTGGTGCGGTCGGTGGGGCCGATGGTGCGCGGCGGGGACGCGGTGGTCACCGAGTTCCGGCTGGACGAGGAGGTGGTGGCCGTGGACCTGACGCTGCTCTCGCCGCGGCTGGCGGGCGGCTATCTGTACGGCGCCCACCCGCGGTTGCGCGAGCACAAGGCGGACGTGGCGGCGATGCTGCTGGACTCGACCGCCACCCACACCAAGGACGGCACCCTCGGCACGCTGAGCCTGCTGCGCGGCAACGAACCCTACAAGCACCACTGGCGCCCGCTGACGGTGGTGAACCAGCGGCTGCTGCTGGCCCGGCGGCGCACGGCACCGCTGCTGAAGGCGGCGCTGTGCGACGCGGCGGCACGGCGGCGGGGCAAGGACCTGCTGCGCCGCCTGCGGGAGCGTGACCGTGGCGGCCGGCCCTGACCGGGCCCGCCGCCGGCCGCGCTCCCGGCCCCGGGCTAGTGCGTACGCGACCACCAGTCGAGGCGCAGGCAGAGCTTGCCGCCGATCCAGTACTCGACCCAGTCGCCGAGGTTCAGCGGCGAGCAGTTCGCCGGACGCTCCGGCTCGGGCGCGCTCGGCTGCGGTGTCGGGGTGGGCGCCGGTGGACTGGCCGGGGTGGTCGGCGCCGGGGTGCTGTCCTCGTCGCGGCCGAAGAGGAAGGACCGGTAGACCTCGGAGGCCCGGGGGTTGTCGTCGCACTGCCACACGCCGTGCGGGCAGTAGTCCGTCAGGGTCTGGTACAGCGGCTTGTGCTCGTCCATCCACGCGAGCATGCGCTGCATGTATTCGGCGTTGTCGCCGTTGCGGAAGAGTCCCCATTCCGGAAAGGAAATGGCCTTGCCGTGGGCCTTCGCGAACTCCACGTGCTGCTGCAGCCCGTAGGGCTCCTTCACCTGTTCGTCGAACGACATTCCGCGCGGCTGGTCGTAGGCGTCCATGCCGATGATGTCGACGGTGTCGTCGCCCGGGTAGCACTGCGTCCAGGGCACGGCGTCACGGCCGCGGCTCGGGGTGAAGTCGAACCGGAACTTCTGGCCCGGCACCGCGCGCATGGTGGTGACGATCCTGTTCCAGTACTGCTTCCACGCCTCCGGATCCGGCCCGCAGCGGTGGGTGTAGGTGACGCCGTTCATCTCCCAGCCGAGCACCAGCACGGTGTCCGGCACGTCCAGTTCGACCAGCCGCTCGGCGAGCCTGCGGAAGTGGTGGTCGTAGCGCCCTTCCGCACCCTCGCGCAGCAGCCGCCGGACCTCGTGGTCGGGCACGCCCTCCTCGTTGCGTTCCAGCATGGGCACGTTGAGGACGAGCAGCCGGTCGGCCTGCTCGCGGCGCCAGTTGGCCCATACGTCGAGGAAGCCGGGGCGGCCCTCGATGTTGCTCCAGCGGTCGCCCGGCAGGTAGGTGTGCCCCACGCGCAGCTTCGCCCCGCCGAGCCAGGCGCTGAGCTGCGCCATGCGGGCCACGCCGCGCGGGCCGTAGTCGAGGTAGGCGCCGAAGGCGGGGGTGGACCGGGCGGGTGCGGCGGTGGGTGCCGCGCCCGGTTGCGTGGCCGGTGCCGTGCCGGGTTCGGTGGCGCCCGGCGTGGGCGTCCCGGTGGGGACGGCGGGTGCCGCGGGGACCGCCGGTGTGGCCGCGGGTACCGGAGCCGGTGGCTCGGCCGGGCGTGCCGTCCCGGTCCCCGCGACGACCGTGTGGCCGGACGCCAGCGCCGCCGTCGCGGCGACCGCCGCCGCGACGAATGCCAGCCTTTGGGACCGTGTGCGTCGCTGCCGTGTGGCCATGGCCGCCCCTTTCGTTTTCCTCCGCTTATTGACACTCAGTCATATGAAACGGAATCACGCCACCGCCAGTGGGGCTTTCGAGTGGCCCTCTCGCCCGCACCGGTGACCCAGTTCGAAGGAAATGCCCGTGTCCCTGCTCGACATTCGCGTCCCCGCGGTTCTGCTGCGGATGGACCGGAACCCTTTCCACCACGGAACGCTGGGCGCCGTGCGCTCACTCGGCCGGGCGGGCGTGGAGGTGCACGTGGTCGCCGACTGCGCGGGAAGCCCCGTGCGCGAGTCCTGTTTCGTGCACGGGCTGCACGCACCGCCGCCGCCCGGGGCGTCGCCGGCCGAGATCGCGCGCGTGCTGCGCCGGGTCGCCACGGGTCTCGCGCGTCCCGCGGTGCTGATCGCGATGGACGACGCGGGTGCCGTCGCGGTGGGCCGGATGCGTGAGGAGCTGGCGCCGGCGTACCTGCTGCCCGAGATGGCCGGGGCACTGCCCGAACGCGTCGCCGACAAGGCGGAACTGGCCGAGCTGTGCGCCGCGCTGGACGTCGCGCACCCCGAGACGCTCGTGCCGGACAGCGCGGACCGGGCGGCCTCGGCCGTGGCGCGGCTGGGGCTGCCGGTGGTGGCGAAGTGGAGCAGGCCCTGGCTGGTGCCGGCGGGCAGCGGGCTGCGCAGCACCGTGCTGGTGCGCTCCGCCCGGCAGGCGCGGGAGCTGTTCGCACGCGCCGGGGAGGCGGGCAGCCTGCTGCTCCTGCAGGCGTTCCTGCCGCCTGGCCCGGACCGCGACTGGTTCTTCCACGGGTACGCCGACCGCTCCGGGCTGACGCGGGCCGGCGGCACCGGCCGCAAGCAGCGCGCCCGCCCGCGCGGGGCGGGCCTGACGTCCGTCGGCCGCTGGACGGCCAACACGGAGGTGCGGGCGCTCGCCGAGCGGCTCACCGGGGAACTGGGCTACCGCGGCATCCTCGACCTGGACTTCCGCCGCTGCGGGACGACGGGCCGCTACCACCTGCTCGACTTCAACCCGCGCCCCGGGGCCCAGTTCCGCCTCTTCACCGACACGGCTGGCGTGGACGTCGTACGGGCGCTGCACCTGGACCTGACGCACCGCCCGCTGCCGGAGGGGGCGCCGCGGCCGGGGCGGGCGTTCGTGGTGGAGAACTACGCTCCGCTGAGCGTGCTGCGGCCCGCGCCGGCCGGCCGGGAGCTGGCCTGGCACGCCCCGGACGACCGGGCGCCCGGCCGGGCCATGTGGCACCTGTGGGGCCGGCACGCGGCGGGGCGGGCGCTGGACCGCCTGCGCCCGGAGCCAACAGGGTGGTTCACCCGCCTGGCGCGATAGAAGTGCGTGCTTTTCATACAGGAGTGCCTAATTTGTTCCTATGACTCACATGAAGCGCACCGCCACGGTGCTTTCCAGCCTCGCCCTGAGTGTCGCGCTCCTCGGCGGCACCGCGACGGCCTCGGAGGCGGACATCCTCCCCGAGGTCACCCACTCGAAGGACCAGGAGGAGTGCAAGGAGCACGACAGCCTGGGCCTGATCCTGCTGGGCATCCCGCTGCTCGGGTTCTTCTACCCGGGCGACTGCTGACCGCACAGCCTTCACGGGTGCCGGACGCGCTTGCGTCCGGCACCCGTGGTGTCAGCGGTGGGACGCGGCCCGGCCCCGCCGGTAGAGCACGAGACCACCCGTGATCAGCGCGGCGCTGGTGGTCGCGGCACCGAGCAGGGCCCCGGCACCGGTCTCGGGGAGACTGGGCGGCTGCTCCTGACCACCGGGGGGTGTCTGGTGGCCTCCGGGGGGCGTCTGCGGCGGTGTCGACTGGTGGCCGCCCGGCGGGGGTGTGTGCGGGGGCTTCGTCGGCGGGGTGTGCGGGGGTTTCGTCGGGGG
>NZ_JAPSKN010000042.1:0-9355 GCF_031181705.1 Streptomyces sp.
CCCGCGGTCGCGGACGCGCGTCCGGTCGTGTGTGCTGGTGCCCTGGTGGGGAACCTGGTTCGCCCGGGTCGGCCCCTGGCGGAAGGAGCTCATGTGACGGCATCGGCGCCGGGCGGCGGGAGCCGGGGCACAGCGGAGAGCGACCACGAGCCGGAGCCGCGCCGCTGGCGGGCCCTGTGGGTCACCCTGGTCGCCGGCTTCATGAGCCTGCTGGACGTGTCGATCGTGGCCGTGGCCCTGCCCACCATCCAGCGGGAGCTGCACGCCTCCGCGGCGCAGGTGCAGTGGGTGGTGTCCGGATACGCCCTGAGCTTCGGCCTGGCCCTGGTCACCGCCGGCCGCCTCGGCGACGCGCTGGACCGGCGTCGCATCTTCCTGCTCGCCCTCAGCGGCTTCGTGCTGTTCAGCGCGGCCTGCGGAGCGGCTCCCAGCATCGCCCTGCTGGTGGCGGCCCGCCTCGCCCAGGGCCTGGCGGCCGGCTTCATGGCACCGCAGAACTCCGCGCTCATCCAGCAGATGTTCCGGGGCGCGGAACGCGGACGCGCCTTCGGCTTCTTCGGCGCCACCGTCGGCATCTCCTCCGCGGTCGGCCCGCTCGCCGGCGGGCTGATCCTGGCGCTGGCCGACGGCCCCCAGGGCTGGCGGTGGATCTTCTACATCAACGTCCCCATCGGCATCCTCGCCGTGCTCCTGGGCCGCCGCCTGCTGCCCCGCACCCGGCGGTCCGGCCGTGGACACGTGGACCTGCCCGGCGTGCTGCTCCTCGGCCTCGGCGTGCTGGCGCTGATGTACCCGCTGGTGCAGGCCGAGGGCGGCGGCCTCACCCGACTGTGGTGGCTGTTCCCCGTCGGCGCCACCCTGCTCGTCGTCTTCACCCTGTGGCAGCGCCGCCTGCTGGCCCGGGGCACCCAGCCGCTGCTCGACCCGCGCCTGTTCACCGAGGTGCGCGGTTACGCCGTCGGCGCCGGCGTCGGCACGCTCTACTTCATCGGCTTCAGCGGCATCTGGCTGGTCTTCGCCCTCTTCTACCAGCACGGGCTCGGCTTCTCGCCGCTGCGGTCCGCCCTCGCCGTGACGCCTTTCGCCGTCGGCTCGGCCTGCGCGGCCGCCGTCTCCGGCCGGCTGGTGGACCGGCTCGGGCGGCTGCTGACCGTGGGCGGGCTCACGGGGGTGATCCTCGGGCTGGGCTGCACCGCGCTGCTGCTGCGCTTCGCGCCGATCGGCGTCGCGCCCTGGCTGTCCGCTCCGGCCCTGTTCCTCGGCGGCCTCGGCGGCGGGTGCGTGATCTCGCCCAACATCACCATGACCTTGCGGGACGTCCCCGTGCACATGGCCGGGGCGGCGGGCGGCGCGCTGCAGACCGGGCAGCGGCTCGGCGCCGCCGTGGGCACAGCGGCCCTGCCCGGCCTCTTCTACCTGGTGCTCGGCCACCGTGACGACGACTACCGCGGCGCCCTCTTCCTCGCGCTGGTCGCCGGCATCGTCGGCATGGCGGCCTCCCTGGCCCTCGCGGCGTTCGACTGGCGGCGCGACCGGCGTTCGCGCAAGGAGCACCCCACCTGCCCGGACGACGTCGCCAACAGCCCGGTGCACGCCCGGCAGAGCTGAACCTCGATCGGGCGCGGGCGCAGGCGCGGGGTCCGGCAGCTCACCGCGCACCCTGCCGCCGCTGCCCGGGGGCCGGGCCGCGCGCGGCGGGCTGGGTGTGCTGTCCCGGGACATTGGTCAAACGGCCCAGGACCGCACGTCAGACCGACGGTGCCGACGTGGTCCCGGGGTCCGGGGGACGCGGCGTGCCGGTGGCCGACGCCGTCCGGGCCTCCAGGGCGTGCAGGACCGCCACCATGTCCTCGGCGCCGTGGCCCCGCGCGACGGTCTCCTCGTAGAGGGCGTGGCAGACGTCCAGGAGCGGGGACGCCAGGTCCGCCGCGCGGGCGGCCTCGGCGATCAGGCGGTTGTTCTTCAGGACGTCGACGGCGGCCGCCTGGACGGCGAAGTCGCGCTCCAGCAGCTTCGGCGCCTTGACCCGGGAGACGGCACTGGCCATCGGCCCGGCGTCCAGCACGTCCCGGAGCAGCCGCCGGTCGACGCCGTGCCGGTCCGCGAAGTGGAACGCCTCGGCGAGCCCCGTGACCAGCGTGATCAGGAACAGGTTCACCGAGAACTTCATCAGCAGCGCGCCCGGGATGGCCCCGCACCCGAACGCCTCCCGGCACATCGGGGCGAGCAGGGGCCGTACGGCCGCCACGGCGGCGTCGTCACCCGCCAGCATTCCCACCAGCTCGCCCCGCTCGGCCGGGACGCGCGACCCCGACACCGGTGCCTCGACGTACCGTCCGCCCGCGGCGCGGACGTCGTCCTGGAGGGCGCTGGAGAACTCCGCGGACGTCGTGCCCATGTGGACGACGGTGCGTCCGGCGACGCGCGCGGCGAAGTCCGGGGCGCCTCGCCCCACCACCGCGTCCACGGCGGCCTCGTCGGCCAGCATCAGGAACACCGTGCCGCACCGCCGGAAGACCTCGGCCGCGCTCGCGGCGACCTCGGCGCCCGCGGCCCGCAGCGGTGCGCACCGCTGCGCGGTGCGGTTCCACACCACCAGCGGCGTCCCGGCACGGGCGAGGTTGAGTGCCATGGGCTGCCCCATGACCCCCAGGCCGATGAAACCGACGTCCACGATGCACCGCCTCTTGTGGCCCGGCGCGGGCCGCGCCGCTCCTGCCGCCCTCGGTTATGACAGCGGTCATAGTAGCCGGGTTTATGACACCGGTCATAGGGTGGGGGCGAAGCGAGTGGACGCGGTGGTGGAGGTCGGCGATGGCGGTGTCGGAACGGGGGCCGCGCGAGCGGATGGTGTTCAGCGCGGCCCAGCTGATCCGGCGCGACGGCGTCGTCTCCACCGGCATGCGCGAGGTCGCCGCCGAGGCCGGCGCCCCGCGCGGGTCGCTCCAGCACTACTTCCCCGGCGGCAAGACCCAGCTGGTCGAGGAGGCCCTCGGCTGGGCGGGCCGCTACGCGGCGGGCCGGGTCGCCCGCTACCTGGCCGCGCTGCCCGAGCCGACCCCGAGCGGGCTGTTCGCCGCGATGGTGCGGCAGTGGACCGACGAGTACGAGACCGCCGGCTTCGCGGGCGGCTGCCCGGTGGCCGCCGCCACGGTGGACTGCGCCGAGTCGGCCCCCTCCACCCGGGAGGCCGCGTCCGCCGCGTTCACCGCCTGGACCTCGGCGGTCGCCGGGGCCCTGGTCGAGACGGGCGTGCCCGAGGAACGGGCGGGGCAGCTCGCCACGCTGATGATCAGCGCCCTGGAGGGGGCGATCCTCCTGGCCCGGGCCGAGCGGGACGTCCGCCCCCTGACGACCGTCGCCCGAGAACTCGGGCCGCTGCTCGACGCGGCGGCGCGCACCGACGGCTGACCGGCCGCCGCGCGTGCCGCCGCCACCCGGCGGTCAGCCCACCCGGATGCCCACGATGCACGTGTCGTCGTCCGTGTCCGACCTGCTGTAGGTCAGCAGGCGGTCCAGCTGCTGGTCGAGGGTGGTGGGGGCCGCGCGCGCGGTGGTCAGCAGATGGGTCAGCGACTCCTCCACCGGCCGGTCCCGGCGTTCGATCAGGCCGTCCGTGTACATCAGCAGCGTGTCCCCGGCGGCGAGTTGCATCTCCTTCTCCTCGTACGCGGCCTCGGGGACCGCGCCCAGCAGGAGACCGCTGCCCAGCGGCAGCGGGGCCGCCTCCGCGTCCCGGACCAGGACCGGGGGCAGGTGGCCCGCCCGGGCCCAGCGCAGGGTGCGCCGCTGCGGGTCGTACAGCCCGCACACCGCCGTCGCGGTGACGGCGCCCGTCAGATGGTGCGCCACGATGTTCAGCCACGACAGCAGCTGCCCCGGCCCGGCGCCGGTCACCGCCAGGCCACGCAGCGCGTTGCGCAGCACCACCATGCTGGTCGCGGCCTCGATGCCGTGCCCGGCCACGTCCCCGACGCACAGCAGCACCATCCCGGACGGCAGGACGACGGCGTCGTACCAGTCGCCGCCCACCAGCTGCTCGGTCTCCGCCGGCCGGTAACGGACCGCCACCTGCAGGCCGGCCACCTGCAACGGCGCCTGCGTCGGCGGCATGATGGCGTGCTGCAGCTGCAGGGTCAGCCGGTTGCGCTCGGTGGCCTGCTGCTCGGTGTGCGCCAGCTGGTCGCGGGTGGCGGCCAGCGCCACCTCCGTCCAGTGCTGCGCGGAGATGTCCTGGCAGGCGCCGCGCACCAGGAGCAGCCGGTCGTCGGTGTCGAGCACCGGCTCGGCGACGATCCGGATGTGCCGGGTCACCCCGTCCGGCCGCTGCAACCGGAAGGCCGCGGACGCCGGACGCCGGTGGTGCAGCAGCGTGCGCAGGAAACGGCGGATGGAGACGCCGTCGTCCGGGTGGGCGTGGACGGGCAGTTCCTCCAGGGGCACCGGCGTGCTCGACTGCGGGCGCCCGTAGAGGTCGAACAGCTGCCCGTTCCAGGTGATCTCACCGGTCAGGACGTTCTCCTCGAACCCGCCGATCCGGCCGAGGCGCTGGGCGTTCTGCAGCAGGCTCGCCAGCCGCGCCGTCTCGTCCTCGATCCGCCAGATGAGGAGCACCGACGTGCCGTGCCGGCTGATGCTGATGTCCGCGATCGCCGACAGCGGCACCTGGTCGACGAGGGCGGTCAGGCTCATCCGCCGGGCCCGGAAGGGCTCACCGGTGGCGTAGACGCGCTCGACGCGCTGGAACAGCTCGCTGTCACCGGCGGCCATCGGATAGGCCTCCAGCAGCAGCGCGCCGTTGACCACCGCCCGGGGCCGGCCGGCCGGATCGAGGAAGCGGTCGTTGACGTGCTGGATGCGGAAGTCCACCAGATGCCCGCCCTGGTCCAGGTGCGGCACCAGGACCAGGGCGGGATCGTGCAGCCCGTCGGCCAGGTCCATCAGCTCGGCGGCGTCCGGCACGACACGCGGCTCCTGGGCCCCGGTCGGCAGCGGCGTGTACATCTCCAGCGTGTGCGCGCACAGTTCGGCCAGCGCCTCCACCTGCCGGACGATCTGCGGGCGCTGCGGCTCCAGCGGCTCGGGCCAGGCGATCTCCAGCACCCCGTGGACGCGCCCCCCGGTGCCGGCGGGCAGGGCGGCCCGGCCGCCGTCCGGATGGTGGTGCAGCCCGATCGTGGGCAGCCCGGTCTCCTTCAGGGCGGTGATCCAGTGCCCCTCGCGCTCGACGAGGCCCCGCCGCGCCACCGTCACCACCTCCGGCGGGACGTAGCGCCAGCGCGTGGCCTCGGCGAGGGAGAAGCCGGCGCTGCCCGCCAGGGTGAGCGAACCGTCGGGACCCGCGGCCCATATGGCCACGGCCACCGCGCCGAGGGGGCGCAGCGCCTGCTCCAGCAGGGCGTCCGCCACGGCCTGGGTGTCGTCCGCCGCCAGCACACCGCTCTCGGCCGCGCGCAGCCGCACGGCGGCCGACTCGGCCTCCGCCTCGTCGGAGGCCCTGGTGGCGGCCAGGAACGCGTCGGTCACCTCGGACATCCGGTCCCGGGCGGCCTGGTTGATGACGTCGACGGCGAGTTCCAAGGGACTGACCTGCGCCTGTTCGGCCAGCTCGGAGAGCTGGCGGGCGGCCTGGGCCGGACCGCACTTCAGCCGTTCGATCAGGACGCCCTTGGCGAGCTCGATCAGGGCACGCCCCTCGGCCTCCGCCTGGGCGGCCCGTACCTCCCGGCTGAGCCGCTCCACGGTGGCCGCCAGCCGCCCCACCGGTGAGCTGGTCGAGACACCGCCGAGTTCCGACAGCAGCGCCTCGGGGGACGCCACCTGCCCGTCGGGGACCACCCACCGCTCGTCGGACTCCCGCTGGGCGGCCTCCGCCGTCCCCGACGGGTTTGCGGACGCCAGGCCGGCCAAGTCGCGCTGCGGCTCGTCGGCCTGCGGTTCGCTCGGCTGCTCGGACATGCTCACGGTGTGGATGCTCCTCGGCTTCAGCGCCCGGTGGCGCGGAACGGCTTGCCCTGCGGAGTGCCCGGCCCGCCGGTGTGCGGGTCGGGCACCGACGTGCTCACGCGGGCAGCCAGCGGCGGACGCAGGCCATGAGGTCGCGCGTGTCGACCGGCTTGGTGACGTAGTCGCTCGCGCCCGAGGCGATGCTCTTGTCCCGGTCGCCGGGCATCGCCTTCGCCGTCACGGCGATGATCGGCAGGTCGGCGTACTGCGGCATCTTGCGGATCTCCGCGGTCGCCGTGTACCCGTCCATCTCCGGCATCATCACGTCCATCAGCACGATGGCGACATCCGGGTTGTTCACCAGCGTCTCGATGCCCCGGCGCCCGTTCTCCGCGTGCAGGACCCGGAAGCCGTGCAGCTCCAGGATGCCGCTCAGGGCGAAGAGGTTGCGCGCGTCGTCGTCGACGACCAGGACGGTGCGGCCCGCCGAGGCGTCGTCGACCACCGGCGGCGTCAGCGCCTGCGCCTCCTCGGGCCGGACCAGGGACAGCACGTCACCGGGTTCCTCAGCGGACAGGTGCAGGGCGATCCGCTCACGCAGCTCGTCGAGGCTGGACAGCAGCTCCAGCGCCCCGCCCGCCGTCCGGGCGCGCAGCGTCTCGTCGTCCAGGGCGATGTCCGTGGGGTGGCTGCTGTGCACCAGCACCGGGACGCTCGCCAGCGCCGAGTCGCCCTCCAGAGCCTGCAGGAACCGGGACGCCTCGCCGTCGCCCATGCCCAGCTCCAGGACGACGCAGTGGCACGGGTCGGCCGCGAGGGCACCGGCCGCCTCCTGCGCGCCGACGGCGGTGATGATGTCGACGGCGGGCCGCCCGCCGTCGGACCGGCCGTGCGTCAGGTCGGCGACCACGCTCTCCGCGACGAGGGTGAGCAGACCGCGCGGCCGCTCCTCCACGACGAGCAGACGCCGGGGCCGCGGTCCCGGCCCGATCTGGGGCACCGGCACCGACTGCGACGAGTCCTGCGGCAGGGCCTCGGCCGAGTCCCGCTCCGGGGCCCTGCCGTGGTTGAGCAGTTCCTCGAAGTCGGGGCGGGCGACCGGCAGGAACAGCGTGAACGTGCTGCCCTGCCCGGGCGTGCTGTCCACCGTGACGGCGCCGCCGAGCAGCTGGGCGATCTCCCGCGTGATGGACAGCCCCAGGCCGGTGCCGCCGTACTTGCGGCTCGTCGTGCCGTCCGCCTGCTGGAAGGCGCCGAAGATCGTCTCCAGGTTCTGCTCCGGGATGCCGATGCCGGTGTCCTTCACCCGGAAGGCCACCACGGCGCCGCCCCGGACCACGCCCTCGGGCACCTCGTGGTCCGCCGCGGGCTCGATGCTCAGCTCCACGCCGCCCTGCTCGGTGAACTTCACGGCGTTCGACAGGAGGTTGCGCAGCACCTGGCGCAGCCGGGAGTCGTCCGTGAGAAGGTCGGCGGGGGCGCCCGGCGCGGTCGTGACGGTGAACTCCAGGCTCTTCTGCGTCGTCATGGGCCGGAAGGTGGCCTCGACGTACTCGATGAGCTGGCGCAGCGCCACCCGCTCGGGCGCGACGTCCATCTTCCCCGCCTCCACCTTGGACAGGTCGAGGATGTCGTTGATCAGCTGGAGCAGGTCCGAACCGGCGGAGTGGATGATCTGCGCGTACTCGACCTGCTTGGGCGTGAGGTTGCGGGACGGGTTCTGCGCCAGCAGCTGGGCAAGGATCAGCAGGCTGTTGAGCGGGGTGCGCAGCTCGTGGCTCATGTTGGCCAGGAACTCGGACTTGTACTTGGAGGCCAGCGACAGCTGCTGGGCACGGGTCTCCAGCTCCTGCCGGGCCTGCTCGATCTGCAGGTTCTTCGCCTCGATGTCCCTGTTCTGGGCCACCAGCAGCGAGGCCTTCTCCTCCAGTTCCGCGTTGGAGCGCTGGAGTTCCTCCTGCTGCACCTGCAGCTCGGTGGAACGGGCCTGGAGCTCGGCCGTGAGGCGCTGCGACTCGACGAGCAGCTCGTCGGTCCGCGCGTTGGCCACGATGGTGTTGAGGTTGACCCCCAGGGTCTCCATCAGCTGCGCGAGGAAGTCCCGGTGGATCTGGGTGAACGCGGTGACGGACGCCAGCTCGATGACGCCGAGGACCTGGCCCTCCACCACGATCGGCAGCAGCACCAGCGCCGACGGCACGACCTGGCCGAGCCCCGAGGAGATGGTGACGTAGTCGGGCGGCAGCTCGTCCACGACGATGGTGCGCCGGCTGCGCGCGGCCTGGCCGACCAGGGTGCGGCCGAAGGCGATCCGGGTCGGCCGGGTGCTGTCCTCCGGGTAGCCGTAGGAGCCGACGAGCCGCAGCTCGGGCCCGTCCTCGCCGTCCTCGGCGAGGTAGAAGGCGCCGTACTGGGCCGACACCAGCGGGACCAGCTCGTCCATGATCAGCTCGGCGACCACCGGCAGGTCGCGGTGGCCCTGCATCAGCCCGGAGATCCGGGCGAGGTTGGTCTTGAGCCAGTCCTGCTCCTGGTTGGCCCGGGTGGTCTCGCGCAGGGACTCCACCATGGAGTTGATGTTGTCCTTGAGCTCGGCGACCTCGCCGGACGCCTCCACGTTGATCGAGCGGGTCAGATCGCCCTCGGCGACCGCGCTGGTCACCTCGGCGATCGCCCGCACCTGCCGGGTCAGGTTGCCCGCCAGCTCGTTGACGTTCTCCGTCAGGCGCTTCCAGGTGCCCGAGACGCCCTCGACCTCGGCCTGGCCGCCCAGCCGGCCCTCGGTGCCCACCTCGCGGGCGACACGCGTGACCTCGTCGGCGAAGGCGGAGAGCTGGTCGACCATCGTGTTGATCGTCGTCTTCAGTTCGAGGATCTCGCCGCGCGCGTCGACGTCGATCTTCTTCGACAGGTCGCCCTTGGCCACGGCGGTCGTCACCAGCGCGATGTTGCGCACCTGGCCGGTGAGGTTGTTGGCCATCGAGTTGACGTTGTCGGTGAGGTCCTTCCAGGTGCCGGCGACGTTCGGCACGTGCGCCTGGCCGCCGAGGCGTCCTTCGGTGCCCACCTCGCGGGCGACGCGGGTGACCTCGTCCGCGAACGCCGACAGCGTGTCGACCATCGTGTTGATGACCTCGGCGAGCGCGGCCACCTCGCCCTTGGCCTCGACGGTGATCCGCTGCGACAGGTCGCCGCGGGCCACGGCGGTGGCGACCTGGGCGATGGAGCGGACCTGGCCGGTCAGGTTGGAGGCCATCACGTTGACGTTGTCGGTGAGGTCCTTCCAGGTGCCCGACACCCCGCGCACCTGCGCCTGGCCGCCGAGGCGTCCTTCGGTGCCGACCTCGCGGGCGACGCGGGTGACCTCGTCGGCGAAGGCGGAGAGCTGGTCGACCATCGTGTTGATGGT
>NZ_JAPSKN010000042.1:9455-28714 GCF_031181705.1 Streptomyces sp.
GACTTCAGCTCCAGGATCTCGCCGCGCGCGTCGACGGTGATCTTCTGCGACAGGTCGCCCTCGGCCACGGCCGTGGTGACCTGGGCGATGGAGCGGACCTGGCTGGTGAGGTTGCCGGCCATGTGGTTCACCGAGTCGGTCAGGTCCCGCCAGACACCGGCCACGCCGGGCACCTGGGCCTGGCCGCCGAGGCGTCCCTCGCTGCCGACCTCGCGGGCGACGCGGGTGACCTCGTCGGCGAAGGCGGACAGCTGGTCGACCATCGTGTTGACGGTCTCCTTCAGCTGCAGGATCTCGCCGCGAGCGGGCACGTCGATCTTCTGCGACAGGTCGCCCTTGGCCACCGCCGTGGCCACCTGGGCGATGTCACGGACCTGCGTGGTCAGATTGCCCGCCATGGCGTTGACCGAGTCGGTCAGGTCGGCCCAGGTGCCCGAGACGCCCGGCACCTCCGCCTGCCCGCCGAGTGTCCCCTCGGTCCCCACCTCACGGGCCACGCGGGTGACCTCGGAGGTGAACACGGACAGCTGGTCGACCATGCCGTTGAAGACCTTGGCGATGTCGCCCATGAGGCCGTCCGCGTCGTCGGGCAACCGGGTACCGAAGTCCCCGTCCCGTACGGCGGTCAGGCCGGCCAGCAGCCGCCGCAGCTCCTGGTCGCCCGGCACCACGTCGACGGCCCCGGCGCTGTCGCTGGTCATGCGCACCCTCGTTCCGCTCCCCAAGAGCCCTCGTGGCCGAGGACTCGGAACTCCCAGGACCGCGGCGGCGGCCTGGCTGTCGTGCATGCGTTTATGCAGTCACGGATCTGCTCGATGAGAAATACGCCGCAGGCTAACCCACGTTTCGAGTCCCTCACAAAGCCTGCCCGGAACGGCCACCTCCGCACCCGGACGGGCAAACCTGGCCGAGTCCCCACCGTCGGCGGAAACATGCCTCACCTCCCGGAGGAATTCCTTCGGGGGCAGGGGTGGCGGGGTCGGCCCGGGGCGCTCAGTCGAGGCAGAACTCGTTGCCCTCGACGTCCTGCATCAGAAGGCAGGACTCGTTGTCCTCGTCGGCGGGCAGCAGCCGCACGCGTACCGCGCCGAGCTCGACCAGCCGCGCGCACTCGGCCTCCAGCGCGGTCACGCGCGCTTCCCCCACCAATCCGGTACCGACCCGCACGTCGAGATGCACCCGGTTCTTGACGGCCTTCCCCTCGGGCACCCGCTGGAAGTACAGGCGCGGACCCGCGCCCGAGGGGTCGACGCAGGCGGACCACGCCTGCTCGCCCTGCGCCTGCGGCGGTATGACGTACCCCAGCACCTCGCACCAGAAGCGGGCGACGCGCTCGGGCTGCGCGCAGTCGAAGGTGACCTGGAACTGCCTGATCGATGCCATCCGGCCAGCCTAGCAAGCGGACATAGCAGCTCAATTCCCTTGCCCGGGCGGCAGACTGGTGCCGGTCCCGGTATGGCGGGCGTATCGAGAACCGCATACGCCGTCGCAACGGCCCCCCGTCTGCAATGGGAGCCATGAATGCCGGCACATCCCTGTCAGCCCTCCTGCGCCGCACGCTCAGGATCGTGCTCCTCGCCCTGGTGGCCCTCGGTGCCGTGGGCGCCGGGTTCGTCCTGTGGCGGCCGCTCACCATGGCCGCTCCGGCCTGCATGGCCGGGCGGTGGCACGGCTGCTTCGGCACGTTCAACGGCGTGCTGCTCATGACACTGGTCGCGCTGCCGCCGGCCGCGCTCGTCGGGTGGGCGCTGGCCCACCGCCGGCGGGCTGCCGGTGCCGCGTCACCGTGGCGGACGTCGCTGGCGGAGGTGGGCATGGTCCACGGGACGGTGCCGTTCCTGTGGATGACCATGATGCCGGGCGGCGCCGACCCGGACACCGTCCCCGCCCGGGTGAGCCTCGTGCCGCTGCGGGACCTGGTCACCATGGGACCGCTCGGCGTCGCCGGCAACCTGCTGATCTTCGCGGCCCTGGGGTTCTTCGCCCCGATGCGTTGGGCGGCACTGGCGTCCGTGCCGCGGGTCCTCGCGCTCGGTGCGGGCTGCTCGGCCCTGGTCGAGACCGCCCAGTACGTCCTGCGGCTGGACCGCGTGTCCTCCGTGGACGACGTCCTCGTCAACGCCACCGGCGCCGCACTGGCCGCGCTGGCGTCGCGCCGCTGGTGGCGCGGGCCGGCGCGGACGCCGTCGGACGGCCGCGCCGGTCCCGCGTACGCACGGGCGGGCTGACCCAGGCCCGCGCGCAGGGCACAGGTCCCATACGCCCGCGATATGGCGTGCTGCCTAGGCTGCCGACATGCGCGTACTGATCGTGGAGGACGAGCCCCACCTGGCCGGGGCGGTCCGTGACGGACTGCGGCTGGAGGCCATCGCGGCCGACATCGCGGGCGACGGCGACACGGCCCTGGAGCTGCTGGGCGTGCACGCCTACGACCTCGCCGTGCTCGACCGCGACATCCCCGGCCCCTCCGGCGACGAGGTCGCCCGGCGCATCGTCGCCTCCGGCAGCGGTATCCCGATCCTGATGCTCACCGCCGCCGACCGGATCGACGACAAGGAGTCCGGCTTCGAGCTCGGCGCCGACGACTACCTGACGAAACCGTTCGAACTGCGCGAGCTCGTGCTGCGCCTGCGGGCGCTCGACCGCAGGCGCGCGTACGCCCGGCCCCCGGTCCGTGAGATCGCGGGGCTGCGTGTCGACCCCTTCCGCCGGGAGGTCTTCCGCGACGGACGCTATGTCGCGCTCACCCGCAAGCAGTTCGCCGTGCTCGACGTCCTCGTCGCCGCCGAGGGCGGTGTGGTCAGCGCCGAGGAGCTGCTGGAGCGAGCCTGGGACGGGAACGCCGACCCCTTCACCAACGCCGTCCGCATCACCGTCTCGGCGTTGCGCAAGCGGCTCGGCGAGCCATGGATCATCGCGACGGTGCCCGGCGTCGGCTACCGCATCGACACCGGCAGCGCCCGCTCCGACCGGACGCATGCGTAGCCGCCCGGGGCTCAGCGCCCGGCTGAAGCTCACCCTCAGCTACGCCGGTTTCCTCGCCGTCGCCGGCGCCCTGCTGCTGGCCGTGGTGTGGATGTTCCTGCTGCGCTACGTACCCGACAACAGCCAGGGCCTGCTGGGTATCTCGCCCAACCGCTACCTTCTCGTGCGCACCTTCGCCCCGGCCGCGGCCCTGGCGATGGCCTTCCTGCTCGTCTTCGGCCTCGTCGGGGGATGGATCCTGGCCGGCCGGATGCTCGCGCCCCTCACCCGGATCACGGACGCGGCGCGCAGGGCCGGGAGCGGATCGCTGTCCCACCGGATCCGCATGGAGGGCCGCCGGGACGAGTTCCGCGAGCTGTCCGACGCCTTCGACACCATGCTCGAACAACTGGAGTCGCACGTCGCCGAGCAGCGGAGGTTCGCCGCGAACGCCTCCCACGAACTGCGCACCCCGCTGGCCATCTCCCGGACGCTCCTGGAGGTCGCCCGCAAGGACCCCACGCGGGACCGGGACGAGCTGATCGGACGTCTGTACGCCGCCAACGCGCGGGCGATCGGCCTCACCGAGGCACTCCTGCTGCTCAGCCGCAGCGACCGCGGGACCTTCGTCCGTGCGGGCGTCGACCTCTCCCTCCTCGCGGAAGAAGCCGCCGAAACGCTGCTGCCCCTCGCCGAGGAGCGCCGGATCACCCTCGACGTCACCGGCGCGGCGACACGGACCAGCGGCTCCGCTGAACTCCTGCTGCGGATGGTGACGAACCTCGTCCAGAACGCCGTCGTCCACAACCTGTCCTGCGGCGGCACGGTGACCGTCCACACCGAGGCGCGGCCGGACGCGAGCGTGCTGCGGGTCGAGAACACGGGTCGTCCCGTGCCACCGGAACTGGTCCCCACCCTCACCGAACCCTTCCAGCGCGGAACGGAACGCGTACGCACCGGCGACCACGCCGGTGTCGGGCTGGGCCTGGCCATCGTCCACAGCGTCGTCCGCGCCCACGACGGCACCCTCGACCTCGCCCCCCGCGCGGAAGGCGGCCTCGTCGCCACGGTCCGCCTTCCCCGCGGGCCTTCGTGAGCCCCTGTTCCTCAGGTCGTGATCGGCAGGTCCCTGCGGGCCTGTTCGAGGTCGTCCTCCCAGATCCACAGACGGTGCTGGGGCGGCACGCCGTGGTAGCCGTACAGGCCCACCTCGGTCAGCGTCCGCAGGTCCACGCACACCCGCTGGTAGGCCTGCCCGATGGCCTTGGCCGGGTCGGTCACCTCGCGGGCACCGAGTTTGACGCAGGCCCGGTACTCGTACCCCAGCAGCAGGTCCTCGCCGAACTCCGCCCAGGCGCCGAGCTGTTGGGTCCAGGCCCGCTCGGCCTCGTCCAGCAGCAGGTTCAGGTCGGCGGAGGAGGGGATGGAGGGGTAGATGAGGAAGGTGGCCGCCCAGCCGAGAGCGACCATGTCCAGGTTGAACGTGCGCCGGCGCGGGTCGCCGCGCGGCGGCAGCGGATCGGAGGAACCGCCGCCGAACCAGGGCGCGGTGTACGCCAGCAGACGCCCGTTGCTCTCGACGAGTTCGCCCGTGGCGAGCACGGCCAGCTTGCGCTGGGAGCCGTCGGGGCGGGTCAGGCGCGTGGCCACCAGGTCCGCGTGGGCCTCGGCCGCCGCCTTGCCCGCGGCCTGGTGCCGCTGCGCGGCGTCGGGAGTGATCCGGGAGACGAGATGGTCGCGCAGGCCTTGCGGCAGGGCGTCGTAAGTGCCGTCCAGCAGTCGTGCCCGGGTGCGGTCCACAGCGGCCTGGGCGGTGGCGGGGGCGCCGCCGAAGTCGCTTTCCGGGGTGTCGATGGACACCATGCGGATCGCCATGGCGATGTTCGGGGTGTCGCCGTCGGTGACGCTCAGGAATCTGTAGTCGTTGGCGGGCCGACTCGGGCCCACGAAGCCGAGATCTGTCATGGCACTGTCCGAGGTCTGGCAAGCGGCGCGGTCCATTGAAGACGTGCTTCTCTTCATTCTCGGTCGCCGGAAAACCGCACGCCACCGCAGCGCGGACTGCTGGCGATTCGATCGCCCGGGGCCGTATGCCTTCGGCGGCGATGAGCACGCGGCTGACCGGGCCGGGCGCGTTCGCACCGTTCGCGCGGGCCGGCGCACCGCCCAACTGCCGTCTGCCGGGCTGGATCGGCGCGGGCACCGACCCCGCACGGGGGCCGGTGGCGCCCGAGGGCGCGGCCGCGGACCGGGACGGCCGAGGCACGGGATCGTGACGGCGGCGTCCGCGGTCCGCTGTGCGGAGGGGTGGAGCGTCAGTGGCCGGTGCGAGCCGGCACCTCCGCTTCGTTCGCGTCGCTTCGGCCGCGCAGGCCGAGCAGCGCGAGGGCCGCGCCGACGAGGGCGAGGACGCCGGTGACGAGGACGGCGGTGTGGACGCCGCTCATGAAGGCGGTGTGGCTGCCCTCGGTCACGGCGGCCCTGAGCTGCGCCGGCATTCCGTCCGAGACCGGGGCGACGCCCATGGCGACGGCGTCCTTCGCCTCCTCGAAGCGCGCTGCCACCGTGTGCGGCACGCCCGCGTCGGTCAGTGAACCGCCGAGCGTGGAGCCGACGCGGCTGCTGATGAGGGAGACCAGCACCGACGTGCCGAGCGCGCCGCCGACCTGGAGCGAGGTGGCCTGCAGGCCGCCCGCGACGCCGCCGTCCTGCACGGGTGCGTTGCCGACGATCGCGTCGGAGGACGCTGACATCACCATGCCGACGCCGAGACCGAGCGCGACGAAGGGCGGCCACAGGGTGTGGTACGCCGTGTCGGCGCTCCACGCGAGCATCGTGAAGGCGGCGCCGGCCTGGAGCACCATGCCCAGGGGCATGGTCAGGCGCGGGCCGAACCGCTCGGTGAGCTTCGCGCCGAGCGGCGAGGCCACCATGGAGGCGAGGCTCAGCGGCAGCGTGCGCACACCGGACTCGACGGGGGTGAAGCCGCGCACGTTCTGCAGGTACAGCATCACGAAGAAGATCACGCCGAGCAGGATGAAGAAGTTCAGCGCGGTGACGACCGTGCCGATCGTCAGGGCCGGGTCGCGGAACAGGCGCATCGGCAGCAGCGGGTGGGCGACGCGGGTCTCGTACCAGCCGAAGAGGACCAGGACGGCGGCGCCCCCGGCGATCGCGCCGAGCGTGCCGGCCGAAGTCCAGCCCCACGTCTCGCCCTTGACGACACCGAAGACGACGGCCAGCAGTCCGAGGGCGAGCAGCACGACACCGGGTACGTCGAAGCGCTGGCCGGCGGCCGCC
Organism: Streptomyces sp.; assembly: GCF_031181705.1. Classification (GTDB taxonomy): domain Bacteria; phylum Actinomycetota; class Actinomycetes; order Streptomycetales; family Streptomycetaceae; genus Streptomyces. Next base: position 15,720 of record NZ_JAPSKN010000042.1, read on the forward strand.
TCGTTCCTGGACCGCGGCAGGACCATGAGGCCGAAGACGAGGGCGATGACGCCGATGGGGGCGTTGATGTAGAAGACGGACTCCCAGTCGACGTGCTCGACGAGCAGTCCGCCGACGATGGGGCCGAGCGCGGTGGAGACGGACGAGATCATCGCCCAGATGCCGACCGCCATGCCGAACTTCCCCGGCGGGAACACCGCCCGCAGCAGCGCGAGGGTGTTGGGCATGAGCATCGCGCCGAAGGCGCCCTGTACGGCACGGAAGGCGATGACGCCCTCGACCGACCCGGCCAGGCCGATCGCGACGGACGCGAGGGTGAACCCGACGACGCCGACGAGGTAGAGGGTGCGGCGCCCGAAGCGGTCGCCGAGCTTGCCGCCGAGGATGAGGGTGGCGGCGAGGGCGAGCAGGTAGGAGTTGGTGACCCACTGCAGTTCGGCGGTGGTGGCGTTCAGGTCGCGGGCGATCTCGGCGTTGGCGATCGCAACGACGGAGCCGTCGAGGCCGACCATGAACAGGCCGAAGGCGACGGCGACCAGCGTGAGCCAGGGGTTGGCGCGCGGACCGCGGGGGCCGGATACGGGCTGGGGCGCTGTGGAGACAGCGGTGACAGACACGGGTGAGTTGTCCTCGATACGTGGGGCGCGCGGTTGGGGGCGCGTGGACGGAAGGGGGAGCTGCGCACCGGCGCGGCACACCCGCGCCCACCGCGGCGTCAGCGGCGGGGGCGGGGGAGTGGCGAGGGCGGCGGATCCTGCCCCGCGGCGTCAGCGGCGGGGGCGGTGGGGGAAGCGGCGAGCCGGGCCGGTCGGACGGACCGGTCGGCGAGACCGGTCGGCGGACCGGTTCAGACGGACTCGTCGCGCAGGCGCCGGCTGAGAGCTCCGAGGGCGCCGAGCGCCGAGCCGAGGGCGTCGAGGTCGCCGTCGGTGAGGTGGCGCAGCGCGGGCGCGAGCTGCGCCGCCGCGATCTTCTCCACCTCGCCGATGCGCTGACGTGCCAGAGCGGTGACGCACAGATGCGCCACCCGCTTGTCGGCGTCGTCCTGATGCCGCTCCAGCAGGCCCGCCTCGGTGAGGCGGGTGACCAGGGCGCTGACGTTGTTCGGCATCATGCGCAGCGCGTCGGCGGCCATGTGGACGGTGGCGCCGTCGTGCTCGGCGACGTACTGCAGCAGGGCCAACTGCCGCTCGGGCAGCTTGGGATAGGGCAGTTCCCGGTCGATGAGCTGCTTGAGCTGCCGGTTCAGCGCGGGCAGACAGGCCACGAGGCCGGCGGCCACCTGGTCGACGCCCCGGCTCTCACGAGCCTCGCTGCTTCCGGTCACGCCCGCACGTTACCTATGCAGAGAAACCTATGTCAACATACTGATCTCCTCGGGTGCCCTCGGGTGCCCTCGGGTGCCCTCGGGAACAGGGCTCGGGTCCGCTCCGGTCGGGCGCGGGGAAGCGGTCAGGGACCGCTGACCGCGCTGTCGGCGTGCAGCGGCAGCCGGATCCGGAAGGTGGCGCCCTCGCCGACGGCGGTGTCGACCTCGACCCGGCCGTGATGCGCGTTCACCAGGGACTGCACGATGGACAGGCCGAGCCCCGCACCACCGGTCGGGGTGCGGCCGCGGGCGGTGTCCGCGCGGTAGAAGCGGTCGAAGACGTGGGCGGCCTGCTCGGCACTCATCCCGGGCCCCCGGTCGCTGAGTTCGAGGACGGCCTGATCCTCCAGCGTCCCCACCCCGATGCGCACCGGCGTGCCGGGCGGGGTATGGGCGATCGCGTTGCCGACCAGGTTGGACGTCACCTGCCGCAGGCGGGCCTCGTCCCCCAGCACGGGGGCACGGCCGGGCGGGCCACCGCCTGGTCCGGTGAGTGTGACGGGGCGCTCGGGGGCGAGGGCTCGCAGATCGTGCAGGGCGTCCGCGGCCAGGGTGCGCAGGTCCATCGGGGTCAGACGCAGCGCCAGGCCGGCCTCGGCGGCGGCCTGTTCGTCGAGACGGGCCAGCAGCAACAGGTCCTCCACGAGGCGCACCAGCCGCGCCGCCTCACCCTCGATCCGGCTCATCGCCGCGTCGACGTCCGCTCGTTCGGGCATGCCGCCCATCCGGTACAGCTCGGTGAACCCCTTGATCCCGAACAGGGGGGTGCGCAGTTCGTGGCTGGCGTCCGCGATGAAGCTGCGCATCCGTTCGTTGGTGGCCGCTCTGGCCGCGTCCCCGGCCTCGATCCGCTCCAGCATGCCGTTCAGCGCGGCCGACAGACGGCCCAGTTCGGTGCGGGTGGCGGCCGGCTGCGGGACTCGACTGGACAGATCCCCGCCCGCGATGGCCGCCGCCGTCGTCTCGACGCGCCGCAGCGGCCGCAGCCCGGCCCGCACGGCGAACCAGGCGACGACGCCCAGCAGCACCAGCACCAGCGAGTCGATCACCAGCATCCACCCGCCCAGGTGCCGGATCGTGGCATGCACCGGCGCCAGCGAACCGGCCACCACCACGGCGCCGGGCGCCGTGGCCGCCGCCGGACGGCCGGCGCCGTCCGGCGGCACCGCGATCACCCGCCAGGCGTCGCCCCCGCCCCGGGCCGGAACCTGGAAGGGGCGCCCGGCACGGGCCTCGACGGCCGCGCGGTCGAGCACTGGCAGTCGCGGGGCGCTGTCGGTGGCCACACGCAGCGTGTGCCGGACGCGGCCCCGGCCGTCGAGGTGGGCGACGAACACCTCACCGATCAGCTCACCCTCCGCGGCACCGCGCGGCTCTGCTTCCCGTTCCCCGGCCGCCGGGGCCGACGGCAGCCGCGCGACCACCGTGGCAGCGGTGCGCAGCCTCGCGTCCAGCTGCTCGACCAGCTGCCGCTGCAGCAGCGTGACCAGCAGCGCGTTACTGGCGAGCAGCGCGGCGACGACGAGCAGCAAGGTGAGGGACACCACCCGTCCCCGCAGCGACAGACGGCTGATCGGCCCCGCCGCGACAGGCGCACTCATGCGCGCGGCCTGCGCAGCACATAGCCGGTGCCGCGCACCGTGTGGATCAGTTTCGGCTCACCCGTGTCGATCTTGCGGCGCAGGTAGCTGATGTAGGAGGCGACGATCGAGTCGTCCCCGTCGAAGTCGTAGTGCCACACCCGGTCCAGCAGCTGATCCCGGGACAGGACCTGCCCGGCGTTCTCCATCAGCACGCGCAGCAGACTGAACTCGGTGGGCGACAGCTGGACGGGTCGACCGGAGCGGGTCACCAGATGACTGCCGGGATCCAGCTCCAGGTCGTCCACGACCAGCACTCCGCCACGGTGGTGGCCGCTGGTGCGGCGCAGCACGGCCTGGATGCGCAGGACGAGCTCCTCCAGGTTGAAGGGCTTGGTGACGTAGTCGTCGCCGCCGGCCCGCAGACCGCTGATCCGGTCCTCGGTGGCGTCCCGGGCGGTGAGGAAGAGGATCGGCGGGTGCTCGCGCCCGTCGGCCCCGGGACGCTCACGGCCGAGTCGGCGGGCGACCTCGAACCCGTCGAAGTCCGGCAGCATCACGTCCAGGACGATCAGGTCGGGGCGCTGGTCACGGACCGCGTCCAGCGCCTGGGCGCCCGTCTCGGCCGCGATCACCTCGAAGCCGGCCAGCCGCAGGCTGGCGGACAACAGCTCACGCAGCGTCGGCTCGTCCTCCACCACCAGCAGTCGCTGCGTCGTCACGGCACCCGTCCTCAACCGATGGTCCTCCGCCTTCACTGTCCCGCCCCGCAGTGACCTGATCCAAACGACAGGCCCTAGGCGTCGCGCCTGCGGAACACGACGAACGCCGCCGCCGTCAGGAGCGTCACACACCCGGCCATGACGCCCAGCCCGGCCCACGGGCCCAGCAGTTCAGGATCCCGCACACTGGTGACGATCTGCCCGCCGGCGATCGGCGGCCAGTACGCCGACACCCAGTCACCCATCCTGCCGGGCAGCGCCGGAGCGAAGGCCTGGACGATCAGCATCACGCCGAACAGGGTGGTCACCGTCGCCGTGGTGGAGCGGATCATCGTGCCCAGAGCCAGACCGAAGAGCCCCGCCAGTGCCAGATACATGCCACCACCGACGATGCCGCGCAGGGCCACGCCGTCGGTGAGCGCCAGATGCGGGGCTCCCGCCCCGGACAGCGCCGTCTGCCCGGCCAGGAACCCGGCCAGCGTCACCGTGATCCCGACCGGCAGCGCCACACCCACCAGCACCACGGCCTTGGAGGCCAGCACCCGTGCCCGGTGCGGCACCGACGTGAGGGTGGGCACGATGGTGCGCGACCCGTACTCGGAGGTGATCGCCAGGCCGCCCAGCAGCCCCAGCGCGATCTGCGCCAGCAGATAGCCGCGCAGGCTGGTGGCCAGCGGATCGAACGCCTCCCGGTCCGCCCGGCTCATGGACGCGAAGTCGCTGCCGGCGGCCGAGCCGCTCAGCGACGCCAGCCCGATCGTGAACGTCAGCGTGCCCAGGACCAGGAACAGCGTCGACCGCATCGTACGGATCTTGATCCATTCGGCGCGCAGGCTGTGCCAGAAGGTCGTCCTCCCGTCCCGTGTCCGGTCCCCGGACGCCCGGGGGCGCCGCATGCGTCCCCGCCCGGTCGCCGCCGGCGTGACGGACGGCTGCGTGGTGGTGTGGCTCATCGGCCCGTTCCCTTCTCCGCCCGGTACTCCACCGCGTCGCGGGTCAACTTCATGAACGCCGCCTCCAGCGACTCCTGGCGCGGTGCGAGTTCGTGCAGCTCCACGCCGGCGGCCGCTGCCACAGCCCCGATCCCGGCGGCCTCCAGACCGGTCACGACCAGGGTGTCGGCGCTCTCGGCCCGCACCCGCGCCGCGGCGACGAGCAGGCCGCGCAGGACATCGGCCCGCGGGCTGCGCACCACCACCTCGCGCGCGGAGTGCGCCGCGATGAAGTCCTTCATCGTCGTGTCGGCGATCAGCTTCCCGCGCCCGATGACGAGGAGATGGTCGGCGGTCACTTCCATCTCGCTCATCAGATGGCTGGACATCAGCACCGCGCGTCCCTCGGCGGCCATCTTCCGCATCAGGGCGCGGATCCACACGATGCCCTCCGGGTCCAGCCCGTTGAGCGGTTCGTCGAAGACCAGCACCGGTGGATCACCCAGCAGCGCCGCGGCGATACCCAGCCGCTGGCGCATGCCCAGCGAGTACGTCCCAGCCCGGCGCCGGCCCGCCTTCTCCAGCCCGACCTCCGCCAGCACCTCGGCGACCCGGCCGCGCGGGATACCGTTGCCGGCCGCGAGCGCCAGCAGATGGTGCCAGGCGCTGCGGCTGGGCAGCACCGCGCCCGGGTCCAGCACCGCCCCGACCGCCTTCAGCGGGGCGGGCTGCCGGGCATACGGCCGCCCGCCCACGCGCGCGGTACCGGAAGTGGCGGCGTCCAGGCCCAGGACGATGCGCAGCGTGGTCGACTTGCCGGCGCCGTTGGGCCCCAGGAAACCGGTCACTGCCCCGGACCGGACCGTGAACGTCAGATCGTCCACGGCGAGGACGTCACCGTAGCGTTTCGTCAGACCCTGCACTTCGATCATCGAGACTCCTGATCCGGTGTCGGCGAGGCACACGAGGACCCGTGTGCGCTGCCCCACTGTCGAGGGCCTGCTTGGGCCGGAGCTGAACGAACATGTGCGCCTCATGACAACGGCAGGCTCGTGAGCTGGGACGATCTCACCCAGGGCGCTGCGAGGGGCGAGGACTCCCAGGAAACTCCCATGGAGAGCGCTGCCGCGGCGGCGCGACCGCGAAGGACCCGCCGGTGCACCCCGTGCTAACGTTGCCCGTTTGCAGCGTCGCTGTGCTGGTGCCCGTTCGGTGCCCCCGGCCGGCGGCCGCGTCCCCGCCGCGCCTTCCTCGGTACGGTCCCCTCGGAGGAAGGCTCGACGTGAGCGAATCAGCACCCACCGACCCCACGGCCGTGCCCACGGCGGCGTCCTTCGCGCGGCTGGGGCTGCCCGCCGCCCTCCTGCGGACGCTCGACGCACGCGACGTGACGGTGCCCTTCCCGATCCAGGCGGCGGCGCTGCCCGACGCGCTCGCGGGACGGGACGTCCTGGGCCGCGGCCGCACGGGATCCGGCAAGACGCTCGCCTTCGGCCTCGGCCTGCTCGCCCGGACGGCGGGCCGGCCGGCGCAGCCGAAGGAACCGCTGGCGCTCGTCCTGGTGCCCACCAGGGAGCTGGCACAGCAGGTCGGTGAGGCGCTCACCCCGTACGCCGAGGCGCTGCGGCTGCGACTCACCACCGTGGTCGGCGGAGTGTCCATCGGACGGCAGGCCGCCGCGCTGCGCGACGGCGCCGAGATCGTCGTCGCCACGCCGGGAAGGCTGCACGACCTCGTCGAACGCAAGGGCTGCCGACTGGGACGGGTGCGCATCGTCGTCCTGGACGAGGCCGACCAGATGTGCGACATGGGGTTCCTGCCGCAGGTCACCGAACTCCTGGACCAGGTGCGCCCCGACGGACAGCGGATGCTGTTCTCCGCCACCCTCGACCACGACGTCGACCAGCTGGTGCAGCGCTACCTCCGCGACCCCGCCGTCCACTCCGTGGACCCCTCGTCCGGCGCGGTCCCCACCATCGAGCACCACGTCCTCGTCGTCCACGGCCCGGACCGGTACGCCGTGACCACGGAGATCGCCGCCCGGGACGGCCGCGTCCTGCTGTTCCTGGACACCAAGCACGGCGTCGACCAGCTCACGCGGCACCTGCGGGCCAGCGGCGTGGCCGCCGCCGCCCTGCACAGCGGGAAGGCGCAGCCGCAGCGCACCCGGACCCTGGCACAGTTCAAGAACGGGCAGGTCACCGCGCTGGTGGCGACGAACGTCGCCGCACGCGGCCTGCACGTCGACGACCTCGACCTCGTGGTCAACGTCGACCCGGCCACCGACCCCAAGGACTATCTGCACCGCGCGGGCCGCACGGCCCGGGCCGGCCGCTCCGGCACCGTCGTGACACTCGTCCTGTCGGCGCAGCGCCGCGAGACGAGCCAGGTCCTCGCGGACGCCGACATCGTCCCCAGGGTGGCCAAAGTGCGGTCCGGCGAGGCGGAGTTGAGCCGGATCACCGGCGCCAGGACCCCTTCCGGCACACCACTGGACGGCGGGCCGGCGCTGCCGCGCCCCAAGAACCACAACGTCCCGTTCCGCGGCCTGGGCAACACCAAGGACCCCAAGGGCGGTTCCGGTGGCAGGGCGTCCCGCAAGAGCAACGAGGCCCGCAAGCTCGCGGAGGCCCGCAAGGCGGCCCGGGTGCGCCGCTCCGGCTGACTCCGGCCAGCCGGACTGACCGGGCGGCATGGGGACGGTCCACCTCGCCCGGTCACGGGCCGGTCGGGCCGTCACGGTCACAGTGGCCCGGCCGGAGCCGGCGGCCGACCGCACTTCCGTGCGCGCTTCCGCGCAGAGGTCGAGGCCGCCCGCAGGGTCGGCGGTTTCCCCACGGCTCCGGTCGTGGACGCCGATCCCGACGCCAAGGCGCCCTGGCTGGCCACGGCGTGCATTCCGGGCCCCACGCTCGCCGAGCTGATCGAGCGCGAAGGCCCCATGGACGCACGGCGGTTGGGGCCGCTCGGGGCCGCGCTGGCCGAGGCTCTCCAGGCCGTCCACGCCTGCGGGCTCGTCCACGGGGACCTGGAGGCGGGCAACATCACCATTGGCGGAGTCGAACGCCTCACCTACGGCAGGGGCGACTAGACGGAGGCAGGGGCAGAGGCGGAGACGGATCGACGCGAGGCCCTGGAGGCCTCAGAAGAACCCGAGCTTCTTCGCCGAGTACGACACCAACAGGTTCTTCGTCTGCTGGTAGTGATCCAGCATCATCTTGTGCGTCTCGCGGCCGATGCCCGACTTCTTGTAGCCGCCGAAGGCCGCGTGGGCCGGGTAGGCGTGGTAGCAGTTGGTCCAGACGCGGCCCGCCTTGATCTCGCGGCCCAGGCGGTACGCCGTGTTGCCGTCGCGGGTCCACACGCCCGCGCCGAGGCCGTACAGCGTGTCGTTGGCGATCTTCAGCGCCTCGTCGACCGAGTCGTAGGTGGTGACCGAGACGACCGGGCCGAAGATCTCCTCCTGGAAGATCCGCATGTCGTTGGTGCCGCGGAAGATGGTCGGCTCGATGTAGTAGCCGCCCTCCAGGCCGGGAACCGTCCGGGAGTTGCCGCCCGTGACGACCTCGGCGCCCTCCTTCCGCCCGATGTCGAGGTAGGAGAGGATCTTCTCGTACTGGTCGTTGCTCGCCTGGGCGCCGATCATCGTGGCCGGGTCCAGGGGGTCGCCGCCGACGATGGCCTTGGTGCGTTCCACGCAGCGGGCCATGAAGTCGTCGTAGATCGACGAGGGGATCAGGGCGCGGGACGGGCAGGTGCAGACCTCGCCCTGGTTGAGGGCGAACATCACGAAGCCCTCGACGGCCTTGTCCAGGAAGTCGTCGTCGGCGGCCAGCACGTCGGGCAGGAAGATGTTCGGGCTCTTGCCGCCCAGTTCCAGCGTGACGGGGATGATGTTCTCGCTCGCGTACTGCATGATGAGCCGGCCGGTCGTGGTCTCGCCGGTGAACGCCACCTTCGCCACGCGCGGGCTGGACGCCAGCGGCTTGCCCGCCTCCACGCCGAAGCCGTTGACGACGTTCAGCACGCCGGGTGGCAGCAGGTCGGCGATCAGGTCGACGACGTAGAGCAGGCTGGCCGGGGTCTGTTCGGCCGGCTTGATGACGACGCAGTTGCCGGCGGCCAGCGCGGGGGCCAGCTTCCAGGCGGCCATCAGGATCGGGAAGTTCCACGGGATGATCTGGCCGACCACGCCCAGCGGCTCGTGGAAGTGGTAGGCGACGGTGTCGGCGTCGATCTCCGCGATGCTGCCCTCCTGGGCGCGGACGACGCCCGCGAAGTACCTGAAGTGGTCCACGGCCAGCGGGATGTCGGCGGCGAGCGTCTCGCGGACCGGTTTGCCGTTCTCCCACGTCTCGGCGACCGCGATCTTCTCCAGGTGCTGCTCGATGCGGTCCGCGATCCGGTTGAGGACGTTCGCGCGTTCCGTGGTGGAGGTGCGGCCCCACGCGTCGGCCGCCCGGTGCGCCGCGTCCAGGGCGAGGTCGACGTCGGCCGCGGAGGAGCGGGCCACCTCGCAGAAGACCTCGCCGGTCACGGGGGTCGGGTTCTCGAAGTAGCGGCCCTCGACGGGGGCCACCCAGTCACCGTCGATGAAGTTGTCGTAGCGCCGGGCGAAGTTGACGATGCTGCCGTCGGTTCCTGGCTGCGCGTACACCATGGCGGCTCTCCTCGGGGCAGGGCATGTGACGGTCACGCCGTCGTGACGCCCCTCACTGTGCTCCCGGCAGGTTGGCGCGAGGTTGGCGTCCGCCACGGGCCGTGCGTCAGTCGCGCAGCGCCGCCGTCAGCCGGCCCGCCGCGATCGCCCGGCGGGTGTCGTCCGGGCCCAGCAGGCGCAGCGCGTGCTCGTGGATCTCGGCGTCGTACCGCGCCCGTTCGCCATAGCGCAGGGCGTGTTCGGGGCGCGTGCTCGCCAGCACGGCCTCCCGCACGGCCACCTCCAGGCGGGTGCGCCACTCCTCGATGCCGGGCGCCTCGGAGCGGGGGAGCAGCGGGCCGCCGTAGTGGCGCAGGGCGGTGTCCGTGTCGCCCTGTTCCAGCGCGCGCAGCACGTCCACGGCGTCGCAGGACACGGGTGTGGTGAGGGCGTAGCGGCGGGGTGAGACGCCACCGCCGAGCGCGCGGCGCAGGTGGGAGACCTCCGCCTTGAAGGTGGACGCGGTGACCGGCCGGTCTCCGTACAGGGCGGCGCGCAGCCGTTCCGGCGAGAAGCCGTCGGGTTCGAGCGCGAGCAGCGTGAGAATCTCCAACTGGCGTGGCCGCAGGGGGAGTCGGCAGCCCTCCCGCGTGGCCTGCTCGGCGCCCAGGCAGGTGAGCCGCACCTGGCCGGGCCGGGACGCCGCCTCCGTGCCGAGGCGGGCCTCGATCGTGGACACCAGTGTCCGGACGGTCGACATGGCCAGCGGGTGCGAGCGGTCCCAGGTGGTGGACAGGTCCAGGACGCCGAGGACACGGCCGTCCGGGCCGTGCACCGGCGCGCAGTAGCAGACCCAGCCGTGCAGCGCCGACACCAGGTGCTCGGCCGAGAAGACCGAGCTGGGGCGGCCGGTGCGCAGGGCGAGGGACAGGGCGTTGGTGCCCATGGCCTGCTCGTCCCAGCGGCCGCCCGGCGCGAAGTTGACACGCTCGGCGCGGCGGCGCATGGTCGCCCCGCCGCAGGTCCACAGGATGGTGCCGGACTCGTCCGTGACGGCCGTGACGAACCCGGCGTCCTCGGCGATGCTGCGCAGTTCGCCGGCCAGGGCGGTCACCGGCCGGTACAGAGGTGAGGACCTCCAGCGCTGGTGCACCGGGCCCCCGTCGGTCACCGGCGCGCTGTCGCGGCCGGGATCCACGCTGATCAGGGAACGCGCCCAGGACTCGGTCACCTCGTGGCGCAGCACGGCGGTGCCGCCCGGGCGGGCACCCGGGACGCTCAGCCGCGGCACCCAGCGGGACCACTCGTGCTCCAGCACGGTCCTGCGCTGTTGGAGGTCAGGGCGCTGTGACATGGCCTCTCCCTGCCGTCGTACCCGTTCTCGGCGTGGGGTCAGTGTTACCGGATGCGCCCGGCCCGGTCGAGGAGCCCGGCGCGACCGGAAGACGCCACTCCACAGGGCAGGTGGCTCGAAAGTGACCGAACGGCCGGGAACCGACCCCCGGGCTGAACGGACGACCGCCTGACTGGATGTTTGTCCGGTGTCCGCGTGCCGCCGTACGGGTGACGCGTTCACTCGACCCGACGGACGGCGTCCCACCCGCGTACCACCGGCGCGCGGCGCCCCGTTGCCCTGGCATGGACAGCACTGACACGGCGCGGCGCCTTCCGCACAGCGACGCCACGCCCCGTCCGTACGCCGAGATCACCAGCGCCTACGCGGGCCATCCGCCGATCTACGCGGCCCTGGTCGCCGAGTGGGAGGCGAGGGGCCACACGGTGCCCGACCACCGCGACGGCCAGTGGGTCTCCTTCGCCGCGCCGACCGAGAGCGAGACCTGGACCGCCGTCCCCTCGTGGACGGCCGGCCCGCACATGGGCCCGGTCGCCACGTCCGGGGTTCACCCGGCCGTCGGCCGCTCCATGGGCGCCCTCTTCACCAGCCGTCCGGCACCACCGGCTCCGCGCTGACCGGCGCGAGCACGGCGAGCGTGCCGGTGGCCTCGCGCAGGGCCGACTCCAGGGCACCGGGTGCGTGCAGCGCGCCGGTGCCGTCCGGCGGGACGAGCCACTCCAGGCGGCCCGCAGGCCGGTACGGCGGCGGCACGGCGATCCAGGAGCCCCGGCCGAGGTGCCGGACGCCGAAGCCCACCCACTCGCTGACCGGATCAGGTGGCAGGAAGAACCCCACTCTGCGCGCGGCCGAGTCCACCAGGGTGGGGCCGGGCACCCGCAGCGGGTCGCGCCACAGGAGGTCCAGCGCGAGCAGGCCGAGCCGGTCGGGCACGCTGAGCACGTCCCAGTACCGCCCGGCCTCCACCAGCGCCGTGCCCGTGCCGTAGTCCCACTCCCGCTTGCACTCCTGCGGATCCGTCGCGGCCGCCGCGAGCCACTCGACGGCTTGCTTCCACATGACGCTCTGCATGGCCACCCCAGGCACAGTCGGCGGCGCCGCGGTGGCGCGCGCGGGACACGGGCCGGTGACCCACGGGGTTCCGCGCGCCGCCCGGCCGCAGCCATGGTCGTAGATATTTCTACGGGCTGGAAGGGGTGGCGCGGTCTGGCGTTATGCCGGGCAATGTCCCGGTCGAAAGGAAGCACGCCAAGGCGCCGACCCGAAAGCCCCCGGTCAACTCCGGACGCGTCCGGCACCCCGGCCGCACATGGGGGAGCGCGACAACGGTCCCCACCGGAGGGACCGGTGGGGACCGTCTCAGGCGAGGGGCGAGGTCAGTCGTTGCGTTCGGCGTGCTTCTTCTTGATGCGGGCCGCTTCCTTGCGGACCTCGGCCTGGGTGGCGCGCTCCCGCACCAGCCACTCGGGGCTCTCCTGCTTCAGCGTCTCGATCTCTTCGGTGGTGAGGGCCTCGGTGACACCCCCGCGGGCCAGGCCCGCGATGGAGACGCCGAGCTTCGCGGCGACCACGGGGCGGGGGTGCGGGCCGTTGCGCCGCAGGTCCTGCAGCCACTGCGGCGGGTTCGCCTGGAGCTCGTTCAGCTCGGCGCGCGAGACGACACCCTCCTGGAAATCGGCGGGGGTGGCCTCGAGGTACACACCCAGTTTCTTCGCCGCGGTGGCGGGCTTCATCGTCTGGGTGCTCTGGTGCGACGTCATGGCATCCAGCGTATCGAGCGTGTGCACGAGGCCCGACCACGGCCGGTAACCTGGCCAGGTGACAGGCTCGGAAGTTCCCCCCTCGTTCCGGCTCGTGTACGTCCCCGGGGTGATGCCCGACAAGTGGGTGCGCGTCTGGAACGAGCGGCATCCCGGCATCCGGCTGACCCTCGCGCAGGTGTCCGCCGCGACCGCGGCCGAGCAGCTGCGGGGCGGGGAGGCCGACGCGGGTCTCGTCCGGCTGCCCGTGGACCGTACGGTCTTCAGCGCGATCCCCCTCTACACCGAGCGGACGGTCGTCGTCGTCCCCAAGGACCACCTGGTCACGGCGGTCGACGAGGTGATGCCGGAGGATCTGTCCGACGACATCGTGCTGCACCCGCTGGACGACGTCCTCGACTGGGAGCAGGGGCTCCCCGGGCGGCCCGCCTTCGAACGCCCCGCCACCACCGCCGACGCGGTCGAGCTGGTCGCTGCGGGCATCGGCGTCCTGATCGTGCCGCTGTCGCTCGCCCGCCTCCACCACCGCAAGGACCTCACCCACCGGCCCCTCAAGGACGCCCCCGAGTCGAGCGTCGCCCTGTCCTGGCCCGAGGACGCGACGACCGACCAGGTGGAGGACTTCATCGGCATCGTCCG
>NZ_JAPSKN010000042.1:28814-37195 GCF_031181705.1 Streptomyces sp.
GCGCCTGCTCGGGCCCGGCGCCCCTCGGGCTTCGCGCGTTCGCCCGCTGAAGAGGCCGCCGGCGGGCAGGAGGGGGCCGCCCGGGTTCGAGGCGGGCCGGGGCGCCTCGCCCTGGGGGAACCGGCACCCCAAGCTCTCGCCCCGGGTCCCCCGGCTCCCCCCCGGGGACCACCCCCACCACCCTGAGCTGGCCGCTGTCGTCAGCCCACCGTCGGTGACGGTTGCGGCTGGGCGAAGGACGGGTTGGGGGCGACCGTCTGGAAGTCCTTCAGGTCCTCGGGGACCGGCAGCACCCGGACCGGCGCGCCCGCCTGCGGCGGCGGGGGCGTCGTCTGGTCCTGCGGCAGTTTCGCCGGTGCGGTGATCTGGAAGGCCACCTGCTCGTGATTGACCAGGCCGGTCTTCTCCAGGATCGAGATGTGGTCGAGCACGGTGTCGTTGGTCTGGTCGGCGAGTTCCCGCACGAGGCTGTTCCGGGTGGTCGCCCGGATCTTGGCGACGGTCGGGAAGATGCTCCCGTGCGCGACGCGCATGATGGTCACCGCCGTGGAGTCGAACTCCTTGCCCGTGGCGCCTTCCGCCGTGGCCACGAACTGCTGCTGCTGCGGGGACGGCTCGTTCGGCAGGGTGATGCCCAGGTCCGTGCCGAGCCTGCGGCACGACGCGTCGAGGCGGCCGTGTCCCACCAGCAGGTGCTTGGCGACTTCCTTCATCGCCGGTGTCGTGCCCTTCGTCATCGCCATCTGCCCGAGCGGGTACTCCCACAGTCCGGCCGCCCGCACACGGACGACGAAGTCCCGGTCGGCCTCGGTCAGCGGACCCCATTGGGTGTTGGCGATGATGCGGTCCTGACCGGAAGCCGCGTTCTGCACGCCCAGCATGCTGGGGTAGGCGAGCGCGGAGAGCGTAAGGATCAACGCACCGCCCACGAACGCGGTACCTGCCGTGCTGCGCGAGATGCGCATCGTGCCTCCTGGGATATGAACGGCCCAACACCCAGAGGTACGGACGCCAGGAGCGAAACAATCACTCCCGCCGCGAAAAAGTTGGTGTGACGTCCGCGACCCGGTGCCGCACGGCGCGCGGCACCGGATCCCGGGTCCGGCGCTCAGGCCGGGTAGGAGGCCGCGGCCGCCGTCCGCACGACCCGGTCGCCGTCCGCCCTGCTCAGCAGCCCGGCCGCCACCCACGCGTCCACCGTGGACCGCACCCGCGCCACCAGCGCCCCCTTGGACCGGAACGGCGCCCCGGCCCAGATCTCGTCCAAAAGCGTCGCGCCGTCGGATCTCACCGGGTTGGCGACCCCCGAGTCCCGCCCGCCGAACACCACGTCCGGCTCCGCGCGCCGGAAGTAGGCGTGGGTGGGATCCTCCGTCCCCTCGGAGAACGGCGCCCACTCCCTGCCGCCCAGGGTGAAGTGGAGCGGCTTGCCCGGCACCGGCCGCAGGGAGGCGGCCAGATCGCCGGAGAGCCCCGCGTCGCCGTACAGGCCGACCCGCAGATACTCCGTGGCGGGGTCGCGGGCCACCAGGTTGACGGGGCCGTGGAACAGCGTCTGCAGGGAAGGGTCGTCGAGGGCCTTCTCCACCCGCGTCCGGAAGGGCATGGCGATGCGCACGGTGTCACCGGCCCGCCATGTCCGGGACACCTCGAAGTAGCTCCCCGGCCGCCAAGTACCCGGTACAGCACGTCCGTTGACGGTCACCCGGAAGCCGGCGGCCACCCACGCCGGCACCCGCAGCCGCAGTGCGAACGACGCCCGGCCGCCCCCGAAGGTCAGCGTGCTGCCCTGCTCAGATGGGAACCGGGTGGTCTGCGTGACGGTGACGCCCTTCTCCGCCCAGGTCAGCTGGGAGGCGCTGTACAGGTTGACGTAGAGGGCGCTGCCGTCGGCCTTCGCGAAGTACACCGAGTCCTGGTACTTCGTGGCGCTCTCCATGCCGGTGCCCTCGCAGCAGGTCGTCCCCTGCTTGGGCGTGTAGTCGCGCACATGACCGGGGGTCAGCCCGATGAAGTAGGTGACGAGCGGCTTCTCCGCGTCGGGCTTGTCCTGCTTCGAACCGAGCACCTGGTTGAACAGGGCCCGCTCGTAGTAGTCCATGTACTTCGGGTCCTGTTCGTGGAAGAACAGGGTCCGGCTCAGCTTGAGCATGTTGTACGCGCAGCACGTCTCGGCCGTGGTCGCGCCGATCGTGCCGGCGATCACGTCCCGGGCCTTCCAGAACTCCTGCGCACTGGTGCCGCCGATGCCGTACATCCGGTGCGGGACGACCATGTCCCAGAAGTTCCTCGCCGAGGTCAGGTAGCGCTCCTCGCCGGTCTCGTCGTACAGCCGCACGTAGCCGGTGAAGATCGGGATGTGCTGGTTGGCGTGCAGTCCGTCGAGGACGTCGGTGTTCGCGGCGCACGCGTCGATCAGCCGGTCCAGGTCGAACAGCCGGGCCAGCGCGAGGTGTTCGGCCTTGCCGGTGAGGGCGTGCAGATCGCAGACCGCCTCGACGACGCCGCCGAACTCGCCGCTGGAGAAGATGCCCCACATGCGCTGGAGCGTGGCCTCCGGCAGCTTCGACAGCCGCGCGTGCATCCAGTCGCACATGCCGGACGCGAGGTCGAGTGCCCGGTCGTCGTCCGTGGCGGTGTACGCGTCGAGCAGGCCCCGCAGGATCTTGTGCGCGGTGTAGTACGGCGCCCACACCTTGGTGTAGTCCGAAGTGGTCCGCGACTCCAGATCGATGAACTGCGTCTCCGGGTACGCCGCGAGGAACCCGGGGTGGCTGGGCCCGCCCCAGGTGCGGCGCAGGGTGGCGGCAAGGCCCCGGCCGGAGGCGTCCGCGAAGGTCCCGCCGGACGTTTCGTCGAAGGCGTACGAGACCAGGTCGCCCCGGCCCGTCGAGGCGTCGGCGGCCCGGCTGTTCCGCAACTCGGTGATCTCGGCGGCGGTCAGCGCCCGCGAGAAGACGTTGAACTCCTCGAACGCGCCCGCGAAGACCGGGTCGGCGGCGTAGTTCGAGCGGCCGAGCCAGTTGTTCCGGAGTGTGCCGAGGGCCGCCGGAGTGAGGGTCATGGCGGTGTTCCGCGCGACTTCGGTGCCGTTGACGTGGAGGGTGCCGGTGCCGCCCGCGAGGGTGACCGCCAGGTGGCTCCACCGGTGCAGCGGCAGCGGTGCCGTGCCGTTGAGTGCCTGCTCGCCGCCGGCGCCCGACGTGGTGATGGCGAACCGGGGCACTCCCGTCTGGTCGCGGGCGGCCAGGTACAGGTAACGGGTGGAGTCGTCGCCGAAGTCGAACACCCGGGCCCAGGCGGCGTCGTGCGTGGGCCGCACCCAGACGGAGAGGGTGATCGCCGTTGCTCCGCCGAGCACGGCGGCCGGCAGGTCGACGTACTGGTAGGAGCCCCGCACCTGATCCGCGGCGGTCCCGAACCTCCCCTCGACGCTCAGCACCGCCGGATCCCGCCGCAGCGCCGCGCGCACCTCGGTCAGCGCGCCGACCATGGTGTCGATCCGGTCGGCGAACACCCTCTCGCCGGTGCTGCGGTACGCCTGCGCCAGCATCGTCAGGAAGTGGCCGGTGTAATGGCCGCGCAGGTTGCCGTTGGCCTCGCCGTCCAGGCCTTCCCAGCCGCCCGGGGCGACCGCGCCGCCCGCGGCCAGACCGGCGTTGGCGCGGAACACCTGCAGCAGCCGGTTCACGTCGTAGCCACGCGCGTGATCCAGCATCAGCTTCCGCTTCTCGGCGAAGACGCCCGTGCCCAGGCTCACGTCCTCCAGCCCGAAGGGCCGGACGGTCCAGGCCGCGGGGACACCGGCGGTGGCCGCGGTGACGGCTGCGGCGGCAGCGGCCCGCCCCGCCGTCGTCCGGGAGAGGGCGGGTACGGCCGCGGCGAGGGTCGCGGCCTGGAGAAGGGATCGTCGGGAGACGGGCGGCGCCATGGGTGCTCCTCCGGTGTGTCGATATCTCGAACGCCGTACGGATGGTCGACCAGACCCTAGGGAGGGGACGGGGGAGCGTCAACGGTTCGGGAGAGAGGAGTTCCCCGGGAAGGCTGGCGGTGGCGAGAGTTCTGGGGTCGCGAGTTCAGGAAGGGCCGGCTGAGCGCACGAGCCAGTCGTAGGCGGACCGGGCCGTGAACTCCGCCTGCCCGCCCCGCAGCAGCAGACCAGCGGTGGCGAACTCCGGTGCGTCCGCCTGAGCCGGGACGTAGGGGATCGCGATGCACCGCATCCCCGCGGCGTGTGCGGCGGCGGCGCCCGGGGCGGCGTCCTCCAGTACGACGCAGTCGGCCGGGGAGGCGCCCAGCCGGCGGGCCGCCTCCAGGAAGACGTCGGGGGCCGGCTTGCCGCGCGCGACCTCGTCGGCGGAGACGACGGTGTGCAGATGCGCGTCCAGTCCGGTTCCGCCGAGCACCGCCGCGATCGCCTCCGGGGACGAGCCCGAGGCCACGGCCATGGGGACGCCCTCGGCCGCCAGCAGTTCGACGAACGCCCGCATCTGCGGGTAGGCACGGGAGGCGCCGCGGGCCAGCTCCAGGTAGCGGCGGTTCTTCGCGGCGAGCAGTTCGTCCACGGTGGCGGACAGCCCGTAGCGGTCCTTCCAGTCCGCGACCGTCTCCTGGGTGCTGATGCCGACGTACCGCTCGTGGTCCGCCCAGGTGAAGTCCGGGACGCCGTACGCGGCGAGGGTCTGCCGGCCCGCCTCGAAGTAGTGGGGCTCGCTGTCCACGAGTGTTCCATCGAGATCGAAGATGACTGATATTCCGCGGAGCTTGCTCATGCCGTCATGCTCTCAAAGATCATCGGCGGGCCGACCGCCCGATCGACTCCACCAGCGGCAGCATCCGGTGGGGCACCCGCTCGCGCAGCGCGACCTCGGTGCGGGTGCGCACCACCCCCGGCATGCTGATCAGCTTCTGGACGACGTCCTCCAGATGCGCGTTGTCCCGCGCCACGACCCGGGCCAGCAGATCGCCGCCGCCCGTGATCGAGAACGCCTCGACGATCTCCGGCACCGCGGCCAGCGCGTCACCCACCTCGTCGAGATACCCCTGCGTGACCTCGATGTGCACGAACGCGAGCACCGGGTGCCCGAGCGCGGCGGGGGAGAGGGCCGGCGCCGTACCGGTGATCACGCCGTCGCGCTCCAGCCGGTCGAGCCGGGCCTGCAGCGTGCCCCGGGCGACGCCGAGGAGCCGGGCGTACTCGCGCACGCTCGTGCGCGGCTGCTCCAGCAGCAGTCGCAGGATGCGGGTGTCGAGCTCGTCCACGGGCATGCCGCGCCTCCTCGTCCGTTGGTCCCCACAGCGGTCCGTTGGCACTACGACGGCCCTGCCCCTGCCGTTCCCGCTGTGCCAATGGCCCAGTCTAGAAGGAGCCTGTTGAGCCAGTGGCGCCCGAGGTGCTGATATGGAGGCGTCGATGGCGCTGCGGACCCCGCGGCGCCTTTTTCATGCTCATTCCTGTCCCTGCGCGAAGGAGGCGGTAAGCGGTGCTGAAGAGGGTGTTCTGGGCTCCGGATCCGGGGCGGACGCGGTTGCGGTTCGCCACGCGCGCCGTGCTCGGCATCTCGCTCGCGGTCGCCGTCTGCGGCCTCGCCGGGCACTCCCTCACGGGGGCCGTCACCGGCGGGCTCGCCGCCCTGCTCGCCCTGTTCACCGTCACCGACGCCACCGTCCGCGGCCAGGCGGTCACCACCGCCCTGCTCCCTGCCGTCGGCCTGCCCGTGCTCACGGCGGCGGCCACGCTCCACGACCACCCCGTGGCCCGCGACCTCACCTTCCTCGCCGTGGTCGGCGCCGGCGTGTACGCACGCCGCTGGGGTCCGCGCGGGCACAGCCTCGGCGTCTTCGCGTTCATGACCTTCTTCGTGGCGCAGTTCCTGCACGCCACCACCGGCCAGCTGCCCGAGCTGTACGCCGCGGTCCTGCTGTCCGTCCTGGCCGCCGCGGCGGTGCGGTTCGGTCTGTGGTGCTACGAGCGCCGCCTGCCCCCGCCCGTCGTGCCCGCCCCGCCGGGCGGCACCGGTCTGGCCCGGGTGACCACCCGCCAGGCGATCCAGGCGACCGCGGGAGCGGGCTTCGCCCTCGTCGTCGGCCAGCTGCTGTCCGGCCAGCGCTGGTACTGGGCCGTCGGCGCCACGTGGTGGATCTTCGTCAACACCACCTCGCGCGGCGAGACGCTGGTCCGCGGTTTCCGCAGGCTGCTCGGCACGGTCATCGGCATCGCCCTCGGTCTGGTCGTCGCCCTGCCCGTGCACGGCGACCCGGCCGTCACGGCCGCCCTCGCCGCGCTCTGCGTCTTCGGCATCTTCTACACGGCGGCCGTGTCCTACACCTGGATGATGCTCTGGGTGACCCTGCTGGCCGGGCTGCTCTACGGCCTCCTCGGCGTGCTGAGTCCGGGCCTGCTCGCGCTGCGGCTCGCCGAGACCGGCGTCGGGGCGCTCGGTGCCGCGCTGGCCGTCGTCCTCATCCTGCCCGTAACGACACACAGCGTCACCGACGCCTGGATCCGGCGGGCCCTGCGCTGCGTGCATGCCTGCGCCGTCGAGACCGCCCGGCGGCTGGCCGGCGCGCCGGACGCCGATCCGGCCCCGCGCGTGGCCGAGCTGGAGCAGCTCCTGGCCCGGGTGCGGCTCTCGGTCGCCCCGCTGGTGCACCCGCTGAACCCGATGGTCGGCCGCAAGCGCCGGGCCCGGCACGTCCTGGACCTCCTCGACGTGTGCGCCCGCGAGATCCGCGGCCTGGTCGCCGTGGCCGCCGACCCGGAGGCCTCGCACGACACCCGCCTGGCCACGGCCTGCCGCCGGGTGGAGGCCGCGGTCGAGGCCCTCACCGAGGGCCGGGACATCGCCGTCCACGCGGACGGGCCGTCCGTCACGGAACCGGCCCTGGCACACATGCACGGCCTGGAACGGGCCCTGGCCGAACTCGCCCGACCCCTGCGCACGCCGCCGGGGTCGCCGCTGGTGGGTGCGTGAGGCGGATTGCGCTCCGTCGGCAGGTCCGAGGGTCCTGGGTGTCGCCCGAGTGCATGGGGCGGGTCGTGGGCGGCTGGCCGTCACCCGGGCCCGGGGTGGTGCGTGAGGCGGATTGCGCTCCGCCGGCCGGTCCGGAGGGTCCTGGGCGTCGCCGAGGGCGCTGCCGGCCAGGGCCCCGGCCGTGTGGGTGTCAGGGAGCCGCGGTCGGTCCGTGAGCCGCTCGGTGGTCCCTGCGCCGATCGGACCCGCGCCCTTGACCCGTTGGTCTAGACCGCGCATGATCGGCTGCGCGTCCACCGGGACGGCACGGCACACGGGCGAGAGGGGTCAGCGGTGGCGGACGGCGGTCGGCAGCGGGCGTTCATCGGGTCGTTCACGGCGGCCGGCGGCCCCGGCATCGTGACCGCACGGGTCGACACCACCGGCGCGCTGACCGTGCTGACCGCCTTCGACCACGTCCCGGACCCCTCGTACCTGGCCCTCTCGCCCGACGGCCGGACCCTGTACGCGGTCAGTGAGACGGCCCGTGGCGCGGTGGCCGCGTACCGCGTGGACGGGGAGCGGCCGGAACCGGCCGGTCCGCCCGTGCCGGTCGACGGCAGCGGGCCCACACACCTCGGCCTGTTCGACGGGCACGTCCTCACCGCCAACTACGGCTCCGGCAGTGTCACCGCGGTCCCCCTCCGCCCCGACGGAACCCTCTCCCGGACCGCCTCCGGTGTCCTCCGGCACACCGGCGCGGGCCCCTGCACTCCGCGTCAGCAGGGCCCGCACGCCCACCAGGTGCAATCCGACCCGAGCGGCCGCTGGGCCGTCAGCGTCGACCTGGGCACCGACTCGGTGCGGGTGTGCACCCTGACGGACGGCGCCCTCGCGCTGCACCGGGAGACCGCGCTGCGGCCCGGCTCGGGGCCGCGTCACCTGGCCTTCCACCCCGACGGCACACGCGCCTACGTCGTCAACGAACTCAGCCCCTCCGTCACCGCCGCCCGCTGGGACGCGGCCGAGGGCGCCCTGACTCCGCTGAGCGAGACGCCGGTACTGCCCGGCGCCCCGGCGGGCGACGCCTACCCCTCGGGCATCGCCGTCTCGGCCGACGGCCGCTTCGTGTGGACCGCCACACGCGGTGAGGACGTGCTGTCCGTACTCGCGGTCGAGGGCGAGGAGCTGCGGCTCGTCACCACGGTCCCCTGCGGCGGCCACTGGCCCCGCGCCCTCACGTCGGCCGGCGGCTTCCTGTACGTCGCGAACGAACGCTCGGGCGACGTGACCTGGTTCGCCGTCGACCCGGCCACCGGGATCCCGCGCCGGGGCGGCTCGATCGAGGTGCCGGCGGCTTCCTGCGTGATCCTCGGCTGACGGAACCGGACGGCAGAAGCAGCTGAAGAACCGGCCGGCAGAACCGGC
>NZ_JAPSKN010000186.1 GCF_031181705.1 Streptomyces sp.
GTGACGTCGTACGACTCCACCTCGCGCTGCACCGCCGCCGCCGTGCGCACCGTCTGGCCGCCGCCCGTCGCCGTCACGTACGACGAGTACGCGCCGTCGAGCGTGCCGCCCAGCTTGGTGTTGACGGTGAAGGGGACGGAGGCCTTGCCGCCCGCCGGGACCGTCACCGAGGTGGCGCCGAGCTTGAAGAAGCCGGCCGGGGCGGCCTGGCCCTTCGGGTTGGTGGCGGTCGACGCCAGTTTCAGCGTGACGTCCTCGGTACCGAGGTTGCGGTACGTCAGCTGCTTGGTGACCGGCTTGTCGTCGGTGTGCGGCCACTGCTGGATGCCGAAGCTCACCGACACCGGCTCGGCGACGACGGTCTGCTTGATGGCCTTGTCGACCTGGATGCGGCCCGAACCCTGCTGGAACGGCGTGTACTTGCCGCCCTTGGTGGAGCCGGTGAGGGCGCCCTTCAGCTCGGGGTACTTCCACTCGGGGTGCTGCTGCTTCAGGATCGCCGCCGCGCCCGCCACGTGCGGGGTCGCCATCGACGTGCCGGAGATGGTCATGTAGCCGGCCGGCTTCTCGCCGACCTCCTGGGCTATCAGGTTGCCCGGGGCGGAGGCCGCGGTGATGTCCACGCCGGGCGCGGTCACGTCGGGCTTGAGGGCGCCGTCCATGCCGGGGCCGCGGCTGGAGAAGTCCGCCAGCACGTCCTTGTCGTCGACCGCGCCGACGGTCAGGGCCGCGGCGGCGCTGCCCGGGGAGCCGACGGTCTGCTCGCCGAAGTCGCCCTCGTTGCCGGCGGCGATCGCGAACAGGACGCCCTTCTCCTCGGAGAGCTTGTTCACCACCGCTTCCATCGGGTCGATCGCAGGCGTGTCCAGGCCGCCCAGGCTCATGTTGATGACGTCGGCGCCCTGCGCGGCGGCCCACTCCATGCCGGCGACGATCTCGGAGTCGCTGCCGAATCCGGCGTCGTCGAGCACCTTGCCGTTGAGGATCTTCGCGCCGGGCGCGACACCCTTGTACTTGCCGCCGGACTTCGCGCCGGTGCCGGCCGCGATGGCGGCGACGTGCGTGCCGTGGCCGACCTTGTCGGTGGTGTCGGGCGCGGTGGAGAAGTTCTTGGCGTCGACGACCTGGCCCTTGAGGTCGGCGTGCGTGCCGTCGACACCGGTGTCCAGGACGGCGATCTTGACGCCCTTGCCGTCGTAGCCGGCCGACCACGCCTTGGGGGCGCCGATCTGCGGGACGGACTTGTCGAGGCTGGCCTTGCGGACGCCGTCGAGCCAGACGTGCGCGATGCCCGAGGCGGTCCGGTCGCCGTTGGTGACGGCGTCCCACAGCTCGGGGGTGTCCGCCTGCGGCGTCTGGACCGCGTCGGCGTTCAGGGTCTTCAGCGTGTGGCTCAGGGTGCCCGCGTCACGGACGTCGGCCTTGGTGGCCGCGGCGCTGCCCTGGTAGCCGACGATGACCTTCAGGCCCTTCTTCTGGGCCTTGCGGGTCGCGGACTTGTTGAGCTCGGTGACGTCGAAGAGACGCTGGTCGAGCTTGCCGGTGGCGACGAGGCGGGCCGCGTCGGCCGGGATCACGAGGGTGTGACCGTCGACCTTGCGGACCTGGACGGGTATGTCCTCACGGCCCTTGGCCCGCTCCAGGCCGACCACGCGGCCCTTGGCGTCCAGGGAGACCCGGTCGCCGGTGATCAGCGTGATGTGGTGCTTGGCGGTGAGCGAGGCCGGCTTGGCGGCCGCGCCCGTCCGCTCGCCGTCGGCCGACGCCGGGCTGGTCATGCCCGCCGCGAGGGCCACGGCTGCCGCTGTGGCGACCGTGGCCGCGCACGCCCTTTTCACTTGTCTGCGCAAGTTTCCCCCTTGCAGAAGTACCGGGCGAATTCCCCGTTCACCCGGCCGGGGGTGGTCTCGTACGCATGCGCGTCACCCCCCGGAATACGCAGTATGCCGACGGGTGATCAGGCACTCAATAGATGAGAGGAGAGTAAGAATTCCGTCGGCTGACTGTTACACGGCCGCCGGAACTCCGTTACAGGGACGTCGTGTTACGCACGCGTGTTCTCCTTGACGGTGATTCGGCCCTCGCGGATCGTCGCCAGGCGCGGGGCCTTCTTCGCGAGGGCGGAGTCGTGGGTCACCATGATGAAGGTGAGCCCGAGCTCCTTCCACATGCGTTCGAGTACGTCCATGATCTCGTCGCGCATCGACTCGTCGAGGTTGCCGGTGGGTTCGTCGGCGAGCAGCACCTTCGGCTGTTTCACCAGGGCCCGGGCGATGGCCACGCGCTGCTGCTGACCGCCGGACATCTCCCCGGGCAGATGCGCGAGGCGTTCTCCGAGACCGACCGACTTCAGTGCCTCGGCGGCCTGTTCGCGGCGTTGTCTCGGCTTGACGCCGAGCGGGACGAGGGCGGTTTCGACGTTTTCCTGCGCGGTGAGCGTCGGGATCAGGTTGAAGGACTGGAAGACAAAACCGATGTTCTCGCTCCGCACGCGGGTGAGTCTGGCCTCCGGCAGGGCGGCGAGATCGATGCCGTCGAGGACGATCCGGCCGGAGGTGGGGCGGTCCAGGCCGCCGAGCATTTGCAGCAGAGTGGATTTGCCGCCGCCGGTGGGGCCCTGGATGACCAGGCGGTCGCCGTCGGGGACGGTGAGGTCGATGCCGTCGAGGGCGTGGACGGTTTCCCGGGAACGGGTGTAGTGCTTGGTGACGGCGCTCAGTTCGTACATGGAGACTCCTGGTTCGGGCTTCGTGCTTCGGGTGCGGGCGTGCGGGCGTCACTCGACTCGGCGCAGAGCGTCGGCGGGTCGCAGCCGAGACGCCCGCCAGCCTCCGAACGCGCCGGCGATCAGGCCGCCCGTCACGGCCAGGGCCACCGCGAGGGCGATGGTCGTCAGGCTGACGGGTGCGGTGAGGGCGACGTCGAGGGTCTGCCGCGCCCCCGGCCCGCCCGGCGCGGCCCGCAAGCCCCCGAAGCCGCCCCCGGCACCACCGCCCCCGCCCAACTGCGCCTGCAGCGTGGGACTCACGGCCGTCACCGCGTACGCGCCCGCCAGCCCCAGCGCGATGCCGAGCGCCCCGCCGACCAGGCCGTTGACGATCGCCTCGCCGACCACCTGCCCGGTCACCCGGCCCGACTTCCAGCCCAGCGCCTTGAGCGTGCCGAACTCGCGGACCCGGCGGGAGACCGCCGAGGACGTCAGCAGGCCCGCCACCAGGAACGCGGCCACGAGCACCACGATCGACAGCCACCTGCCCACGCTCGTGGCGAGGGAGGAGGCCGTGGACAGGGAGCCGGAGACGGTGTCGGCGAGGTCGGCCGAGGTGGTGACGGTCGTGCCGGGGACGTTCTTGCGGATCTCCGACTTGACGCTGTCGATCCGCTGCGAGTCGGTGGCCTTCACGTAGACCGTGGTGACCTTGTCCTTGGCGCCGGCCAGCGTCTGCGCCTGCCGCAGCGGGATGTAGAGGTTGGCGGCGGCGTCCCCGCTGTCGGCCGTGGCGATGCCGACGACCTCGAACTTCGTGTTCCTGATGGTGACCGTGGATCCGGTCCTGAGTTTCTTCTCCTTGGCGTACGACGCGTCGGCCACGGCGACCTCGGCGTCGGTCTCGCTCGTCTTGAAGGTGCGGCCGCTGGTGATCCGGGAGGAGGTGAGCGGGCCGAGGGCCGGTTCGGTGACGTCGGTGCCGTAGACGGAGTAGCTGTTGACGTCGAAGTCGGCGCCGCCGCCCTGGATCCGGTCCTGCGGCGAGGGCTGCACCCCACCCGGGCCGCCGCCCTGACTGCTGCCCTGGTCACCGTCTTGGCCGCCGTTGCCGTCCTGCTGGACGCGGCCGCGGGTGAACTCGCCACTGACCTTGACGACCTGCAGGCTCAGCCCGCCCACCGCGTCCGCGACCCCGTCCTGCGCGGCCACCTCGCCCACGGTCGAACTCGCCAGCGTCTGGAAGCCCTGCACCATGACGCGGTCGCTGCTCTGCTCGCCGCCCGAGCCGTCGTCCTGCGCGTCGAAGCGGAAGCGGGGCCGCTCGGTGCCGGTGCCCGACGGTGCCGCGGCCTTGGTGACGGTCATGTCCGTGCCCAGCCCGTAGAGCGACTGGAGAACCTTGCCCTGCGCCGTGCTCATGCCGGCGGAGACGGAGGTGACGACGATGACCAGCGCGATGCCCAGCGCGAGTCCGGAGGCGACGACGAGGGCCGCCTTCCCGCGGCGGCGCAACTCGCGCCGCAGATAGGTGAAGAACATGGCGGCAAGCTAGGGACGGTCCGTGATGACTGCTTGAGCCGCGCATAAGAGCGGGATGAGAAGGGGCCGGAAAAGCCCGAAGCGGCCGGGGAAAGCCCGAGGCGGCCGGGAAGAAAAGCAAGCCGCCGCCCGCCCCGGGGCGGGGGCGGGCGGCGGCTTCCGCGCGGGCGGTGCCGAAGGACCGTCAGACGGCCGAGCCGGCCTTCCAGTCGGCCCAGTTCATGTTCCAGCCGTTGAGGCCGTTGTCCGGCGCGATGGTCTTGTCGCCGGTGTTCTCGACGACGACCACGTCACCGAGGATCGAGTTGTTGAAGAACCAGGCGCCCGGCGTGTTCGGGTCGTCCGCGCCCTTGGCGTCCTGGAGACCGACGCAGCCGTGGCTCGTGTTCGCGTTGCCGAAGATGGACTTCGCGCCCCAGTAGTTGCCGTGGATGAACGTGCCGGAGCTGGAGAGGCGGATGGCGTGCGGCACGTCCTTGATGTCGTACTCGCCCTTGCCGTCGTCGTCCGTGAAGCCCACGGTCGCGCCGTTCATGCGCGTCTCCTTGAACTTCTCGGACATCACCATGACGCCCTCGTAGGTCTTGTTCTCCGGCGAGCCCGCGGAGATCGGGATCGTCCGGACGACCTTGCCGTCCCGCGTGACCTTCATCTGCTTGGTCTTCGCGTCGACGTAGGAGATCTGGTTGCGGCCGATCTTGAAGGTGACCGTCTTCTGCTGGACGCCGTAGACGCCCTCGGCGCCCTCGACACCGTCGAGCGCGAGCTTCAGCGTGACGGTGGAGCCTTCCTTCCAGTAGTCCTCGGGCCGGCAGTCCATGCGGTTGGCGTTGAACCAGTGGCAGGCGACCTCCTGGCCGCTGGTCGTGCTGACCGTGATGCCCTTCTGGACCGCGGCCTTGTTGGTGATCGCCTTGTCGAAGTTGATCGAGACCGGCATGCCGACGCCGACGGTGGTGCCGTCGTCCGGCGTGAAGTTGCCGATGAAGCTGTTGGCCGGGGAGACCGTGGTGAACGAGGCGTTCTCGTGGGCGACGCGTCCGTCGGCGTCCTTCGCCTCGGCCGCCAGCCTGTAGGTGGTGGAGCGCTCCAGCTGCGTGCTGGGCTTCCAGCTCTTCCTGTCGGCGGATATCTGGCCGCTGACCTCGGTGCCGTCGGTCGTCGTCATCTTGACGTCCGTGAGCGTGCCCTTGCTCACGGTGACGGTGGCCGAGTTGTTGATCGAAGCGTTGTTCGAGCCGTCCTTGGGTGTGATCTTGATCTGGGCCTCGGAGGTCTTCTCGGCCGCGGCCTCGTCGACCTTCGACTGGGAGCTGTCACCGCCGTCGCTGCCGGAGGCGCTGTCGTCGCCGCCGGAACAGGCCGAGAGCATCAGCACTCCGCCGAGCAGTGCGGACGCGACCGTCAGGCCCTTGCGCCGCTTACTGACCGTCATCACACGCTTCTCCATCGTTGCCGATTTCCCCAAAACCCCGTGGCCCCCGTCACCAACCAAGTGCCCCCGCCGGGGCTCGTGAGTCCCCGTCGAGAACTTTCAACGCTACGACCGGTTCGCCCGGTTCCCCAGGTGGCGCAGGTGTGGGGATCACCACGTCCGTGACGGACGGTGCCGGGCGTTGAGGGTGCGGTCGCGCGCCGCCTGAGACGCGAGGACCCCGGGCGGCGGTTGCCGCCCGGGGTCACGCGGTTCCGGGCGGTCAGCCGTCGCTGTCGTCGTCGCCATCATCCTCGTCGAGGTCCCAGTCCGGCGAATCGGGGTCGTAGTCGGTCCGCTCGCTGCTCCAGGAGGCCTGCTGGAGCTCGATCCCCGGCACCTCGCTGACCAGGTCGAACGGGTCGACGAGATAGGCGAGGGCCTCCGCGGTGTCTTCCGTCACAGCGTCCTCGGCGTGGGCCCGCTCCGCCGCGGGCATCCCGGCGTCGCCGGCGATCCGGCCGAGTGCGGCCTTGGTGATCGCGGCGGGGTCCTCGACTGCGAGAACGAGCTCCACTCGAAGCCGGACAAATCGTGATGTCTCTGGAGTGCTCATGGCGGGAGCGTACGGCCAAGGCCTCCCGTGACTTTCCCGTGACCCGCGCCTTTCACTAACATCGCCCCACACGGCCAATTCGCCGACGTCACAAGGGGATCGATATTCCGTGTCATCCGCTCGCCGTCCGTTGCTGACCACCACCGCAGCGGCGACCCTGCTGGGCGCCCTGTGGTTCGTCCCGTCCGCCAACGCGACGTCGGACTCCCCGGCGAGAGACGCGGTCTCGGCGAGCCCGTCACCGCAGGTCACGGAGCAGGCCCGGATCGCGGCCACGACCGCGGACGCCTCCGTCCCGGGGACCCGTCTCGCGGACACCGGCAGTTTCGACAGCACGCCGTACGTGATCGGCGGGACCTTCTGCCTCACGCTGGGCGCCGGGTTCGTCGTGTACTCGGTCCGCCGGGAACGCCTCGGTCTCTGACCGCACTTGGGCTCCGGCGGGGGACGGCGAAGGGGCCCGCCGGACGGCAGGGCCCCTCCTGTCGCGCGGCCCGTCCTACCGGAGCGGCCCGGTGACCGCCTCCACCGCCGCGAGCAGCCGCCCGTCGCGCACGAACGCGTCCGCCGCGGCCAGGTCGGGCGCCAGGTACCGGTCGGGGCCGGGACCCCGCACCCCGGCCTCCCGTACGGCGTCGATGACCGCCTGCGTCGCGGGCGCCGGGGTCAGCCCCTCGCGCAGCTCGATCGCGCGGGTGGCGGCGTACAGCTCGATGGCGAGGACCCGGGTGAGGTTGTCCACGGACGTGCGCAGCTTGCGCGCCGCCGACCAGCCCATGGAGACGTGGTCCTCCTGCATGGCGGAGGACGGGATCGAGTCGGCGGACGCCGGTACGGCGAGCCGCTTCAGCTCGCTCACCAGCGCGGCCTGCGTGTACTGAGCGATCATCAGGCCCGAGTCCACACCGGCGTCGTCGGCGAGGAACGGTGGCAGGCCGTGGCTGCGGTTCTTGTCGAGCAGCCGGTCGGTGCGCCGCTCGGCGATGGAGCCGAGGTCGGCGGCGGCGATGGCGAGGAAGTCCAGCACGTAGGCGACCGGCGCCCCGTGGAAGTTGCCGTTGGACTCCACGCGCCCGTCGGGCAGCACGACGGGGTTGTCGACGGCGGCGGCCAGCTCCCGGTCGGCCACCAGCCGGGCGTGGGCGACGGTGTCCCGTCCGGCACCGGCGACCTGCGGGGCGCAGCGCACCGAGTAGGCGTCCTGGACGCGCGGGGCGTCGTCCTGGTGATGCCCGGTCAGGCCCGAGCCCTTCAGCACGGCCAGCATGTTGGCGGCGCTGGCGGCCTGGCCCGGGTGCGGCCGGATGGCGTGCAGCTCGGGGGCGAGGACCTTGTCCGTGCCGAGCAGGGCCTCCAGGGACAGGGCGGCCGTGACGTCGGCGGACCGGTAGAGGGTCTCCAGGTCGGCCAGGGCCATGACCAGCATGCCGAGCATGCCGTCGGTGCCGTTGAGGAGGGCGAGGCCCTCCTTCTCGCGCAGTTCGACCGGCTGGATGCCGTGCGCGGCGAGCAGTTCGGCGGCCGGGCGTACGGAGCCGTCGGGGCCCTCGGCGTCCCCCTCGCCCATCAGCGCGAGCGCGCAGTGGGACAGCGGGGCGAGGTCGCCGGAGCAGCCGAGGGAGCCGTACTCGTGCACGACCGGGGTGATCCCGGCGTTGAGCAGGTCGGCCATGGTCTGCGCGACCTCGGGGCGCACGCCGGTGCGCCCGGAGCAGACGGTCTTCAGCCGCAGGAACATCAGGGCGCGCACGACCTCGCGCTCGACCCGGGGGCCCATGCCGGCGGCGTGCGAGCGGACGATGTTGCGCTGGAGCTGGGCGCGCAGCTCGGGGCTGATGTGCCGGGTCGCCAGGGCGCCGAAGCCGGTGCTCACGCCGTACACGGGGTCCGGCTTGGCCGCCAGCGCGTCCACGATCTCGCGGGCCGCGGCGAGGGCGGCCACGGCCTCCTCGGAGAGCTCGACGCGGGCGCCGCCGCGCGCCACGGCGAGCACGTCGGACGCGGTCGCCCCGGACGTCCCCACCACCACAGTGTGCATATCCATATTCAGGAGCGTACGCAGTGAATTCGATGATGTCACCACTGGGGACGGGGTTCGCCCCTTACCGAATTCGTCACACCGGCGGGGTCGGCGGCGTCGGCGGGACTGAGGGCCCGGGGCCGCGGGGCCCGGAGCCGCGGAGGCCGGGGCCGCCGCGGGGGCCGGGGCCGGGGCCGGGGCCGCCCGGAGGGGACACTGGGGGGACCACGGGGCGCGGGGACCGCCCGAGCCGGTCGGGGCCGC
>NZ_JAPSKN010000043.1:0-32634 GCF_031181705.1 Streptomyces sp.
GTCGTACTCGGTGTCAGGACTTCTGGAGGGGGATCCGGGGGGATCGCGGGGGACCTGACGGGGGGAAAGGCCGAGGGGCCCGATCGACGGATCGGGCCCCTCGAAACCGTTCCGGGGTACCCCGGGCCCCGAGCCGGGCGCCGGACGAACCGGGGCGGGCGTCAGAAGAAGACGCCGCAGCGCAGCAGCACGTTCGCGTACGGCCGGGCCTCGCCCGTGCGGACGATCAGCCGGGCCTGCGCCGACAGCTCCTTGAGCCGCTCGTGCGGCACGAGTTCCAGCGCGGGGAAGCAGCCCTCCAGCAGCTGTGCCGCCTCCGGGTTGGCCCGCCGGACCTCTTCCGCCGCCGTCGCCACCTCGACCACCAGCTCGCCCAGCAGCCCGTCCAGCACCTCGGCGAAGGCCGGCACCCCGGCGCGGAAGGCCAGGTCGACCACCCGCGGCCCGTCCGGGATCGGCATGCCCACGTCGCACACCAGCACCCCGTCGCCGTGCCCGAGCCCGGCCAGCGCGCCGGCGAGATGACGGTTCAGTATCCCGGCCTTCTTCACAGCCCAGCGACCTCCGCCGCCGTGGGGAAGGACGCCTGCGCGCCCTCCTTCGTCACCGTCACCGCACCCACCCGCGCCGCGTACGCCGCCGCCTCGGCCAGGGACTCACCCGCCCCCAGCCGCCAGGCCAGCGCGGCCGTGAAGGCGTCTCCGGCGCCGGTCGTGTCCACGGCCTCCACCGTCACGGACGGCACCCGCTCCACCCCCTGCGCCGACGCCACCAGCGCGCCCCGCGCGCCCAGCGTCACCACCACCGACCGGGGACCCTTGGCGAGCAGGATCCGCGCCCAGTCCTCGGGGGCGTCCCCGACCGCCGAACCGCCCAGGATCACCTTCGCCTCGTGCTCGTTCACGATCAGCGGGTCGCAGGCCGCCAGCACCTGAGACGGCAGCGGCCGCGGCGGCGACGGGTTGAGCACGAACCGGCTGTCCGGCGCCAGGTTCCGTACGACCTCCACCACCGTCTCCAGCGGGATCTCCAGCTGCGCCGACACCACCTTGGAGCCCTGGAACAGGCACCCGGCGGCGGCGACGTCCTGCGGGGTCAGCCGGCCGTTCGCGCCCGGCGAGACCACGATGCTGTTGTCCCCGGACGGATCGACCGTGATCAGCGCGACCCCGGTCGGCGCGCCGCCCACCAGGACACCCACCGTGTCGACGCCGGCCTGCCGCTGCGAGTCCAACAGCAGCCGGCCGTGGTCGTCGTCGCCGACCCGGGCCAGCAGGGCCGTACGGGCCCCGAGCCGGGCGGCGGCGACCGCCTGGTTCGCGCCCTTGCCGCCCGGGTGGACGGCCAGGTCGGAGCCGAGCACGGTCTCGCCGGCACCGGGCCGGCGCTCCACTCCGATCACCAGGTCGGCGTTGGCCGACCCCACGACCAGGAGGTCGTAGTCGTACATGAGTCGTCTCCCCACGTGAGTGACATGGACGGGCGGTCCCACCAGCCGTGCGACCGCCCGCCGTTCCCCGATGTCAGCCGCTGAAGCCGGCCACGTTCTCCTCGGTGACCACCTTCACCGGCACCTTGACCGTCTCCTGGACCTTCTCGCCCTTCAGCGCCTTCAGCGCGTTCTCCACGGCGATCCTCCCCAGCTGGGACGGCTGCTGCGCCACCGACGCGTACAGCGTGCCGCCCTCGACCGCCTTCAGTCCGTCAGGCGTGCCGTCGAAGCCCACGACCGAGACCGACTTGCCGGCCTTGGAGCCGAGGGCCTTGATCGCGCCGAGGGCCATCTCGTCGTTCGCGGCGATGACGCCCTGGACGTCCGGGTGGGCCTGGAGCAGGTTCGACATCACGTCGAGGCCCTTGGTGCGGTCGAAGTCGGCGGGCTGCTGCGCGACGACCTTGATGCCCGGGTAGGCCTTCAGCCCCTTGGCGAAGCCGGCCGCACGCTCCCGGGCCGCGGACGTGCCCGCCTGGCCCTGGAGGATCACGATCTCGCCCTTGCCGCCCAGCCTGTCGGCGATGGTCTTCGCGGCGAGCTCTCCGCCGGCGACGTTGTCGGAGGCGACCAGGGTGTCGGTCCTGGCGTTGTTGACGGTGCGGTCCACGGCGATGACCGGGATCCCCGCCTTGTCCGCGGCCTTCACGGAGTTGCTCGCCGCGTCCGAGTCCACCGGGTTGACGATGATCGCGCCCAGGTTCGAACTGGTGAAGTTCTGCAGCTGGTTGGCCTGCTGGGAGGCGTCGTTCTGGGCGTCCGTGACGGTCAGGTCCACGCCCAGCTTCTCCGCCTCGGCCTCGGCGCCCGCCCGGATCTGCACGAAGAAGGGGTTGTTGAGGGTGGACAGCGACAGGCCCATCTTCGGGGTGCTCGTGGCGGAGGAGCCGTTGTGCAGGAAGGACGTGGCGCCGACGATCGCGACGGTGACCACGGCCGCGAGCGCGTAGGTGGTCGCCTGCCTGCCCCTGCCGCCGCCCGCGCCGCCCGCGACCGGGTTCACCCCGGCCTTGCGGCGGGCCGTGTCGAGCAGCACCGCCAGCGCGATGACGACACCGATGACGACCTGCTGCCAGAACGCCGAGACGTTCAGCAGGTTCAGCCCGTTGCGCAGCACCGCCAGGATGAGCGCGCCGATCAGCGTGCCGGACGCCTTGCCGGTGCCGCCCGCGAGGGAGGCGCCGCCGATGACGACCGCGGCGATCGCGTCCAGCTCGTACCCGTCGGCCGCCTGCGGCTGCGCGGAGGACAGGCGGGCGGCGAGGACGACACCCGCGACGGCGGCGAAGACACCGGAGAAGGCGTAGATGGCGAGCTTCTGCTTCTTCACGCGCAGCCCGGACAGCCGCGCGGCCTCCTCGTTGCCGCCGATGGCGTACATGGAGCGGCCGATGTAGGTCCGGCCGAGCACGAACGCGGCGATCAGGCCCATGACGATCATGACCAGGACCGGCACCGGCAGCCAGCCGCCGAGGGTGTCGCCGAGGTGGGAGACCGAGTCCGGGAAGGCGATCGGGGAGCCCTCGGAGATCACCAGGGACAGGCCGCGGGCCACGGACAGCATGGCGAGCGTGGCGATGAACGGCGGCAGCTTGCCGTAGGAGATCAGGACGCCGTTGACCAGGCCGCAGACGATGCCCGTCGCGATGGCCAGCAGCACGGCGAGGAAGACCGGGACGCCCGCCGAGGTGGCGCTCCAGGCGAGGACCGTGGCGGACAGCGCGGCGACCGAGCCGACCGACAGGTCGATGCCCGCCGAGACGATCACGAAGGTCACGCCGAAGGCGAGGATGGCGGTCACGGCGGCCTGCACGCCGACGTTGAGGAGGTTGTCCGTCGTCAGGAAGTCGCCGGACAGTGCCGACATGGCGATGACGAGGACGATGAGCGCGGTGAGCGCGCCGTTGTCGAGCAGGAGGCGGCGCAGGCCCCCGGAGGCGCCCCGCGCGCCCGTCGTGCTCTTGAGCGTGTCAGTGGCCACGGGAGGCCTCCGTTCCGGTCGTGCTGGTGGGAGTGCTGACGGCGAGTGCCATCACGGCGTCCTGGGTCGCCTCGTCGGCGGAGAGTTCACCGGCGATCCGCCCCTGGGCCATCACCAGCACCCGGTCGCTCATGCCGAGCACCTCGGGAAGGTCGCTGGAGATCATCAGGACGGCCGCGCCGGCGGCGGTGAGTTCGTTGACGAGCTGGTAGATCTCGACCTTGGCGCCGACGTCGATGCCGCGCGTCGGCTCGTCGAGGATCAGCACCTTGGTGTCGGCGAGCAGCCACTTGCCGATGACGACCTTCTGCTGGTTGCCGCCGGAGAGCGTGCGCACGTGCTGGCCGAGGCCCGCCATGCGCACCCCGAGCTGCTCGGCGATCCGCGCGGCCGCCTCGCGCTGCGCCCTGAGGTCGACGAGTCCCGCGCGGGTGGCCGACCGCAGGGTCACCAGCCCGAGGTTCTCCTCCACCGAGGCGTCCAGCACCAGGCCCTGGCCCTTGCGGTCCTCGGGGACGAGCCCGATGCCCGCGGTCATCGCGGCGTTGACGTCGTGCCGGGCGACCGGGGCGCCGGAGACCTTCACGCTGCCCCGGTCGTACGGGTCGGCCCCGAAGACCGCCCGGACGACCTCGGTCCGCCCGGCCCCGACCAGCCCCGCGATGCCGACGACCTCGCCGGCGTGCACCTCGAAGCCGACGTCGTGGAAGACGCCGTCCCGGGTGAGCCCCTCGACGGTGAGCAACGGGGCGCCCCGGTCGGGCCGTTGGCGCGGGTACTGCTGCTCGATCGAGCGCCCCACCATGAGCCGGACCAGCTCGTCCTCGGGCGTGGAGGCGGGCACCTGGCCGACGCTCCTGCCGTCGCGGATGACCGTCACCCGGTCGCCCAGGGCGGCGATCTCCTCCAGGTGGTGGGTGATGAAGACGATCCCGACGCCGTCCTCGCGCAGCGTGCGCACGATCGCGAAGAGCCTGTCGACCTCCTCGGAGGTGAGCACGGCCGTCGGCTCGTCCATGATCAGCACCCGGGCTTCCAGGCTCAGCGCCTTGGCGATCTCGACCATCTGCAGGCGCGCGATGCCGAGTTCGCGGACCCGCGCCCGGGGCGACACGCTCACGCCGACCCGCTTCAGCAGGACCTCGGCGTCGGCCTCCATCCGCTTGCGGTCGATCATCCCGAAGCGGCGCGGCTGCCGCCCGAGGAAGATGTTCTCGGCGACCGTCAGATCGGGTACCAGGTTGAACTCCTGGTAGATGGTGGCGATCCCGAGCCGTTCGGAGTCCTGCGCGCTCTGGATGCGGGTCTCCGCGCCGCCGACCAGGATCCGGCCGGCGTCGGGCGTGTAGGCGCCGGAGAGCATCTTGATGAGGGTGCTCTTGCCCGCGCCGTTCTCACCGAGCAGCACGTGCACCTCGCCCCGGCGCAGGTCGAAGTCGACGCCGTCCAGCGCGACCACGCCCGGGAAAGTCTTCCGCAGGCCCTCGATGCGCAGCAACTCGTCCGCGTTGCTCACGACTGGCTCCTGTTCGTTACGGGGTTCTCGCCGCAGGAGCGGCGTACGACGAGTCGGGCGGGGAGGGTCACGGACCGGCCGGGCCGTCCCTCGATGCGGTCGACCAGGGCCCGTACGGCGGCCCGGCCCAGCTCGCCCGTGGGCTGGGCGATCGCGGTGACCGGCGGGTCGGTGTGCACGAACCACCGGATGTCGTCGAACGCGGCCAGCGCGAGGTCGTCCGGCACGCGCAGACCGCGCGCCCGCACGGCGTCCAGCGCGCCGAGCGCCATCAGGTTGTCGGCCGCGAACACGACCTCGGGCGGTTCGGCCAGGTCGAGGAATCCCTCGGTGACCCGGCGTCCGCTCTCGGCCTGGAAGTCGCCCTGGCCCGTGTAGGCGTCCGGCAGGGGGAGCCCGTGCGCGCCGAGCGCCTCCCGGAAGGCCTCCACGCGCTCCCGGCCGGTCGTGGTCGCCGCCGGGCCCGCGATGATCGCGAGCCGCCGGTGACCCAGCCGGTACAGATGCGCCACGAGGTCCCGCACGGCGGCCCGCCCGTCCGACCGGACGACCGGCACGTCCACGCCCGGGATCCAGCGGTCGACGAAGACCATGGGCGTCCCGGCCCGGGCGGCGTCCAGCATCAGCGGGGAGCCGCCGTCGGTGGGGGAGACCAGCAGACCGTCGATCCGCCGGTCCAGCAGGGTGCGTACGTGGTGGTCCTGGAGGTCGGGCCGCTCGTCGGCGTTGCCGATGATCACGCTGTAGCCGAGCGCGCGGGCCTCCTCCTCGACGGAGCGGGCCAGTTCGGTGAAGTACGGGTTGAGGACGTCGCTGATGACCAGGCCGAGGGTGTGGGTCTGGTCGGTGCGCAGGGAGCGGGCGACGGCGTTCGGGCGGTAGCCCAGCGTCTCGACGGCGGCCAGCACACGGGTGCGTGCCTCGGCGCTGACCGACGGGTGGTCGTTCAGGACGCGCGAGACCGTGGCGACGGAGACGCCCGCCTCGGCAGCGACGTCCTTGATGCTCGCCATCGCCGCTCCACCTCCTTGTGGAAACGGAACCCGTCACGGGTTCGTGGAATCGATTACATCGACGGATGGATGGAATCGATTACACGGCGGTAAGGCAAGACCTCCGGGGCACCTCTTGACCGGATCGTGATGTCGCGGCCTGTCCGCTCGCGGTCCAGGCTGGAGGGAGGGGGAGGTCGTTTTCCCCAGGCCCGGCCGGGCCGGAGCGGAGGAGTCATGAAGGCGGCGACCCGGAACGACGTGCCCGTCGCACTCGAAGGCGACGGAGTGGAACTGCGGATCATGCCGATCGGCGGCGGCCTGTCGGTCGGCTACCTCACCCTGCCCCGGGGCACGGACATGGGCCCGGCCCTGAAGGGCCTGCCCGACGACGCGTGCCAGTGCCCGCACTGGGGCTACCTGCTCAAGGGCCGGATCCGGATGCGCACGGCGGCGGGCGAGGAGGAGTACGAGGCGGGGCAGGCGTACTACTGGGGACCCGGGCACGTCCCGGTGGCGCTGGAGGACAGCGAGCTGGTGGAGTTCTCGCCCAGTGAGGACTTCCAGCGGGTGATCGACCACGTGGTGGCGCAGGCCGGCTGAGCCGGGAAGATCGCCCGGCCCTCACCGATGAGTTCCGCCGGCCCTGGCGGTCTGCCTTCCGTCGACCCCAGGAGGAGCGCTGTGTCCCAGCTGCTGCGCGTGCAGAACTTCAACGTCTCGAGTGACGGTTACGGTGCCGGTGACGGCCAGAGCCTGGAGCGGCCCTTCGGCCACGCCGACCCGGGGGAGATGTTCGCCTGGGCCGGGGCCACGGCGAGCTGGCCCAACCGCACCGAACCCGGCGGCAGCCGCGGCCTCGACGACTACCTGACGCGTGACTTCTACAACAACATCGGCGCCGAGATCATGGGCCGCAACAAGTTCAGCCCTCACCGCGGACCGTGGCAGGACCACGAGTGGCAGGGCTGGTGGGGCGACGAACCGCCGTTCCACACCCCGGTGTTCGTCATGACCCACCACGAGCGCTCCTCGTTCACGCTCTCCGACACCACGTTCCACTTCGTCGGCGGCGACCCGGCCGAGGTCCTGGCGCGGGCGCGGGAGGCCGCCGGCGGCAAGGACGTCCGGCTCGGCGGCGGGGCGGCCACCGTCCGGCAGTTCCTCGACGCCGACCTGGTCGACACGCTGCACGTGGCGGTCTCGCCCGACGTGGTCATCGGGTCCGGCTCACGGCTGTGGGAGTCCCCCGAGGAACTGTTCGACCGCTTCCACTGCGATGTGGTGCCGAGCCCCAGCGGGGTGATCCACCACCTGTTCTGGAGGAAGTGACGTCACGATGCCGCCGGGGGGAGGCGGGCCCCTCTGCTGTCCGCGACCCGTTTGACGTCCCGCAGGGACTCGGTGAGCCGCAGCGCCAGGTAACGCAGCTCCGCGCTCGTCGCCCGGCGCTCCGCCAGGAGTTCGGCGGCGTGGCCGAGGAGGTCGTCCGCCATGCCGAGGTGTACGTCCTCGATCTCGTCGGCGAGCCGCGACACGTACCCCGTCCCGTCCCCCACCAGGTAGCAGGGCTTGCCCTCCGGGCCGGTCCACGGCAGGAGACGCCCTGCTTCCGCGTCCGTCATGCGCCTGCCTCCGCCGACAGGTACGGCCGGACCAGCCGGTTGTCCTCGCCGCGCAGCGGCCGCTCCTGCGGGCGGCGGACCACCGCGTCGACGACGCCGTCGCGGCAGTACGGACACGGGGGCGGTACCGGGGATCGCCGTCGCCGGCCCCGTGGCGGGAGCAGGACGCGGAGGAGCGCTACGACGGCTCGGGCGATGAGGTCTGTCATGTGTCTGTCTGCCTTCCGACCTGCGGCGACTGCGTTCTGTGCCGAATCACTCACAGAGTGGGGTCGGTGCTGGCTACGCTGCCAGGGGGTGGAGCTTGACATCGCGTCTGTCAAGAAAAGGAGTTGCCGCATGGACCCGCGTCGCACGCCTCGAACGCTGCGGGAGAAGTACGGGGAGGAACTGCGACTGAGGCGATCGGCCGCGCGCCTCACCCAGGAGGAACTGGGGGAACAGGTCGTGTGCTCCTCCACGCTGATCAGCCACTTCGAGGCCGGGAGGCGGCTGCCGAAGCCCGATGACGCCCGGCGGATCGACCGGGCGCTGGGGACGGACGGGTTCTTCGCGCGGTGGCTGGAGGATCTGGAGAACAAGTACGACCCCCGCTTCGCTGCCGCCGCCGAACTGGAACAACACGCGGTGCTGATCCAGCAGTTCGCGCTGGCGTTGGTCCCTGGCCTGCTGCAGACACCTGACTACGCCCGGGCTGTGTTCGCGGCTTACCGCCCCGACACCACACACCAGGAACTTGACAGGCAAGTTGTCATTCGAACAGAGCGTGCCCGCATCCTCGACGGGCCGTCGGCTCCGGTCATCTGGACGCTTCTCGACGAGGCCGTGCTGCGACGTGCCGTCGGTGGCCCGCAGGTCATGGCAGAACAACTGCGCAAGATCGCGGACTTGGCCGACGCACGCCGGATCCGGCTGCACGTCCTTCCGCACCGCGTCGGTGCGCATCCGCTCATGGAGAGCCTGCTGACCCTGATGAGCTTCGAGGACTCCGCCCCGGTGGCCTATGTCGACGCGTTCCAGACCGGACGTCTGATGGACGATCCGGCGCTGGTGAGGGCCTGCCAGACGGCCTACGCTCTGGCCCTGAGCGACGCGTTGTCGCAGCAGGAGTCACTGGCCCTCGTCAGGTCGGCAGCAGAGGATCACACGCATGATCAGCAGTGAGCACACCGGGTGGTTCAAGTCCAGCTACAGCGGCGGTAGCCAAGCCGAGTGCCTCGAAGTCGCCCCCGGCCGCACCACCGTCCCCGTCCGCGACAGCAAGTCCACCGACGGCCCGGCCCTGCGTTTCTCAGCCGGTGGCTGGAGCGCCTTCGTAACCGCCGTAAAGGAAGGCCACATCAAGGGCTGACGCGGCTGTCACACCCCACGGGTACGGTCGGATCATGCCCAACCGGACGGGGAACTCCATCGCCGCAGAGGAGCCGCGAAGGCTCGCCGTGCTCGAAGGCGTCCTGGAGCGCATCACGTACGCCAACGAGGAGAACGGCTACACGGTCGCCCGGGTCGACACCGGCAGAGGCGCCGGCGACCTGCTCACGGTCGTCGGAGCGCTGCTCGGCGCCCAGGTCGGCGAGTCCCTGCGCATGGAGGGCCGCTGGGGCTCCCACCCCCAGTACGGCAAGCAGTTCCACGTGGAGAACTACACGACGGTCCTGCCGGCCACCGTCCAGGGCATCCGCCGCTACCTCGGCTCGGGCCTGGTCAAGGGCATCGGCCCGGTCTTCGCCGACCGCATCACCCAGCACTTCGGCACGGACACCCTGAAGATCATCGAGGAGGAGCCCGAGCGGCTCGTCGAGGTCCCCGGCCTCGGCCCCAAGCGGACCAAGAAGATCGCCGACGCCTGGGAGGAGCAGAAGGCCATCAAGGAGGTCATGCTCTTCCTCCAGACGGTCGAGGTCTCCACGTCCATCGCCGTGCGCATCTACAAGAAGTACGGCGACGCCTCCATCTCCGTGGTGAAGAACCAGCCCTACCGGCTCGCGGCCGACGTCTGGGGCATCGGCTTCCTCACCGCCGACAGGATCGCCCAGTCCGTCGGCATCCCGCACGACAGCCCCGAGCGCGTCAAGGCGGGCCTGCAGTACGCCCTGTCCCAGGCCACCGACCAGGGCAACTGCTACCTCCCCGAGGAGCGGCTGATCGCGGACGCCGTGAAGCTGCTCCAGGTCGACACCGGGCTCGTCATCGAGTGCCTCGCGGAACTGGCCGAGGTCCCCGAGGACGGCGGCGACCCCGGGGTGGTCCGCGAGAAGGTCCCCGGCCCCGACGGCGGCTCGGAGCCGGTCACCGCCGTCTACCTCGTCCCCTTCCACCGCGCCGAACTCTCCCTGTCCGCCCAGCTGCTGCGCCTGTTGCGCACCGACGAGGACCGGATGCCGGGCTTCCGGACCGTCGCCTGGGACAAGGCGCTGGGCTGGCTGAAGGGACGTACGGGCACCGAGCTGGCCCCCGAGCAGGAGGCCGCCGTCAAGCTGGCGCTGAGCGAGAAGGTCGCCGTCCTCACCGGCGGCCCCGGCTGCGGCAAGTCCTTCACGGTCCGCTCGATCGTCGAGCTGGCCCGCGCCAAGAACGCCAAGGTCGTGCTCGCCGCCCCGACCGGCCGGGCCGCCAAGCGCCTGTCCGAGCTCACCGGCGCCGAGGCCTCCACGGTCCACCGCCTGCTGGAGCTCAGGCCCGGCGGCGACGCGGCCTACGACCGGGACCGCCCGCTGGAGGCCGACCTGGTGGTCGTCGACGAGGCCTCCATGCTCGACCTGCTCCTCGCCAACAAACTGGTCAAGGCCGTGCCGCCCGGGGCGCACCTGCTGTTCGTCGGGGACGTGGACCAGCTGCCCAGCGTCGGCGCGGGCGAGGTCCTGCGCGACCTCCTGGCCGACGGCAGCCCGATCCCGGCCGTCCGCCTCACCCGGGTCTTCCGCCAGGCCCAGCAGTCCGGCGTCGTCACCAACGCCCACCGCATCAACGCCGGGCAGCACCCCGTCACGGACGGCATGAAGGACTTCTTCCTCTTCGTCGAGGACGACACGGAGGCCGCCGGACGGCTCACGGTGGACGTGGCGGCCCGGCGCATTCCGGCCAAGTTCGGGCTCGACCCGCGCCGGGACGTCCAGGTGCTCGCCCCCATGCACCGCGGCCCGGCCGGCGCGGGCACGCTGAACGGCCTGCTCCAGCAGGCGGTGACCCCGGGCCGCCCCGACGTGCCCGAGAAGAGGTTCGGCGGCCGGGTCTTCCGCGTCGGCGACAAGGTCACCCAGATTCGCAACAATTACGAGAAGGGCAAGAACGGTGTCTTCAACGGCACCGTCGGCGTGGTCACCGCACTCGACCCGGTCGACCAGCGCCTGACGGTGCTGACGGACGAGGACGAGGAGGTCCCCTACGACTTCGACGAGCTCGACGAGCTGGCTCACGCCTACGCCGTGACGATCCACCGCTCGCAGGGCAGCGAGTACCCGGCGGTCGTCATCCCGGTCACCACGGGCGCCTGGATGATGCTCCAGCGCAACCTGCTCTACACGGCCGTCACGCGGGCCAAGCGGCTGGTCGTCCTCGTCGGTTCGCGCAAGGCGATCGGCCAGGCGGTGCGCACGGTTTCGGCGGGCCGCAGGTGCACGGCTCTCGACTTCCGGCTCGCCGGACTGAAAAATGATCGATCAAACGAGTCGTGAAGGTCACAGAGCACTTCCGGAAGGGGGAGGCAGGGGGCAGGATGGGCAAGTTGGCGGCACTCAGTGCCGTCAGTAGGCCCGATGGTCGACCCCGAGTGCACTCTCCTGAGCCAAGTGGGGGATGGTAGAGACAGTCAGGGCACCTCGAAGATGAGGCACAACGTCGGTGAGGGAAGACGTGAGCGACAACTCTGTAGTACTGCGGTACGGCGACGGCGAGTACACCTACCCGGTGATCGACAGCACCGTCGGTGACAAGGGCTTCGACATCGGAAAGCTCCGCGCCCAGACCGGTCTGGTGACGCTGGACAGCGGTTACGGCAACACCGCCGCGTACAAATCCGCCATTACCTACCTGGACGGCGAAGCGGGCATCCTGCGGTACCGCGGCTACCCGATCGAGCAGCTGGCCGAGCGCTCCACCTTCCTGGAGGTCGCCTACCTGCTGATCAACGGCGAGCTGCCGACGGTCGACCAGCTCTCGGCGTTCAAGAACGACATCACGCAGCACACCCTGCTGCACGAGGACGTCAAGAACTTCTACAAGGGCTTCCCGCGCGACGCCCACCCGATGGCCATGCTTTCCTCGGTCGTCTCGGCGCTGTCCACGTTCTACCAGGACAGCCACAACCCGTTCGACGAGCGCCAGCGCAACCTCTCCACGATCCGCCTGCTCGCCAAGCTCCCGACCATCGCGGCGTACGCGTACAAGAAGTCGATCGGTCACCCGTTCGTCTACCCGCGCAACGACCTCGGCTACGTCGAGAACTTCCTCCGCATGACCTTCTCGGTCCCCGCGCAGGAGTACGAGCTCGACCCGACCGTGGTCTCCGCGCTCGACAAGCTGCTGATCCTGCACGCGGACCACGAGCAGAACTGCTCGACCTCCACGGTCCGCCTGGTCGGCTCCTCGCAGGCGAACATGTTCGCCTCGATCTCCGCCGGCATCAACGCCCTGTGGGGTCCGCTGCACGGTGGCGCCAACCAGTCCGTGCTGGAGATGCTGGAGGGCATCCGCGACTCCGGCGGTGACGTCGACTCCTTCATCCGCAAGGTGAAGAACAAGGAGGACGGCGTCCGCCTGATGGGCTTCGGCCACCGGGTCTACAAGAACTTCGACCCGCGCGCCAAGATCATCAAGGCCGCCGCGCACGATGTGCTGTCCGCCCTCGGCAAGTCCGACGAGCTGCTGGACATCGCGCTGAAGCTGGAGGAGCACGCGCTCTCCGACGACTACTTCGTCTCGCGCAGCCTCTACCCGAACGTCGACTTCTACACCGGCCTGATCTACCGGGCCATGGGCTTCCCGACCGAGATGTTCACGGTCCTGTTCGCCCTCGGCCGGCTGCCGGGCTGGATCGCCCAGTGGCACGAGATGATCAAGGAGCCGGGCTCCCGCATCGGCCGCCCGCGCCAGATCTACACGGGCGTCATCGAGCGCGACTTCGTTCCCGTCGAGGAGCGCTGAGCCGCAGTACCGCTTCGGGCCCCCGTATCCGCGTGCCGGGTGCGGGGGCTTTCGCGTACCCGGCACGGCGGCGGACACATAAAGAAGGCGCCCCGGAGCGCCGGTCCCCCCACGGGCCGACGACCAGGGCGCCTTCCCAGTCCCGGTTCGGATTCCCCCCACGGGATCCGGCCGGGCGTCTGTGAGGACAGCGCCTGAACCGCTGTTGAGCAGAGCGAGCAAAACTCGCCGTAGTGCTGGTGGGTGCGATCTGCCGGGACAGCGCACGTCCGGAAGGGCCGCTCAAAGCTTCCCGGTGTACGTGCCCCGGCAACGCTCCCCCAAGCTCTCACTCCGTTCGAGCAGGGAGGTACCCCCAGCCGGAGACGTCCCCCAAGACATCTCCAGATGTCGGATCGCGCCCCCCAAGACGCTCTCCGACATCGTCAACTTAGACCCTCGAACCCCTTCGATGGTTACGTTCACATCACTGTGATCTGCGTCTCTTGCGTATGTCCGTTAGGTACGCAAGAGCCTGGATATGCCGCTCGGGGCTCAAGCGTAAGGATGATGCGCGAG
This sequence comes from Streptomyces sp., assembly GCF_031181705.1. GTDB lineage: Bacteria > Actinomycetota > Actinomycetes > Streptomycetales > Streptomycetaceae > Streptomyces. Next base: position 13,307 of record NZ_JAPSKN010000043.1, read on the forward strand.
CCTTGTGAAGAGCTTATGTGAGCCGGGCCCGGGACTCCAGAGGGGCTCATATCGCGTTCGCCGCGAACGTGGGGTGAATTGGGGCTACTTCACCGGAATGTCCGCAGTCGGAGACTGTTCGTGACGACGAAGACGGAGGAGAAGGCCATCGCGGCCCCCGCGATCATGGGGTTCAGCAGCCCGGCGGCGGCCAGCGGCAGCGCGGCCACGTTGTAGCCGAAGGCCCAGACGAGATTGCCCTTGATCGTGGCCAGGGTCCGGCGGGACAGCCGGATCGCGTCCGCCGCCACCCGCAGGTCACCGCGGACCAGCGTCAGATCGCCCGCCTCGATCGCCGCGTCCGTGCCGGTGCCCAGGGCCAGGCCCAGGTCGGCGGTGGCCAGCGCGGCCGCGTCGTTGACGCCGTCACCGACCATGGCCACGACCCGGCCCTCGGCCTGCAGCCGCCGCACGGCCGCGACCTTGTCCTCGGGCAGGACCTCCGCGACCACCCGGTCGATCCCCACGCGCTCGGCGACCGCCTCGGCCACCGCCCGGTTGTCCCCGGTCAGCAGCACCGGCGTGAGCCCCAGCGCGCGCAGTTCCCGCACCGCCCGGGCGCTGGTCTCCTTGACCGCGTCCGCCACGGCCAGCACGGCCCGTGCCGTCCCGTCCCAGCCGACGGGTACGGCCGTGTACCCGGCCCGCTCGGCCTCCTCCCGTGCGCGGGCCAGCTCCGGCGGCAGGTCGTCGAAGAGCCGCCCCACGGCGACCTCGCGGCCCTCCACCCGCCCGCGTGCCCCCCGCCCGGGGACGTTGACGAAGTCCGCGACCTCCGGGAGCCGTCCGGCCCGCTCCTCGGCGCCCAGGGCGATCGCCCGGGCCACGGGGTGCTCGGAGGCGTGCTCGACGGCCCCGGCGAGGCGCAGCACCTCCTTCTCGTCGGCCCCCTCGGCGAGGTGGACCTCCTGGAGGGTCATCCGGCCGGTGGTGACCGTGCCCGTCTTGTCCAGGACGACCGTGTCGATCCTTCGCGTGGACTCCAGCACCTCCGGGCCCTTGATGAGAATGCCGAGCTGGGCGCCCCGGCCCGTGCCCACCATCAGCGCGGTCGGGGTGGCCAGGCCCAGCGCGCACGGGCAGGCGATGATCAGCACCGCGACGGCCGCCGTGAAGGCGGCGACGCCGTCACCGGTCAGCCCGAGCCACGTCCCGGCCGTGGCGGCCGCGATCAGCAGCACGACCGGCACGAAGATGCCGGAGATCCGGTCGGCGAGCCGCTGCACCTCGGCCTTGCCGTTCTGCGCGTCCTCCACCAGCTTCGCCATCCGCGAGAGCTGCGTGTCGGCGCCGACCCGGGTGGCCTCGACGACGAGCCGGCCGCCCGCGTTGACCGTCGCGCCCGTGACCGTGTCCCCGGCCGCCACGTCCACCGGCACCGACTCGCCGGTCAGCATCGAGACGTCCACCGCGGAGGCGCCCTCGACGACCGTCCCGTCGGTGGCGATCTTCTCGCCGGGCCGTACGACGAACCGGTCGCCGACGGCCAGCCGCTGTGCCGGGATCAGCACCTCGCGGCCGTCGCGCAGGACGGCCACCTCCTTGGCGCCCAGTTCCATCAGCGCCTTCAGGGCCGCTCCCGCCCGGCGCTTGGAACGGGCCTCCAGATAGCGGCCCAGCAGGATGAAGGCCGTGACGCCGGAGGCGACCTCCAGGTAGATCGAGGAGGCGCCGTCCCCGCGCGAGACGGTGAACTCGAAGGGGTGTCGCATGCCCGGCATGCCCGCGTCGCCGAGGAACAGCGCCCACAGGGACCAGCCGAACGCGGCCAGCGTGCCCAGGGAGACCAGCGTGTCCATGGTGGCGGCGCCGTGCCGGGCGTTCGTCCAGGCCGCGCGGTGGAAGGGCAGTCCGCCCCAGACGACGACCGGGGCGGCGAGGGTGAGCGAGAGCCACTGCCAGTTGTCGAACTGCAGCGCCGGGACCATCGCCGGCAGGATCACCGGGACGGCGAGGGCGGCGGAGACGACGAGACGCCGGCGCAGCGCCGACAGTTCGGGGTCCTCCTCGGCCGCGGGCGCGTCCTCGCGCGGCGGCGCGGGCTCCTCGGCGGTGTACCCGGTCTTCACGACGGTGGCGATCAGATCGGCGACCTCGGTGCCCGCCGGGTAGGTGACCCGGGCCTTCTCCGTCGCGTAGTTCACCGTGGCCGTGACGCCGTCCATGCGGTTGAGCTTCTTCTCGACGCGGGCCGCGCAGGAGGCGCAGGTCATTCCGCCGATGAGCAGCTCGACCTCGGCGAGGGCCGGCTCGCGGTCCGCCGGCGCCTTGGCGGTGGTGCTGGTCATGTCCTCAACTCCAGGAGATGCGCGCCCGGGACGCGGACGGGCCGTACGGGCCGAGGGCGGCGGCGTACGGCCCGTACCCGGGTACGAGCGCCAGGACCGGCGACGGCCGGACCGGGCTGCCTGCCGGACCGGGGGGTCTCAGGCCCTGCCGGCCAGTTCGAAGCCGGCCTCGTCGACGGCGGCGCGTACGGCCTCGTCGTCGAGCGGGGCCGCCGAGACGACGGTGACCTCGCCGGTCGAGGCGACGGCCGTCACCGAGTGGACGCCGGAGAGCTGGGAGAGTTCGCCGGAGACGGCGCCCTCGCAGTGGCCGCAGCTCATGCCGCTCACCTTGTAGACGGTGGTGACGGAGCCCGTGGTGTCGGTCTGGGCGGTCATGTCGTTCTCCTCGTCGAGGCGTGTGGGGCCGTGGGGGCCCTGGAGGCTCCCACCTCTCCCACTGTACCCCTAGGGGGTATCGGATTCACGACGGGCCCACGGGGACCGGTACCGGCCCCGGGCCGCCCGCCGGGGTGGGAGCATCGGCGGGGCGCCCTGCGCCCGGGGAGACGACACGAGGGGAAGGCGGGTGGGTCATGCGGGCCGTGGTGTTCGAGCGGTACGGAAAGGCGGCCGAGGTCCGGGAGGTCGCCGACCCGGAGCCCGCGGAGCACGGGGTGGTCGTGCGGGTCGAGGCCACGGGGCTGTGCCGCAGCGACTGGCACGGCTGGCAGGGGCACGACCCCGACATCACACTGCCGCACGTGCCCGGGCACGAACTGGCCGGTGTCGTCGAGGCGGTGGGCGCCCGGGTGGGCCGGTGGCGGCCCGGCGACCGCGTCACCGTGCCGTTCGTCTGCGCCTGCGGCACCTGCCCCTCCTGCGCGGCGGGTGATCACCAGGTGTGCGAGCGCCAGACCCAGCCCGGCTTCACGCACTGGGGCTCCTTCGCCCAGTACGTGGCGCTGGACCACGCCGACGTGAACCTCGTGCCACTGCCCGGGGAGATGTCCTTCGCCACGGCGGCCTCCCTCGGCTGCCGGTTCGCCACGGCCTACCGGGCGGTGGTGCAGCAGGGCGGGGTCGCCGCGGGGGACTGGGTCGCGGTGCACGGCTGTGGCGGGGTGGGGCTGTCGGCGGTGATGATCGCGGCCGCCTCCGGCGCCCGGGTCGTGGCCGTGGACGTGTCACCCGCGGCCCTCGATCTGGCGCGGACGTTCGGGGCGGCGCACTGTGTCGACGCGACCGCCGTGCCCGACACGGCGGCGGCGGTCCGCGACCTGACCGGCGGCGGCGCGCACCTCTCGCTCGACGCCCTCGGCTCGCCCGCCACCTGCGCCGCCTCCGTGAACGGCCTGCGCCGCCGCGGCCGCCACGTCCAGGTCGGGCTGCTGCCCGCACCGGACGGCACGACACCGGTGCCGATGGCCCGCGCGATCGCCCTGGAGCTCGAACTGCTCGGCAGCCACGGCATGGCCGCGCACGGCTACCCGCCGATGCTGGAACTGGTCCGCGCCGGCGTCCTGCGCCCGGACCTGCTGGTGACGTCCGCCATCCGGCTCGACGAGGTCCCGTCCGCCCTGGCGGCCATGGGGACGGCGGCAGGGGCGGGGGTGACGGTCGTCGAGCCGTGGCGGTGAGACGGCCCGCCCGGCCGGGCCCGGTCGGCGGCCCGGGAGACGACCGTGCCCCACGCGGCGGTGGGGCACGAGGTCAGCGGTGTGACGGCTCAGTCGGCTCTGCGGTTGCGGTTGCCGGGCCGGGAGGCGACCCAGGCCCGGACGGTGTCGGCGTACCAGTAGGGCTTGCCGCTCTCGACGTGGTCGGGCGGGGGCAGCAGGCCGTGCTTGCGGTAGGACCGCACGGTGTCGGGCTGGACCCGGATGTGTGCCGCGATCTCCTTGTAGGACCAGAGCCTTCGGTCGGTCATGACGTGTACCTCCTCGCGCGCACCGCGACGGCGGCCGGGGACGGCCGTCCGGGGGAGCCGGGTGCTGCGCCGGCGATCAACAAGCCTGTGTCCGGTCAACGACCCCGCTCGACCCGGGGCAGGGCCTGTGCGCGGGTGTGACGGAAGACCCGCGTACGTGCGACATGTGTGACAGGAAGGAGGTGTTTGTGACACAGCCGGGGCAAAGGCGTGCGCCGGGGCGTCGGCGGGGCGCCTTGACGCGGGAGCCGGGCGCGGTGTCTCAGCCGTCCAGCAGGTGCCAGGCCGTCAGGGCGAGACCGGCGCGCAGCAGACCGGCGGGCTCGGTGAGTTCGAAGCCCAGGGCCCTGCCGATCAGCTCCAGCCGCCGCGCCACGCTGCTGTGGTGCAGGTGGAGCTGGTCGGCGGCCCGGCGCAGGGAGCCGGTGACGCAGTAGGCCTCCAGGGTGCGGAGGTCCTCGGGGGTGCCGGCGAGCCGGGCGAGGGCGGACACGTCGGCGTTGGCGCGCATGGTGTCCTCGGGGACCTCGGCGAGCAGCGCCAGCGCCCCCAGGTCGGCGTGCGAGACCACCGGGCGGCGCGCGGTGGTGAAGCGGAGGGCGGTGCGGGCCTGCCGCCAGGACACCTCGGGGCTCTCGGCGGTGCCGATGCCCGCGCGCACGCCGTCCGGGAGCCCGGCCCGGTCCACCGAAGCGGCCAGGACGACGCCCACGTCGCCGAGCGGTGCCGCCTTCACCGGCCGGGCCGGGCAGAGCAGGCCCCCGAGCCGGTCGAGCGGCACCTGCGACCGTACGGCGACGACGCGGATCGGCAGCTCGGGGGCGAAGCCCAGCAGCCGCAGCGCACGGGCCCTGGCCGCCTCCTCGGTGCCGCGGCTGACGACGAGTTCGACGAGGGCGGGGTCGGCCATGGTGGTGCGGGCCGGGCCGTAGCGTTCGACGACCGCTGCGGCGGCGATGGCGAGCCGGTCCAGCAGCACCTCGTCGAGCGGGAGGGGCGGGCCGGGCCGCTCCAGCCAGACCGTGCCGATCTCCTCGTCGTCGAGGGTGATCGCCGCCGTGCTGGACCCGGGCCCGGGCGGAGCGGGTGCCTGCCCGCCGTCGGGGGAGAAGCGGATCGACCTTCCCGTGCCGTGCAGCCGGATCCCGGCCACGCACTCGGCCAGGCCCGCCGACGCCCGGGCCAGGGCCGGCAGGTCGACCCGGCGGCGCATCAGGGTGTCGTAGAACATCACGACGCGGATCGCGCCCTCGACCTGCGCGTCCAGCTGCGACAGTCGTACGGCCAGTGCCTCCATGGCGCGAGGATATGCGCCGTTCGGTGCTCAACGGGGCGCGTACGCGCGACAGTTGGCGGATGCTGCGGGATCGGAGGGCGGTGAGGATGGCCGCATGGACCCTGAACTCGAGGCATTCGTACCGCTGTTCCCCCGCGCCGATCTGACCGACCCGGTCACCGAGCGCAAGAGCTTCGCCGAACTGGCCGCCGCGGTGCCGGCCCCGGACACCTCCGGCATGGAGGTCGAGGACCACACCGTTCCCGGCGATCCGGACGTGCCGGTCCGCGTCTACCGCCCGCACCGGGCGCACGGTGCCGTCGTCTGGCTGCACGGCGGCGGATTCGTCATGGGCGACCTGGACACCGAACACCCCTGGGCCGCCCGGCTGGCCGCCGCCTCCGGCGCGGTGGTGATCTCGGTGGGCTACCGCCTGGCTCCCGAGCACCCGTTCCCGGCCGCGCTCGACGACGCGTACACCGCGCTGACCTGGGCCGCCGAGCACGCGGCCGGGCTCGGCGCCGACCCGGAGCGCGTCGCCGTCGGCGGGCACAGCGCCGGGGGCGGCCTGGCGGCGGCGCTGGCGCTGCGGGCGCGGGACCGCCAGGGGCCGCCGATCCGCTTCCAGCTGCTCAACCAGCCCGGTCTCGACGACCGGCAGGAGACGTGGTCGCAGCGGAACTTCACCGACACGCCCTGGATGAACCGCGACAAGGTCGCCGCGTCGTGGCGGCACTACCTGGGCGGAGCGCCCGCCACCCCCTACGCGGCCCCGGCCCGGGCCGCCGAGTTGGCCGGACTGCCGCCCGCGTACGTGGCCACGGCGGAGCTGTGCCCGAACCGCGACGAGGACATCGCCTACGCCCTGCGCCTGCTCCAGGCGGGCGTGCCGGTCGAGCTGCACCAGTGGCCCGGCACCTTCCACGGATCCCAGGCGATCCTCACCGCCGACGTCTCGCAGCGGCAGATCGCCGAACTCGCCGCGGCCCTGCGCCGCGCCCTGGCCGAGTGAACCGGCCGCACCCCGCACCCCGGACAGCCGGAAAGGACCTCACCCCCATGACCCTCGCCCCGTTCGGCCTGCTCACCTCGTTCGTCCGCCTCGGCGACGGCGGTGAGGTGCGCGTCGAGGAACCCGCGTTCGACCCCGAGCAGGACTCCTGGCAGCTGATGACCTTCCACGTCGAGACCGACGAGGACGTCCACGGCGACCACTGGGAGATCCACACCGAGGCCGACGAGGTCGTCGCCTGCCTCACCGGCGGGATCCGCCTCTGCCTGCGCCCCGAGCGGCCGGGGGAGAAGGAGGAGGAGACCGGCCTCGCGCCGGGGACCGCCGTCGTCGTGCCGCGCGGCCGCTGGCACCGCATCGCGCTGGACGCGCCCAGCGACATCATGTCCGTCACCCTGCCGCGCGGCAGCCGCCTGGAGAGGCGGACCGGGGCGTAGGGCCGAAGACTACGGAAAAAGGGGACGCGGACCAGGTCGTGCCGAAAGCGCTGTCATGATCTGGTCCGAATGTCCGGACAAAACATTGACAGGGCTTCGGGAAGGGGGCTACAAAGCCGGGGAGAGCCGAACACCGAGGGGACACGATGGCGTACGACCTGATCACCATGGGGCGGATCGGAGTGGATCTGTATCCGCTCCAGACGGGCGTCCCGCTGCCGCAGGTCACGTCCTTCGGCAAGTTCCTCGGCGGTTCGGCGAGCAACGTCGCGGTCGCCGCGGCCCGCCTGGGACGGCACACGGCGGTGATCACCCGGACCGGCGACGACCCCTTCGGCACCTATCTGCACGAGGCCCTGAAGGACTTCGGCGTGGACGACCGCTGGGTCACCCCCGTCCCCGGCCTGCCCACCCCGGTCACCTTCTGCGAGATCTTCCCGCCGGACGACTTCCCGCTGTACTTCTACCGGCAGCCCAAGGCCCCCGACCTGGAGATCGACGCCCACGAGCTGGACCTCGACGCGATCCGCGACGCCCGCGTCTTCTGGGTCACCGGCACCGGCCTGAGCGAGGAGCCCAGCCGGACGGCGACCCTCGCGGCCCTCGCCCACCGCGCCAAGGCCGGCCCGACGGTCTTCGACCTCGACTGGCGCCCGATGTTCTGGACGGACCCCGAGGCCGCCCGCCCCTTCTACGAGGAGGCCCTGCGCCACACCACCGTCGCGGTCGGCAACCTCGACGAGGTGGAGGTCGCCACCGGCGTGCGCGAACCCCACGCCGCCGCCCGCGCCCTGCTCGACGCCGGGGTCGAACTGGCCGTGGTCAAGCAGGGCCCCAAGGGCGTGCTCGCGGTGAACGGCGCCGGGGAGAGCGCCGAGGTGCCGCCGCTGCCGGTGGACGTCCTCAACGGCCTCGGCGCCGGGGACGCCTTCGGCGGCAGTCTCGTCCACGGCCTGCTGGCCGGCTGGGACCTGGAGAGGACCATGCGGCACGCCAACGCCGCCGGCGCCATCGTGGCCTCCCGCCTGGAGTGCTCCTCCGCGATGCCCACCCCGGACGAGATCGAGGCGGCCGTCACCGCGGGGGCCGTCAAGTGAGCGTCGACGTCTCCGAGCTCGTCCGGCTGCGCAGCCGCCACCCCGAGGCGATCGCCGAGGCCGCCGCCCGCCGCACCCGCCGGCCGCTGCTGAACGACAACGGCCGGCTGATGATCGTCGCCGCCGACCACCCGGCCCGCGGCGCCCTCGGCGTCGGCGGCCGGAGCCTCGCCATGGCCAACCGCGCCGACCTGCTCGAACGCCTGTGCCTGGCGCTGTCCCGCCCGGGCGTGGACGGCGTCCTCGCCACCGCCGACATCCTCGACGACCTGCTGCTGCTCGGCGCGCTCGACGGCAAGGTCGTCCTGGGCTCGATGAACCGGGGCGGCCTGCAGGGCGCCCGCTTCGAACTCGACGACCGCTTCACCGGCCACCGCCCCGAGGACATCGAGCGCCTCGGCTTCGACGCCGGCAAGCTGCTGCTGCGCATCGACTACGACGACCCGGGCTCGCTGACCACCCTGGAGTCCGCCGGCCGGGCCGTCGACGCCATGGCGGAGCGCAGACTGCCCGTCTTCGTCGAGCCGTTCATCAGCCGCCGCGACGAGAGCGGACGGCTGCGCAACGACCTGTCCGCCGAAGCCGTCACCCGGTCGATCGCCATCGCCTCGGGCCTGGGCGGCAGTTCCGCCTACACCTGGCTGAAGGTGCCGGTCACCGCCAACCCCGACGACATGGCCGAGGTCATGGCGACCTCCACGCTGCCCGCCGTCCTGCTCGGCGGCGAGGTGGGGGACGATCAGGACGGGGCGTACGAGAAGTGGCGCGGCGCCCTGCAACTGCCCACCGTGTGCGGGCTGGTGGTCGGCCGCTCCCTGCTGTATCCGGCGGACGGCGACGTGGCCGCCGCCGTGGACACCGCCGTAGGACTGCTGTGAGGGCCGCTTCATGACCAGTGGGCTGTACGTCCCCAGGGGCACCACCGCCGACGTGGACCACGTCCTGGACATCGACCCCGAACGGGCCGGCTGGACGCACAGCAGCCTGCGGGTCGTGGAGCTGACGCCCGGCGGCACGCACACCTTCACCACCGGCGACAGCGAGTGGATCGTCCTGCCGCTGCGGGGCGGCTGCACGGTGCGCGTGGAAGACCAGGAGTTCACCCTCTCGGGCCGGGAGAACGTGTTCGCGTCGGTCACCGACTTCGCGTACGCGCCCCGGGACGCCCGGGTCCAGATCGCCTCCGGCGCGGGAGGCCGCTTTGCTTTGGCAGGAGCGAAGTGCGAGCGACAACTCCCCGCCCGCTACGGCCCCGCGCCGGAGGTCCCCGTCGAGGAACGCGGCAGCGGCACCTGCCTGCGCCGCGTCCGCAACTTCGCCTCGGCGGACGCCTTCGACTGCGACAAGCTCATCGCGGTCGAGGTGATCACGCCCGGCGGCAACTGGTCCTCCTACCCGCCGCACAAGCACGACGAGCACCGGCCCGGCGAGGAGTCGCAGCTGGAGGAGATCTACTACTTCGAGATCGACGGCCCGAACGGTTTCGGCTACCAGCGCGTATTCCCCTCGCGTGAGGGCGGATCCGACGTCCTCACGGAGGTCCGCTCCGGCGACGCCGTCCTCGTCCCGGACGGCTGGCACGGCCCGTCGATCGCCCAGCCCGGCCACGACATGTACTACCTGAACGTCATGGCCGGCCCGGGGGAGACGAGGGAGTGGCGGATCTGCTTCCACCCGGACCACACGGAGGGGTACCGATGACCACCCGCCTGACCGTCGCACAAGCGCTGGTCCGCTTCCTCGCCGCCCAGTACACCGAGCGCGACGGTGTCCGGCAGCGGCTCATCGGCGCCACCTGGGGCATCTTCGGCCACGGCAACGTGGCCGGCCTCGGCCAGGCACTCCTGGAGCACGCCGACGCGATGCCCTTCCACCAGGGCCGCAACGAACAGGCCATGGTGCACGCGGCGGTCGGCTACGCCCGCCAGTCCAACCGCCTGTCCACGCACGCGGTGACGACCTCCATCGGCCCGGGCGCCACCAACCTGGTCACCGGCGCGGCCCTCGCCACCATCAACCACCTGCCGGTGCTGCTCCTGCCCGGCGACACCTTCGCCACCCGCCCCGCCGACCCGGTCCTGCAGCAGCTGGAAGTGCCGTACGCCGGTGACGTGTCGGTCAACGACTGCCTGCGCCCGGTGTCGAGGTACTTCGACCGGATCACCCGCCCCGAGGCGCTGATGCCGTCGGCGCTGAACGCGATGCGCGTGCTCACCGACCCGGTCGGGACCGGTGCCGTCACCCTCGCCCTGCCGCAGGACGTGCAGGCCGAGGCGTACGACTGGCCCGAGGAGTTCTTCGCCGGGCGCGTCTGGACCGTACGGCGTCCGGGCGCCGACCCGGCGGAACTCGCCGAGGCCGTGCGCACGATCCGGGCGGCGAAGCGGCCGTTGGTCGTCGCGGGCGGCGGCGTCCACCACAGCCGTGCCGAGGAGGCACTCGCCGAGTTCGCCGAGACCACCGGCATCCCGGTCGCCTCCACCCAGGCCGGCAAGGGATCCCTGCGCCACGACCACCCCCAGGACGTCGGCGGCATCGGCCACACCGGCACCGCCACGGCGGACGAACTGGCCCGCACCGCCGACCTGGTGATCGGCGTCGGCACCCGCTACACCGACTTCACCACCGCCTCCGGCACCCTCTTCGCCAACCCGGACGTGCGGTTCCTGAACCTCAACATCGCCCCCTTCGACGCCCACAAGCTCGCCGGGCAGCCCCTGGTCGCGGACGCCCGCAGCGGACTGCGGGAGCTCACGGACGCCCTGCGCCCGCACGGCCACCGGGTCGCCGGCACCTACGCCGCCGAGTACACCGAGGACAAGGAGCGCTGGGAGCAGCGCGTCGACGCCTGCTACGAGGTCGACGAACCGGACACCCGCCCCACCCAGCCCCAGGTCCTCGGCGCCCTGGACGCCCTCGTCGACGCCTCGGACATCCTGATCAACGCGGCCGGTTCCCTCCCCGGTGACCTGCACAAGCTCTGGCGGACCCGGTCCCGCGACCAGTACCACCTGGAGTACGGCTACTCCTGCATGGGCTACGAGATCCCGGCCGCCATCGGCGCGAAGCTGGCCGCACCGGACCGGCCCGTGTGGGCGCTGGTCGGCGACGGCACCTACCTGATGATGCCGACGGAGATCGTCACGGCCGTGCAGGAGGGCGTCGCGATCAAGGTCCTGATCATCCAGAACCACGGCTACGCCTCCATCGGCGGCCTGTCCGAGTCGGTCGGCGGCGAGCGCTTCGGCACGGCGTACCGCTACCCGTCCGAGGACGGCTCGTACACCGGCCCGCCGCTGCCGGTGGACCTCGCCGCCAACGCGGCCAGCCTCGGCATGCGCGTGCTGCGCGCCAAGACCGTGCGGGCCCTGCGGGAGGCCCTCGCCGAAGCCCGGGCCGCCGACACTCCCACATGTGTCTACGTGGAGACCCAAACGGCAGACACAGTGTCGGGCGCGCCCCCGGCGCAGGCCTGGTGGGATGTACCCGTGGCCGAGACCGCGACACGGCCGTCCGCGGTCAAGGCACGTGAGCTGTACGAACGGCACGTCTCCACCCGACGCCGCCATCTGTGAAGGAGTTCCCGGCCATGACGAAGATCGTCAACCACTGGATCGGCGGCAAGACCGTCGAAGGCGCCTCGGGCACGCACGGGCCGGTGACCAACCCGGCGACCGGCGAGGTCACGACGAAGGTCGCGTTCGCCTCGGTCGACGAGGTGGACGCGGCGGTCGCGGCCGCCAAGGAGGCCTTCACCACCTGGGGCCAGTCCTCGCTGGCCCAGCGGACCTCGATCCTGTTCAGGTTCCGCGCGCTGCTCGACGCCAACCGGGACGCGATCGCCGAGCTGATCACCGCCGAGCACGGCAAGGTCCACTCCGACGCCCTCGGCGAGGTCGCCCGCGGCCTGGAGATCGTCGACCTGGCCTGCGGCATCAGCGTCCAGCTGAAGGGCGAGCTGTCCACGCAGGTCGCGAGTCGCGTCGACGTCTCCTCCATCCGCCAGCCGCTCGGCGTCGTCGCGGGCATCACGCCGTTCAACTTCCCGGCGATGGTGCCGATGTGGATGTTCCCGATCGCCATCGCCTGCGGCAACACGTTCGTGCTGAAGCCGTCCGAGAAGGACCCGTCGGCGTCGGTCAAACTCGCCGAGCTGCTGGCGGAGGCCGGTCTCCCGGAGGGCGTCTTCAACGTCGTCCACGGCGACAAGGTGGCCGTGGACCGCCTGCTGGAGCACCCGGACGTCAAGGCCGTCTCGTTCGTCGGCTCGACCCCGATCGCCCGCTACATCCACACCACCGCCTCCGCCAACGGCAAGCGCGTCCAGGCGCTCGGCGGCGCGAAGAACCACATGCTGGTCCTCCCGGACGCCGACCTGGACGCCGCGGCCGACGCCGCCGTCTCGGCCGCCTACGGCTCCGCCGGCGAGCGCTGCATGGCCATCTCCGCGGTCGTCGCGGTCGGCGCCATCGGCGACGAACTGGTGGAGAAGATCCGCGAGCGCGCCGAGAAGATCAAGATCGGCCCCGGTGACGACCCGGCGTCGGAGATGGGCCCGCTCATCACCAAGGCCCACCGCGACAAGGTGGCCTCCTACGTCGAGGGCGCGGCGGCCGAGGGCTGCGAGGTCGTGCTGGACGGCACCGGCTACACCGTCGACGGCCACGAGGACGGCCACTGGATCGGCATCTCCCTGCTCGACAAGGTGCCCACCTCCGCCAAGGCCTACCAGGACGAGATCTTCGGCCCGGTCCTGTGCGTGCTGCGCACGGAGACCTACGAAGAAGCCCTGGACCTGATCAACGCCTCGCCGTTCGGCAACGGCACCGCGATCTTCACCCGGGACGGCGGCGCGGCCCGCCGCTTCCAGCTGGAGGTCGAGGCCGGCATGGTCGGCGTGAACGTCCCGATCCCGGTCCCCGTGGGCTACCACAGCTTCGGCGGCTGGAAGGATTCCCTCTTCGGCGACCACCACATCTACGGCAACGACGGCACGCACTTCTACACCCGCGGCAAGGTCGTCACCACGCGCTGGCCGGACCCGGCCGACGCCCCGGCGGGCGTGGACCTGGGCTTTCCGCGCAACCACTGACACCCTGCTCCCGGGGCCGTCCGCATGGCGGACGGCCCCACTTTTTTGCCCGCCCGGCCTGCGGTTCCCGCACTCGCCAGGTCCGTGGCGCAGAAGCCCTGACGCAACGCTAACGCGCGAATGAGCGTCCATGTGCTGCGGATTTCGTATGTGAACAGCCATTGACGTGATGGTTTCCGTCGATGTTGCATCCCTCACGTGACCGACACCCTCACCCCCGTCGAAGCCGCCGTCGCGCAGGCGTCGGGCGGCCCCGAGAAGCTGAAGCGCTCCATCGGAGTCGTCGGCGGCACCCTGCTGACCCTCTCCTGCGTGACCCCGGCCTCCACGCTGTTCGTGGTCGTCCCGGACCTGTTCGGCACCCTCGGCACCGCCACGGCCCTGACGATCGCCATCGGCTGCCTGCTCTGTGTCGCCGTGGCGTTCTGCTACTCGGAGCTGGGCACCCTCGTCCCCAGCGCCGGTGGCGAGTACGCCATGGTCTCCACGCTGGCCGGGCGCCTCGCCGGCTGGCTGGTCTTCGTGCTGTCCCTGCTGGTCGTGATGATCGTCCCGCCGGTCATCGCGATGGGCACCGCCGACTACCTCGCCCCGCTGGTGCACCTCGACCCGTCCTGGACGGGCGCCTCGGTGATGCTCCTCGCCACCCTCGCCGGCCTGCTCGACCTGCGGGCCAACGCCTGGATCACCGGCGTCTTCCTGGTCCTGGAGGTCATCGCGGCGGCGGTCGTGGCGGTCCTGGGCTTCACGCACGCCGAGCGCGGCGCCGGCAGCCTGGTCTCTCTGCGGGTCGCGGGCCCGGACGGCGCTCCCGACACGGTGACGGCCCTCCTGGTCGTCTCCGGCCTCGCGATCGCACTGTTCGTCACGCAGGGCTTCTCCACGGCCGTCTACCTCTCCGAGGAACTGGAGGACCCCCGCCGCTCGGTGGCCCGCACGGTCCTGGCCACCCTCGCCATCTCCGCCGTGATCATCCTGGTCCCGGTCGCGGCCATCACCCTGGGCGCCCCCGACCTCGCCGCACTGACCGGCGGGGACATCTCCACCATGGTCACCGCCTGGTCCAGCACGGCCGTCGGCACGTTCGTCAGCCTCTGCGTGGCCCTCGCGATCATCAACGCGGGGATCGTCATGGTCGTCCAGAACTCCCGCGTGCTGTTCGCCTCGGCCCGCGACAAGGCCTGGCCCGCCCCGGTGAACACCCTCTTCTCCCGCCTCGGCCGCTTCGGCTCCCCCTGGGTCTCCACCCTCGCGGTCGGCGTCCCCGGCGCGGCCCTGTGCTTCGTGGACCTGGACACCCTGTACGGCGTCACGGGCGTCTCGGTGACGGGCATGTACCTCCTGGTCGCCGTCGCCGCCCTGCTCTCCCGCCGCGGCACCCACCGGCACACCCGGGCCTGGCGCATGCCCCTGTGGCCGGCGGCCCCGCTCCTGCTGATCGTGGTCCTGGTCTACGTCCTCGTGCAGCAGGAGCCGGCGTACCTGCTCTGGACGGGCGGCATCACCGCGGCGGCGACCCTGTACTGGGCCCTGTACCTGCGCCCGCGCAGGCAGACGCGCTGGCTGGTGTCGGTACCCGAGGCGTAAGGGCTGCCTCTCTTGAAGCGCCGGGGGCTGCATGCCCCAAGGGGCGCGGGGAACCGCGCGAACAGCCACCAAGCACCCGCACCCGGCAACGCACAGCCCCCCGCCGAACTCGAAGCCGTACACCACCCGCAGTACGCCGGAAATTCCGTGTACACCCCTGGAAGGCCCCGCACTTCGGTCTCCGGTCGACATCTCATCGACAGGTTCACCCCGTACCGTTGACGCATGGATCTTCGACTGCCCGGACTGAACGGGCTGCTTCGGCGGCCCCGGAGGCTCCTCGCCGCCGGGGCCGCCGTCGTCGTCCTCGCGGGCGCGGGGACGTGGACGGCCGTCGCCGGCGACGAAGCACCCCCGGTGCACCGCACGGACCGGCTCCTGGACACCGGGGACGGCGTGCGCGTCGACACCTCCTTCTTCACCTCCGGAGGAGACGGCCGCCGCCCCGCCGTCCTGCTCGGGCACGGCTTCGGCGGCAGCAAGAAGGACGTCCGGCAGCAGGCCGAGGACCTCGCCCGGGACGGCTACGCGGTCCTGACCTGGTCGGCCCGCGGCTTCGGCAGGTCCACCGGGAAGATCGGCCTGAACGACCCGAAGGGCGAGGTCGCCGACGTCTCGAAGCTCCTCGACTGGCTGGCGGAGCAGCCCCGGGTCGAGCTCGACAAGAAGGGCGACCCGCGCGTCGGCATGGCCGGCGGCTCCTACGGCGGCGCCATCGCCCTGCTCACGGCCGGCCACGACCCGCGCGTGGACGCCATCGCCCCCGCGATCACGTACTGGAACCTCGCCGACGCCCTCTTCCCGAACGGCGTGTTCAAGAAGCTCTGGGCCGGCATCTTCGTCAACTCCGGCGGCGGCTGCGAGAAGTTCGAGCCCGAGCTGTGCCGGATGTACGAGCGGGTCGCCGAGTCGGGCACGCCCGACGCCGAGGCCCGCGCGCTGCTGGAGCAGCGCTCGCCGTCCGCCGTCGGCAAGGACATCAAGGTGCCGACGCTGCTGCTGCAGGGCCAGTCCGACTCGCTCTTCCCGCTCGGCCAGGCCGACCAGGCGGCGAGGACCATCCGTGCCAACGGCGCCCCCGTCGACGTCGACTGGATCGCCGGCGGCCACGACGGCGGCGACATGGAGACCGGCCGCGTCCAGGACCGCGTGACGGCCTGGTTCGACCGCTACCTGAAGGACGACAAGGCCGTCGACACCGGCCCCGCCTTCCGCGTCACCCGCACCCTCGGCACGGGCTCCGGCGACGGCGAACCCCGCCTGACCGGCGTGACCTCGGACCGCTACCCGGGCCTGGAGAGCAAGCGGCGCTCCCTCGCCCTGACCGGCCGCGAGCAGAGCTTCGCCAACCCGCCCGGCGCCAGCCCGCCCGGTGTCTCCGCCCTGCCCGGCCTCGGTGGCGCGGGCGGCCTCAGCCAGCTGGCCGGCCTCGGCATCGGCGTCTCCCTGGACTTCCCCGGCCAGTACGCCGCGTTCGAGTCCGTCCCGCAGCGCGAGGACCTGCAGATCACCGGCTCGCCCACCGTGACCGTCCACGTGAAGTCCACCAGCGACGACGCCGTGCTCTTCGCCAAGCTCTACGACGTCGGGCCCGGCGGCGGCACCCGGCAGGTGCTGCCCTCGCAGCTCGTCACACCGCTCCGGGTCGAGGGCGCCAAGGCGGGCAAGGACGTCCGCATCACCCTCCCGGCGATCGACCACGAGATCGACGACGGCCACCGCCTGCGCCTGGTCCTCGCCTCCACGGACCTCGGCTACGCCTCCCCGACCGCCCCGGCGACGTACACCGTCTCCCTCAAGGGCGACCTGAAGGTGCCCTCCGCGCTCGGGCAGCGCGACAGCCGGGGCGCGCTGCCCGCCTGGGTGTGGTGGCTGCCGCTGGCCGGTGCCACGATCGCCCTCGCACTGATCGTCACGGGACGCCGCCGCACGGCCGCCCCCGCCCCGCCGGATCCGGCCCTGGCCGAGGTCCCCCTCCAGATCACCGGCCTGACCAAGCGCTACGCGAAGGCGTCGGAGCGGTACGCGGTCAAGGACCTCTCCTTCCGCGTGGAGAAGGGCCAGGTGCTCGGCCTGCTCGGCCCCAACGGCGCCGGCAAGACCACCACGCTGCGCATGCTGATGGGCCTGATCAAGCCCGACGGCGGCGAGATCCGCGTCTTCGGCCACGCCATCGCCCCGGGCGCCCCGGTCCTCTCCCGGGTCGGCGCCTTCGTCGAGGGCGCGGGCTTCCTGCCGCACCTGTCCGGCCGGGAGAACCTGGAGCTGTACTGGCGCGCCACCGGCCGCCCCGCCGAGGACGCGCACCTGGAGGAGGCCCTGGAGATCGCGGGCCTGGGCGACGCCCTCGCCCGCGCGGTGCGCACCTACTCCCAGGGCATGCGCCAGCGCCTGGCCATCGCCCAGGCCATGCTCGGCCTGCCGGACCTGCTCATCCTCGACGAACCGACCAACGGCCTCGACCCGCCCCAGATCCGCGAGATGCGCGAGGTGATGATCCGCTACGCCGCCGCAGGACGCACGGTCATCGTCTCCAGCCACCTCCTGTCCGAGGTGGAGCAGACCTGCACCCACCTGGTCGTGATGGACCACGGACAGCTCGTCCAGACGGGCCCGGTCGCGGAGATCGTCGGCTCGGGCGACACGCTCCTGGTGGGCACGGCCACGCCCGTGGACGAGCCCGTCGTGGAGAAGGTCGCCGCCCTGCCGGGCGTCGCCTCGGCCGTGCGCGCCGACGAGGGCCTGCTGGTCCGGCTCGGCGCCGACGGCACCCCGCAGCGCCTGGTCGCCGACCTGGTACGGCTGGACGTGGCGGTCACGTCCGTCGGCCCGCACCGCCGCCTGGAGGACGCCTTCCTCACCCTGATCGGAGCCGAAGCATGAGCACGCTCGCCGAGCCGCCCGTCGAGGTCGCCGACGGCTACCGCGCGGGCCGCACCCTGCCCTTCCGCGTCGAGCTGGTGAGGCAGCTGAAGCGGCGCCGCACGATGGTCATGGGCGGCGTCCTGTTCGCCCTGCCGGTCATCCTGCTCATCGCCTTCCAGGTCGGCGGCGACCCGGGCGGCGGCAACAACCGCGTCAACCTCATGGACACGGCGACCGCGTCCGGGGCCAACTTCGCCGCGGTCAACCTCTTCTCCGCCGCCGGCTTCCTGCTCGTCATACCCGTCGCCCTGTTCTGCGGCGACACGGTCGCCTCGGAGGCCGGCTGGTCGTCCCTGCGCTACCTGCTCGCGGCCCCCGTGCCCCGGGCCCGGCTGCTGTGGTCCAAGCTCGCCGTCGGGCTCACCCTGAGCTTCGCGGCGATGGTCCTGCTCCCGGTCGTCGCCCTCGCCGTCGGCACGGCCGCCTACGGCTGGGGCCCGCTCGAACTGCCCACCGGCGGCAGTCTGCCCACCGGCACGGCGGCCCAGCGCCTCCTGATCGTCGTGGCCTACATCATGGTGTCCCAACTGGTCACCGCGGGCCTCGCGTTCTGGCTGTCCACCCGCACGGACGCCCCGCTCGGCGCGGTCGGCGGCGCGGTGTTCCTCACCATCATCGGCAGCGTCCTGGACGAGGTGACGGCCCTCGGCGACTGGCGCCACTTCCTGCCCGCGCACTGGCAGTACGCCTGGCTCGACGCCGTCCGGCCGCAGCTGGAGTGGTCGGACATGATCCAGGGCACGTCGATCTCCGTGACCTACGCGCTGGTGCTGTTCGCCCTGGCCTTCCGCGGGTTCGCACGCAAGGACATCGTCTCCTAGTGCTCTGACCGGGAAGGTTCGCCGGGTTGGTGGTCACGACGGTTGGAGGTGCGGTGACGTCCGATCCGATCGCTGGAGGCGCGGTGGCTGAGCCTGCCCGTGTACGCAGACTGACCGGCCAGGAGGGGCAGAAGCGCAGCGAAAAGGGCATCCGCTGGGGCGGACGCCCCCTCGACACCGCAGCCTGACCAACCGCGAACAGCGGCCACCGGACGCCGACGGGGCGAGTTCGACAGAAGGACAGCGACAGAAGGATGACTCAGGAGGCGAACGGCTCGATCTCCCCCGCGAAGACAATGACCTGGTCGATGAGGCTCCGTCGCAGATGGACGACGTCCGTTCCTGCCAGGCGGGGGCCTCCATCAGGCGTGGTGAAGACCCACTCGTACCGGGCCCATTCGTCAGGCATGTCCACCGCTGAGCAGCGCACCATCGTGCCGGTCCCCGCCGGGTGGCGTCGGATGTCCAGCACGAACCGCTCGACCGCCGCGATTCCTTCGCTGCGACCCAACGGTCCCCAGAAGATCACGTCCGAGGTCAGTGCCTGGGAGAGCAGAGCAGTCACATAGCTGTCGTCCGAGGCGTTGAACGCGGAGATGAACGTGTCGATCGCGGAGCGTGCGGTCTCTTCCTGCATGCCCCAGTAATACCAGCCGTTACGCGAGCGCTCGTCCCACGAGCCGCCTTCCGATCACGGTGAACCATCCCGGTCACAGCACTAGACAGACGGAGGGTCCCCCGCCGATTCCCGCGAGGACCGGTCGAGGAGTTCCGGCTGATCGGCTACGACAACCGCCGGGTCGCCGCGCCGGCTCGCCGAGGCGATCGCCACCGCACGCCGCCTG
>NZ_JAPSKN010000043.1:32734-36804 GCF_031181705.1 Streptomyces sp.
CTAGACAGACGGAGGGTCCCCCGCCGATTCCCGCGAGGACCGGTCGAGGAGTTCCGGCTGATCGGCTACGACAACCGCCGGGTCGCCGCGCCGGCTCGCCGAGGCGATCGCCACCGCACGCCGCCTGACCTGACCCCCGACCGTTGACCTATTCTTACGCGTGGGTAAGTTGACTCCTGAGTAAGTAAGTACGGCAGCACGTCAGCCTCATCCGCGACCGGGAGCCGTCATGGGCGTACGCAAGGATCTGAAACGGGCGAAGCAGCGCACCGGCCTGGCGCTGCGCACCGGGGCCGAGACCGTCAGGGACGAACGGGGCGTCGTCCGCGAGGCCCGCGTGGCGCCCCTGGCGCCGCGCCCCACGACCGGCGCCATCGCCGACATCCCGTTCACCAACGCGGCCGAGGCGCCCGACGCCGTGGTCCTGCGCCGCGAACGGCACGGCAGCTGGCAGCCCGTCACCGCGGCCGCCTTCGCCGACGAGGTCACCGCCGTCGCCAAGGGCCTGATCGCGGCCGGCCTCGAACCGGGCGGCCGCGTCGCCGTGATGTCCCGCACCCGCTACGAGTGGACGGTCCTGGACTTCGCGATCTGGTCCGCCGGCGGCCAGACCGTCCCGGTCTACGCCACCTCCTCCGCCGACCAGGTGGAGTGGATCGTCCGCGACTCCGGCGCCCGTCATGTCGTCACGGAAACGGCCGAGAACGCCGGCACGGTCCTGACCGGCACGGCAGGCCACCCGCGGCCCCCGCGCGTGTGGCACCTCGACGACGGCGCCCTCGACGACCTCACCGCCCTCGGCCGGGACGTGACCGACGAGGAGGTCGTCAAGCGCCGCACGGCCCTGACCCCCGACACCCCCGCCACCCTCTGCTACACGTCCGGCACCACCGGCCGCCCCAAGGGCTGCGTCCTCACCCACGCCAACCTGCACGCCGAGGCCGCCAACACCGTCGAACTGCTGCACCCCGTGTTCAAGGAGGTCACCGGCGAGACCGCCTCGACGCTCCTCTTCCTGCCCCTCGCGCACATCCTCGGCCGCACCCTGCAGATCGCCTGCCTGATGGGCCGCATCGAGATCGGCCACTTCCCGAGCATCAAACCGGACGAACTCCGCCCGGCCCTCCGGGCGTTCCGCCCGACGTTCCTGGTCGGCGTCCCGTACCTCTTCGAGAAGATCCACGACACCGGCCGCGCCACCGCCGAGAAGCTCGGCCGCGGCTCCTCCTTCGACCGCGCGCACCGCGTCGCCGTCCGCTTCGGCCAGGCGCACATGAACCGGTTCCTGGGCAAGGGCAAGGGCCCCGGCCCGGCCCTGCGCGCCGCGCACGCCCTGTACGACCTGCTGGTCTACCGCCGCATCCGCAAGGAACTCGGCGGCCGCCTGCGCTACGCCATCAGCGGCGGCAGCCCCCTGGACCGCGAGCTCAACCTCTTCTTCTACGCGGCCGGCATCCTGATCTACGAGGGCTACGGCCTCACCGAGACCACCGCCGCCGCCACCGTCGTCCCGCCCCTGGCCCCGCGCCCCGGCACGGTCGGCCTGCCGGTCCCCGGCACCGCCGTCCGCATCGCCGACGACGGCGAGGTCCTCGTCAAGGGCGGCATCGTCTTCACCGCCTACTGGAACAACCCGGCCGCCACCGGCGAGGTGCTGGACGACGGCTGGTTCGCCACCGGCGACCTCGGCTCCCTCGACGAGGACGGCTACCTCACCATCACCGGCCGCAAGAAGGACATCCTCGTCACCACCGGCGGCAAGAACGTCTCCCCGGCCGTCCTGGAGGACCGCCTGCGCAGCCGCCCGCCCATCGGCCAGTGCCTCGTCGTCGGCGACAACCGCCCCTACGTCGCCGCCCTGATCACCCTCGACCCCGACGCCCTCGCCCACTGGCTCGCGGTGCGCAAACTGCCCGCCGACACCCCCCTGTCCGAGCTGGTCCACGACGAACGCCTGCGCGCCGACGTCCAGAAGGCCGTGGACCACGCCAACGAGGCCGTCTCACGCGCCGAGTCGATCCGCGCCTTCGCCCTCGTCGACGGCGACTTCACCGAGGAGAACGGGCTGCTCACCCCTTCTCTGAAGGTCAAGCGGCAGGAGGCGACGGCCGCGTACGCGGAGCAGATCGAGGCGCTGTACGCGTCGGGGCGCTGACAGACGGCGAGGGAGGGCCCGCCGGTCCGCCCGGCGAACCCTCCCTCTCGCAGTGGCGTCAGTCCTCGCTGTTGGAGGACAGGATCGACACGTCCTCCAGGAAGTGCGCCAGCGCGCCATCGCGCTTGGCCTGGGTGGAGTTCTCCACGCACTGCTGGTTCATGTCGTCCGACAGGATCGGGATGTCCTGGATCGGGACGAGGTTGACGACGGGCACGTTGATGTCATTGAGGGCGATGCACGGCTTGTTGAACGAGCCCTGAATCAGCGCCATCTGCGGGCTCATGTTCCCGTAGGTGCTCGAGTTGCCGAAACTCTGCATCGCTCCGTTGCCGTTCACGGAGTTCGGACCGCTGTCGTCACCGATCGCCATCGCCTGAGGAGCCGCGGCAGCGGAAGCACCCATGACGGAAGCGGCGATTGCCGCGGTGGCAATAACCTTCTTGATCACTAGCCAGTCCTTTCTGAGGAAACCCCGTCATCCGGAGCGTCCTGGTCAACTCCGCAAGGGCTGCGCAGTTTCTCACTATCACTCTGTCAGCCCATGTAGAGACAGTTTGTGTGTTCGTCATTCCGGTGATTATCGGCCGCATTCCCGTGCTGAGGGCCAAGCGGGTGAACACCCGCAACCAATCATCTGGCGCCGGGTTGATGAGGCCGTAGGACACGCGTCGCTACTAGGAAAGGAACGCGAAGTGCTCAAGAAGGCAATGGTCGCCGCGGCGGCTGCCGCTTCTGTCATTGGTATGTCGGTGGCGGCCGCTCCCCAGGCGCTTGCCGTCGGAGACGACTCCGGACCGTCCGTCGCCAACGGCAACGGCGCCTCGTCGTCGTTCGGCAACTCGGCGACCAAGGGCGACATGAGCCCCCAGCTCTCGCTCGTGGACGGCACGCTCAACAAGCCGTGCGCAGGGCTCGAGGACATCAACGTCGCCGTCATCAACATCGTGCCGATCCAGGACGTGCCGATCCTGTCGGACGACCTCGCTCAGCAGTGCGCCGACAACTCCACCCAGAGCAAGCGCGACGGCGCCCTGTCGCACATCCTCGAGGACCTGTCGGTCCTGTCGGCGAACGGCGACTGAGCGCACCTGCAGGCAGCCCGGGCGGCCCGATGGATTCACGGCGGGCCGCCCGGTTGTGTGCCAGTGGTTCTTCCGGGCATTCGGATGAAATTCCCTTGCGTCGCACGTTCCATAGTTTCTTCGAAAGCCAATTCCTCGTTTGCAGGCTGCAGGTCATGGTGCGAGCCGTTCCGGCTGTGCTCGCTCGGCTTCGGCCGACAAAGAGGCATGACTGCAGAGAAGGGAAAGTTCATGAAGAAGAGCGCTGCTGTCGTCGCGGGCGCGATCATGGCCCTGGGCATGGCCGGCCCGGCCATGGCGGACGCCGGCGCCCAGGGTGCCGCGGTGGGTTCCCCGGGTGTGCTGTCGGGCAACGTCCTCCAGATCCCGGTGCACATCCCGATCAACGTGTGCGGCAACACCGTGAACATCGTCGGTCTGCTGAACCCGGCGTTCGGCAACGAGTGCAAGAACGACTGACGCGGTAACGCGCGAGCAGCTCCGGCTGCGACCTGGCCGGCCCCGGGAGAACACCGTTCGCTCCGGGGCCGGCTTTTCCCACTTCCACGAGCACTCCACGAGCAGGAGGCAACGAGATTGCGACAGACCCTGAGCAGGGGAATGGTCGCGGCAGCGGCCGCGACGGGCATCCTGTCCCTGTGCGGCGGCGCCGCCCTCGCCGACTCGACCGCCGAGGGAGCCGCCAAGGGCTCTCCGGGCGCCGCGTCCGGCAACAACATCCAGGCGCCGCTCGAGGTGCCGGTCAACGCCTGCGGCAACACCGTCGACGTGGTCGCCGCGCTCAACCCGGCGTTCGGCAACTCCTGCGCGAACGACTCGGACGGCCACGG
>NZ_JAPSKN010000044.1:0-18790 GCF_031181705.1 Streptomyces sp.
GGGCCCGCGCACGCGGCTCCCGTCCCGCCCCTCACCTGGCACCATGGGGAGCGGCGGAGAAGCAGCCGTTTCGCATGGGGGGCCAGAGGCAGTGCCACGTCAGAATCCAGCCGACGATCACCTGCACGCCCTGCACCAGCAGGGCTGGGAAGCCGCGTGTTCGCTGCACCGGCATCTGCGCGGCGGAGGGGAGTTGGCCCCCGTCGCCACTCCGGGCGTGCTGCTCGAAGTGGGTGAGGTCGCGTACGGCGACGTGGCGGCGGACTACGCGCGCTTCTACGGCATGAACGTGAGCTACGACCAGCGTTCGGGCTTCTACTTCGGCTCACCGCTGTTCGTCGCGGCCGGTCTGGTCGGGGACGCGGTCGCCAACAGCAGCGCCCGCAACCGGGCACAGGCGATGGCGCAGGCGCAGTGGCGCGACTTCTCCCCCTGCCGGGCGATCCTCACCGACCGTCGCACGCTGCTGCACGTCGCGGCCGAGAACCGCTGGGTGTCGCTGCGGCACCACGAGATCATCAGCTTCCTCCCCGTGCTCGACCAGTGGGCTCTGTTCACCGACTACCAGCAGTGGGAGCCGATGCGGCTCGCCGGGCCGACCGTGCCCTGGCTGACCGCCGCGACGATCTCCGTGCTCAACCGGGGCCGTTCCGAGTACCAGCAGCTTCCTCCGCTGCCGCTGCCGGACTGAGGTCTCGGCCCGTCAGGTCATCGGCCGCGCCGCAGGGTCGCGCTGTCCCCCACACTCCTCACCTCGTAGCGCAGGCTGTCGCCGCCCGCGGGGGTCAGGACGATGTCGACCTCGTCGGCGCAGTTCAACGGGCTGCTCTCTTCGGTGATCTCCTCCCGGACCTGTACCGAGTGCCCGGTGTCCATGGTGAGGATCCAGCGGCCGCTGCACGCCAGCGACGGGTACTCGACGGTGGCCACCTGGTCGCCGATCCTCCCGCCCTTGTAGTCCAGCTTGATCGAGTACAGGTCGTCGTCCGGTTCGCGCACGTTGCCGGTCCACTGACCCTGGTAGTCGGCCGGGGACGCCTTCGGGGAGCCCCCGGAGGAAGCTCCCCCGGACGCTGCGGACTCCCCGGAGCCGTTCCGGTCGTCGTCGCCTCCGAGGCCGGGGAGGTTCACGGCCAGGACGATGGCGAGCACGGCGACGACGGCCGACACGGCCAGCACGGGGCCGACCCGTCTCGGGCTGTGGCCGCCCGGCCGGAAACCGCCCGGGACCGGGGGCATCGGCGGTGTGGTGACCGTCGTCCCCGGTGCCCGGGCCGGGGGTACGGGGGTCGGGGCGGGCACCGCAGGCATCGGCACGGGTGTGGGAGTGCCCGGCGGCGGGGGCGGGAGGCGCACGCCGTGCGCGGTCGGCAGCGCGTGCACGGCGTCCCCGCCCCGGCCGGCGGACGGCTGGTCGACGCGGGTCGGCGGCGGCTCCTCCAGGTCGAGCAGGCCGGAGGCGTGCCGGCCGAGTTCCACCATCAGGGCGCCCGGAAGCCACGCGGCCGGGTCGGCCTGCGCCGTGGCCGCCTCCGCCGTCGTCACGATCTCGGACAGCGGGATGCGGTCCTCGGGCCGCTTGGCGAGGCACCGTGTCACGAACGCTGCCAGCGCCTCGGGCATGCCCGTCAGGTCCGGTTCGTCCTCGGTCACCCGCAGCATGATGGCGTGGGCGCCGCTGTCCGGGCTGCCGAACGCCTGCCGGCCCGTGGCGGCGAACACCAGCACCAGTCCGAGGCTGAACACGTCGCTCAGCCCGGTGATCTCACCGCCCAGGATCTGCTCGGGCGACATGAATCCCGGGGAGCCGACCATCGCGCCGGTGCGGGTGAGCACGCTGGCGTCCGCGGCGCGCGCGACGCCGAAGTCGATCACCCGGGGGCCGTTGACGGTCAGCATGACGTTCGACGGTTTCAGGTCCCGGTGCACCAGTCCGCAGGCGTGGATGCTCTGCAGCGCACGCGCCAGACCGGACGCCAGGTGCCACACCGACTGCTCCGGCAGCGGACCGCAGATCTCGGCCACCGCCTGGTGCAACGTGGGTCCGGCGACATAGCCGGTGGCCACCCAGGGGGTGTCCGCCTCGGTGTCCGCGTCCAGGACCGGAGCCGTCCACTCTCCGCCGACCCGCCGTGCCGCGGCGACCTCCGCGCGGAAGCGGCGGCGGAACTCCGCGTCGTACGCCAGTTGCGCGTGGACCAGCTTCACGGCGACCGTGCGCCCCCGCTGCGACCGCCCGAGGTACACCTGCCCCATGCCCCCGGCCCCGAGGCGCCGGAGCAACCGGTAGTCCCCGACCTGCGCGGGATCGCCGGGCCGCAAGTTCTCCATGACCGCTCAGTCCCCCTGTGCTGCTTCGCCCGCGTGCCCGTACCCGGCCCGCGCCGAGAGCCGGGGGCGCGGATGCGCGCGGTGCCGGGCCCAGCGTGTCGCCGCGGCCCGCGCTCATTACAGCATCACCGGTCACGGGTGCGGGCGTTACTCGGCGGTTCGGCCCGCCAGGGTGTAACGGCGTTCCGTGGGCGGGGAGATGTCCGGGGCGGACGACGATGCGTGTCTCGTCAGCCGGTCCCCGGGCCGGGGATCGCCGTCGGCCTCCGCGGACCGGGCCGGGGTGGGCCGAACCAGGTGGTGAGAGCGGTCCGGAGCGCGGCGGTGTCGGGGACGCTGTCCGACCCGGCCGCCCAGGCCACGTGGCCGTCGGGGCGGATGAGCACGGCGCCCGGGGCCGGGATCTCGTCGTGGGACGGGACGGCCCAGTACGCGTCCTCGCACCGTGCCTCGACGATGTCGACGCGGTCGGCCCAGTCCCGGGCGGCCGTGCCCAGGCCCGCGTTGCCGCGCAGGTCGAGCAGGACGGGGCGGGCGGCGTGCAGCAGCTCGTACACGCGCGTGGCACCGTCGGGTGTCTTCAGGCCGGCGTCCGGCACCCGGCGGCCCGCCAGCGGGTGCCGGCCCCCGACCGGGTACCGGATGTCCAGCGCGGTGAGCATGTCCCGCAGCCGCCGGTTGACGTCGTCGTACACCAGCAGTGAGGCGAACACCTCGCGCAGCGCGTCGGTCTGTGCCCCCGGGCGGGTCAGGGCCGCCTGCGCCCGGGTGTTGTGCAGGACCCGCTCCCCCACGGGGTGGCGTTCGGCGTGGTAGGTGTCGAGCAGGCTTTCCGGTGCCCGGCCGTGGACCACCGAGGCGAGTTTCCAGCCCAGGTTGACCGCGTCCTGCACTCCGGTGTTCAGGCCCTGCCCGCCGGCCGGGAAGTGGATGTGCGCCGCGTCGCCCGCGAGCAGGACCCGGCCCGCCCGGTAACGGTCGGCCTGCCGCGCGGCGTCCCCGAACCGGGAGATCCACCGCGGGTTGCGCATCCCGTAGTCGGTGCCGGCCAGCTTGACCAGGGACTGCCGGAGCTGCTCGAACGTGGCGGGTTCGTCGCGGTCGGCGACACGGTCGTAGTCGGACGTGATCACCCGGTACCAGCCCGGCTCGAAGGAGATCGCCGAGTACTCGCCGGTCGCGCAGCGCCTCGCCCAGACGTACTCCTCGGGCAGGTCGGGGAGTTCGACGTCGCCGATCATCGCGGTCATCGTCGCCGGAGTGCCGGGGAAGGCGATGTCCGCCAGCTTGCGCACCGCGCTGCGGCCGCCGTCGCAGCCCACCAGATAGCGGGCGCGCAGCGGCGCGGAGGGCGCCTCGGCGGTGCGCAGCCCGACGGTCACGCCGTCCCCGTCCTGCTGCGCCCCGACCACCTCGGCCGACCAGCGCACCCGTACGCCGAGTTCGGTGGCCCACTCCTCCAGCAGCTGCTCCACCGCCGACTGAAGGATCGTCAGCGGAAGCGGATGCCGGGATTCCAACCCGTCGAAGTCCAGCATGAGTCCCGAGAAATGGCCGACCGGCGTCAGTTCACCGGCTGCCAGGAAGCGGTCCAGGACCCCTCGCTGGTCCAGCACTTCCAGCGTGCGGCAGTGCATCCCGCCGGCCCGGGACTCCCCCGTGCGCCGCGCGAGCCGGTCGACCACCGTCACGTCGGCGCCCGCCAGCCGCAGTTCGCAGGCGAGCATCAGGCCTGTCGGCCCGGCGCCCGCGATCACCACGTCGGTGTCCCTGCCCTCGTGTCCCACGCCGTCTCCCCCTGCCGCTCGCGCTCCCTGCGACGTCCGCGGAGCACCACCACGGTCACGGAGGCGGATCAGACGGTCAAGACGACGCCGGGCCGCACGGGGCGCGCCGCTGCCGGACGTTTGCGCTGTCCGTCGCCGCTCGTCCTCGGACCCGGTTCCCGCCTCCTCCGGCCCGGTTCCGCCGCCTCCGGCCCGGTTCCCGCCTCCTCCGGCCCGGTTCCCGCCTCCTCCCGTGTCCCGTCGGCGGGACGAGGCCGCGGCGGCCGGACGGGCCCGATTCCGTTGCCGGGGCGGGGCGAGGTGTGTTCTCTTGGTGCCGCTCACCGGGGGCGGACACGACGGCCGGCCGAACCCGGTGCCTCCCGCCGCTGCCGGCGGTCCCGGCCCCCGGACGTACCCGGACCCGCGCCCACGGTCGAACACACGGGGCGGGCGCCGGCGGTCGGCCGGGCATCCGTCCGTGCGCGGCACCGCCCAGGGCCCCACCGCCTCCCGGGCGTGCGTCCGCCCCGCCTCCGCCGACCCGCCGGGTGTGCGGCAGGACCCTCACGGGGCGCCCGAGCAGGCCGCCTTCCCCACCCGCACCCGCACCCGCGGCGCCCAACCCGGCCACTCGCGGGCGCCGTCGGGCGACGGACCGCACAGCCGATGACGAACGACTCCAGGAGCACGCATGACGATTCGCAAGCGCCTCAAGACCGGCACGGTCGCTCTGGCGGCGGCCACCGTGCTGGTGGCCACCGCCTTCACGGCTCCCGCCCGGGCGTCGCAGGACTCCCGTGCCGCGGCGGCTGGTCACGAGGCCACGCAGCGGGCGCTGGACGCGGCCGTGGCAGCCGGTGTCCCCGGCGTCACCGCCCAGGCGCGGGACGCCGACGGCGTGTGGTCCTCGGCAGCCGGCGTCGGTGACCTGAGGACGGGCGCCCCGCGCGGCAGACACGACCGGTTCCGTGTGGGCACCATCACCGACACGTTCGTGGCGACCGTCCTGCTGCAGATGGAGGCGGAGCGGCGGCTCCGGCTCGACGACACCGTCGAGCGCCACCTGCCCGGCCTGGTGCGGGGCAACGGCAACGACGGCCGCCGCATCACCGTGCGGCAGCTCCTCAACCACACCAGCGGCCTGTTCGACTACCTCGCCGACGAGGAGTACGTCACGACGTACCTGACGGGTGAGGGATTCCTGCAGCATCGCTACGACACCGTGACACCCGAGCAGCGGGTGCGCGTGGCCCTTACGCACGAACCGCCCTTCCAGCCCGGCGCGCGGCACTGGTTCTCCCACACCAACGACATCCTGGCCGCGCTGATCGTCGAGAAGGTCGCGGGCAGGCCGTACGAGGACGAGGTGCGCGAGCGGATCGTCGAACCGCTGGGGCTCAGGGCGACGTCCCACCCGGGCGAGGACGCCGGCCTGCCCCGGCCGAGCAGCCGCGGTTACGCCCGGCTCTTCCCCTCGGCGCCCGACCGGGTCGACGACGTCACCGAGATGAACGGATCCCAGGGCTGGGGCGACGGCGACATCATCTCCAGCGCCGGCGACCTCAACCGGTTCTACCGGGCCCTGATGACCGGCAAGCTGTTGCCGCCGCGTCAGCTGAAGGCGATGCGGACCACGGTCGACAACCCCGACTTCCCCGGGTCGGCCTACGGGCTCGGCATCGAACGGTTCACGACGAGCTGCGGTGTCCCGTTCTGGTACCACGACGGGGGCATGCCGGGGTGGATCACCCTGGCCGCCACCACCCAGGACGGCGGCCACCAGATCACCGTCAACTACAACAGCAGCTGGGGGGCCGAGACCGTGCTCCCCATCCTGGAGGCCGAGTACTGCTAGGCGGCACAGCCGCCGCGGCTCCGCCGTCCCGTGTCCGACGCCCCGAGGGACGGCC
Source organism: Streptomyces sp. (assembly GCF_031181705.1). Lineage (GTDB taxonomy): Bacteria > Actinomycetota > Actinomycetes > Streptomycetales > Streptomycetaceae > Streptomyces. The sequence continues at coordinate 6,011 of NZ_JAPSKN010000044.1, forward strand.
CGGAATTCCTGGTCTTCCGTCCGCCCGCGGGACGGCATCGCGAAAGGGCCTCGCAAACGGCGTCGGAAAATGCCACGGAAAAGGCCTGGGAAATGCGCCGTCGACGTACGGTGCACCCAGCTCCGGAAACGGCGGACCTGTTTCCGGAAACCGACCACGGAGGAGTGTGATGTCCGGGTGTTCGTTCCCCGTCACTATCGCGAACCGGACGGTTCCTGGATAGCCGACCTGATCCGCCGGAATCCCCTGGCGCTGGCGGTGATCAACGGAAGTGCCGACGAGGGTCCCTTCGCCACGCACCTTCCCGTGATTCCCGACCCGGGGACGACCCGCGACTGGCCCGACGACCTGGTGGGCGCCACGCTGCTGGCGCACATGAACAGGGCCAACCCCCACTGGCGGGCGCTGAGCACGGGTGACGTGGTCCTGCTCGCCTTCACCGGCCCGCACGCCTATGTCTCCCCGACGGTGTACGAGACCTCACCGGCCGCGCCGACGTGGAACTTCACCTCGGCTCATGTGCGCGGCGTGGTCGAGAAGATCGTCTCGCTGGAGGAGACGCTCGAGGTCGTGCGGGCCACGGCGCTGTCCTTCGAGGACCGGTTCGGGGCCGGCTGGGACCAGTCGGAGTCGGTCGACTACTTCCGCAGCATCGTCGCCGGCGTCGGCGCCTTCCGGATCTCGGTGACGGGCGCCCAGGGCATGTTCAAACTCAGCCAGGAGCAGCCCGCCGACGTGCGCGAGCGGGTGCAGAAGTCCTTCAGCGGGCGCGAGTGCGGCCGGCACCGGGAGACGGCGGAACTGATGGACAGGCTGCCCCGCTCCGGACCCTGAGACTCGCCGGCCGGGACACGGCAACCCGGCCGTCCGGCCCTGCCGAGGGGCCCGGCTCCCCGGGGAGCCGGGCCCCTCGCACACGCCTAGCGGGTACGCAGTTCGAGCGTGCAGCACTTGACGCTGCCGCCCGCCTTCAGCATCTCGGTCAGGTCGGCCCCGACGGGCGTGTAGCCGTGCTCGCGCAGCTGCGTCGCCAGCCCGACGGCCTGGCGCGGCAGGACGACGTTGCGGCCGTCCGACAGCGCGTTGAGGCCGAAGACGGCGGCGTCGGCCTCGCCGGCCAGGAGGGCGTCGGGGAAGCGCTCGGACAGCAGCGCGCGGCTCTCGGCGGAGAACGCCGCCGGGTAGTACATGACGTGCCCGTCGCCGAGTACGGCGAGCGCGGTGTCCAGGTGGTACCAGCGCGGGTCGACGAGCGTCAGACTCACCACGGGGCGGCCGAAGAACTCGCGCACCTCGTCGTGCGCCCGGGGGTCGGAGCGGAAGCCGGTCCCCGCCAGGATCTCCCCGCCGGCGAACAGGAAGTCCCCCTCGCCCTCGTTGACGTACTCGGCCTGCCGGACCTCGGACCAGTCGCCGCGGCCGAACCACTCCAGGTACGCCCGGGCCTCGTCGGTGCGCTGGGGGTGCCGGAACCGGGCGACGAGGACCTTGCCGTCGACGACGGTGGCACCGTTCGCCGCGAACACCATGTCCGGCAGTCCGGGCACCGGATCGATGAGCTCCACCTCGTGCCCCAGGCCGACGAACACGTCGTGCAGCCGTTTCCACTGGCCGAGGCCCACCTCTGCCGACGTGGGCCTGCCGGGATCCATCCAGGGATTGATCGAGTACGTGACGTCGAAGTGCGTGGGGCGGCACATCAGATAACGGCGCGGCGACGCGGCACGGACACTGCCCGCGAAATTCTCCGGATACGTGTGCGACATTTCGCTCCCGTCTTTCCTGCAGCAATGGCTGACTTATTGAAGCAGCACCGGAAGGACCTGGGGAGCGCGATCGCCATCGCATGCGGTGACGCTCGACGAATTCATTTCGGAGGACGGCTTGCTTTCACTTTTCGCGCGTCTCGGGTTTGCTTGGGACATGCCTCCGCCCCGTCCACACGAGGAGGACGGGGCGGTGTTCTCGTGAGCGGATCGCGCCGTCCCGCCGACGGGACAGCGCGCGGGACATGGCTACTCCAGGGACAGGCGCCGGCCGGGCTCCTCCAGCAGCCGGCTGGCGGCCGCGTCGAGCGTGGCCATCACCCAGTCCTCCAGTTCGATGCCCGCCTGGACCGCCGCCTTGTGCCACCACTGGAGCCGGTTGTCGGGCACGGCGAGCCGACGCGTCGCCGCCGCGACGTCCGGCTGCGGCGAGGCGCCCTCGCGTTCGCTGCGGATGGCGTTGCGCAGTTGCTTGGTGCTCCACTGCATCCGTTCGGCGCGGTCCAGCCAGGTCTCCTGCTCGTCGACGGGCAGCGAGGCCAGCTCCGCGTGGTGCTGGAAGCTGAGGGCGGACCGCCGCCGGTCCAGGTCGAAGCGCCGGGAGACCCAGGCGTAGTTGCGCAGCGTCTGGTATTGGAGGCCGGCGGCCCGGATGCCTCGCTCGTAGCGGTCGGCATAGTGGGCCTTGCCGTACACGAGCCAGTCGCCCAGCCACCAGGACGAGGAGTTGAGCAGCCCGGAGAGCTGGCGCCCGGCGTTTTCCCACTCCTCGAAGGCGAGTCCGGCGGGGATGTGCAACCCCACCTTCGTCGTGAGCACCTGTTCGCGCCGCTGGTCCGCCCCCCTGCTTCTGCGGCTGTGCGAGGCGGTTCCCGCGGGTCTACCGAATATGACCGTCTTGGGTTCCGAGCATTCCTCGACCTGATTCGCCATCATGCCCCCGTGTCGACGTGCTGGTACACCGATTGGTTTCGCGCGATTGCCTCCCTCGACCGCGGAGGCATTCACGTCGTTCATGGCACGCGTACAAAGAACGTCGGCCACGTCCGCCACCGAATGGCAGCGACCCGAGAAAGCCGATAATGACCGGTTCTCGTTGTCGGCGGGACGGCCACCTGCTGCGGCCTTGAGTAGATCCCAGCCGCGGCACCAGTTCAAGGATCTTGGCACCATCGAGTACTACTTTGCGGAGTTCGAACGTTCTCTTGACGCCGCCCTGTCGCCAGGAATGGCGTGATGTGGGGGTAGGCAGCACGCCACAAGTCGGCCAACGCACCGGCTCCCACCTGCATCTGATGAGCGGTCAGGCACGTACCGGGGCCGTCCCCGGGCCTGCCGGTGGCCGCGGCTCGCCCCCGGCGTCCGGGGGTCGGGGGGCCGAGCGCCCGGCACCGGGACGGTCAGGCGGTGAGCGGCTCCACCGGTCCACCGCCCCCCGGCCCGGGGCTTCGCGCCATCCGAGGTGCCAGATCAAGCCATCCGACGCGACGGTGGCGCCACTGTGAAGCGCGTCCTACACTCAACCTTCACATGGCCAGAAACTCGGGGGAGTTGTCGCGGAATGGAAACGGCCCCACCGCACTCGTCGTCGCTTTCACGTCATACGACGGACACCGCAGATTCAGATTCGATGCTGGAACACTTCAGCAGGACGATCTTCAAGAGCTTACGCCGGATCGATCAACGCAAGTGCGCCCACGCCTATCTGAGCGGATTACTCGCCACACCGGGCAAGAAGACGGTACGCAGGATTGCGGCCGGAATATCCCGCGATCCGTCCGTCGTGCAGTCGCTGCGCCAGTTCGTCAGCCTCAGCCCGTGGAACTTCGACGACGTGGCGGAGGAGATCACGCACTGGGTGGCGCGCCGGCGTCCGGAGGCCGTGTGGTCCATCGGCCGGACCGTCCTGCCCAAGAGGGGCGACAAGTCGGTGGGCGTCCACCGCCGCTTCGATCTGCACTCGGGCCGTACGCTCAACTGCCAGCTGGGACTGGGCTCCTTCCTCCACGTGGGCACGGTGCAGATTCCCGTCGACTGGTCCCTGTACCTGCCGCGGGCCTGGACGCAGGACCCCGAGCGGCGTCACGAGGCGCGCATTCCGGACTCCGAGCGGTACCTCCCGACATGGGCACACGCGCTCCGGCTCGTCGACCGGCTGTCGGCCCGTGTGGACTCGCCGTCTGCCGTGGTCCTCGCCGACATGAGCAACGATCCCGACGTCGGGTACCTGGTGCGCGGGCTCGCCATGCGGCGCCGGGACGTCGTCGTCGCGGTGCCGCCACAGCTGGCCGTGGTCCCCGTCGGCGAGGCCTCCCCGGGACCGGTCGGTGCGCGGAGTCTGCTCCGCGCGCAGGGACCGGAGGGCGACACTCCCGCCCCACCCGACGGGCCCCAGCGGGCAAGTGGCCCGCCGTCGGTGCTGGTTCACCTGCCGGGCAGCTCCCCAGGGCACTCGCCCGGACCTCCGTACCGGCTCTTCGCGAGCGGAGGCGACACCGGCACGACCGGCCGGCTGTGGCTCACGAGTCTGGTCCACCACTCCCCCGGCACGGTTGCGGCGACCGCCGCGCTGACCGGTGGGACGTCGGCCGTGCTGGATGCCCTGAGGCAGGACTTCGGGCTGCTGGACTTCGCGGGGCGGTCGTTTCCCGGCTGGTACCACCACATGGCGCTGATCTCCGCCGCGTACGCCTTCCGCGGTCTGCACGGTGCCACCGCGCTCCCGCACCGCAGGCCGGCGCTGCGGCTGCCGTAGCGGCGCGGCGGCCGGCGTGCGGCCGCCGCGCGAGCCGGTCACGGGATCGGCACCCGCCCCCGTGCGGCCGGGGGCCGGTGCGACAGTTTCTCCCCCTCCACGTCCATGTCGGGCAGGGCGCGGTCGAGCCACCGCGGCAGCCACCAGGCGCGGTCGCCGAGGAGGGCGAAGAGGGCGGGGACGATGGCCATGCGGACGACGAAGGCGTCGAAGAGCACCGCGAGCGCCAGTCCCAGGCCGATCATCCGCACGAAGACGTTGTCCTCCATGATGAACCCGGAGAAGACGCTGGTCATGATGAGCGCCGCCGCGGCGACCACCCGGCCGCCGTGCCGGAAGCCGGTGACGACCGCCTGGGAGGTCGACTCCCCGTGGACGAAGGCCTCGCGCATCCGGGTCACCAGGAAGACCTCGTAGTCCATGGCGAGTCCGAAGACCACCCCGATCATGATGATCGGCATGGTGCTCATGATCGGGCCCGGTTGGTCCACCCCGACGATGTCGGCGAACCAGCCCCACTGGAAGATCGCCACGACGGCACCCAGCGCCGCGGACACCGACAGCAGGAAACCGAGGGCGGCCTTCAGCGGCACCGTGAGCGAGCGGAAGACGAGGACCAGCAGCAGGAAGGCGAGTCCGACCACGAGCGCGAGGTACGGAAGGAGCGCGTCGTCGAGGGTCCGGGAGAAGTCCAGGAACATGGCCGTCTGTCCGCCGACCAGGATCTCGGCGTCATGGGTGCGCGCGAAGTCGGACAGGTCGTCGCGCAACTTCTCGACCAGGTGCCGGGTCCGGTCGTCCGTGGGACCCCCTTCCGGCACGACGTTGATGATCGCGGTGTCGCCCGACGTGTTCGGCACCACCGGGCCGACCTCGGCCACCGCGGGTTCACCGGACAGCTCGGCGGCGACGGCCTTGCCGACACCGCGGGCCTCGTCCGCCGCGACGGTGACCAGCAGGGGGCCGTTGAAGCCGGGGCCGAAGGACTCCGACAGCATGTCGTAGGCCTTGCGCTGGGTGGTGTCGGGGGCCATGGTGCCCTCGCCGGGCAGGCCCAGTTCCAGCCGGGTCGCGGGCACGGCGACGACACCGAGGCCGACCACGCCGACCAGCAGGACGACGAGGGGGCGGCGAAGGACGAAACCCGCCCAGCGGGAACCGAGGTTCGGCCGCTGCCGCTCCACTGCCCGGGCGGCCCTGCGCTGACGGCGCTCGGACAGCGGCTTGCCCGTGATGCGGTGGCGGTCGGCGCGGCGCAGCACCCGGACCGGGGCGAAGCCGAGCAGCGCGGGGACGAAGGTCACCGCGACCAGCACGGCGATCAGGACGGTGCCGGCCGCCGCGAGGCCCATCTTCGTGAGCATCGGGACGTTGACGACGGTGAGGCCGGCGAGCGCGACGATGACGGTGAGGCCGGCGAAGACCACGGCCGAGCCCGCCGTGCCGACCGCCCGCCCCGCGGCCTCCTCCCGGTCCAGGCCCTCGATCAACTCGGTGCGGTAGCGGGAGACGATGAACAGGGCGTAGTCGATGCCGACGGCCAGGCCGATCATCAGGGCAAGGGTGGTGCTGGTCGAGGAGAGGCCGAGCGTGCTGCCGAGGGCGCCGATGGCACTGACGCCGATGCCGACCCCCATGACGGCGGTGAGCAGGGGCATGCCCGCCGCCACCAGTGAACCGAAGGTCACCAGCAGGATCAGGGCGGCGACGGCGACGCCGACGCTCTCGGCGGTGCCGCCGGCCGCCTGCTCCACGGGGACGGCGTCGCCGCCCATCTCGACCGTGAGCCCGCGCTCGCGGCCGTCGTCGGCGGCTTCGAGCAGGGCGTCGTGCGCTCTGTCGGACACCTCCAGCGCGCTCACCTCGTAGGTGACGACCGTGTAGGCGGTGGTGGCGTCCTCGCTGACGGCGTCCGACGTGAACGGGTCCGAGGCGGCGGCCACCTGCGGGGCCTTCGCCAGGTCGGCGACGAGCGCGGCGACGTTCTTCCTGACCCCCGGATCGGTGACCTTCCCGCCGCCCGGCGCGCGGACCGCGACCCGGGCCGACGCTCCGTCGGCGCCGGCGTCCGGGAACTTCTCGTTCAGCAGGTCGACGGCCTTCTGCGACTCCGTGCCCGGCATGGAGAAGGTGTCGACGGGCGGAGGCGGCGCGGACGAGGCAGCGACGCCGGCACCGCCGAGGACGAGGAACCACAGCAGGACGGTGAGGCCTCGCCGCCGGAAGGCGAAGCGGCCGATGCGGTAGAGCAAGGTGGCCAAGGCGATTCAACTCCGGTGAGTGCGGACGGTCGGCGGCACGCCGAACCAGCGCCATGATGACATCATCTGGCGCCACGTCCAGCGCCAGATTGCGCCACCCTGGCGCATCCATCGGCGACATCGGGACAACGGCAGCACAATGGCCTGGTGACACCGCAGTTGCCAGCTGCGCACGCGAAAGCCTTCGACCCTGGAATGAGGTGTCCGCCCCCGAGTCCCCGAATTTCGGGGGTTGCCGTGGGGCCAGACAGGTGCCATGCTGACACCACCGCGCCACCATGGCCCGGTGCCGTACGCGCGGGTCCCGGAGAGGACAATCCCCCGGTCTCCGGGGCCCGCGTCTAGGCCTTCTCCACGAGGTTCCTGACGGGCCGCAGCGCGTCCCGCAGACCCGCCAGCACGGCGGGCTCCTCGGCCCGGAGATAGAAGTGCCCGCCGGGCAGGACCAGGAGCCGGAAGGGGCCCTTGGTCACATCCGCCCAGCCGCGCATCTGGTCCGGGGTCACCTCGGAGTCGTCCTCGCCGGTGAAGCCGTACACCGGGCAGTCCAGCGCAGGACGGTCGCCCCCTGCGTACTCGTCCACCATCCGGTAGTCGGCGCGGATCGCCGGCAGCAGGACCTCGCGCAGTTCCGGCTCCGCGAAGACCGCGGCCCGGCTCTCGTCGAAGCGCACGAGACCCGCGACGATCTCCTCGTCCGTGCCGAACAGGCGGCGCCGGCCGTCCAGCAGCTGCGGCGGGCGCCTGCCGGACACGCACAGGGCGGCCGGTGGACGCCCCAGCTGGTGGAGGCGCACGGCCACCTCGTGGGCCACCGAGGCGCCCATGCTGTGGCCGAACAGCACCAGCCGGTGCCGCGACAACTCCTCTAGGGCCTCCACCACCTCGTCCGCCAGGGCTTCCAGCCCCGCGGGAAACGGATCGCCGAGCCGGTCCTCGCGACCCGGATACCGCACGGCGAGCACCCCGACATCGGACGGCAGCCGCGCGGTCCAGCCACCGTACGCGCTCGCCCACCCGCCGGCGTGCGGGAAGCAGACGAGCTTCGTCGCGCACCCGTCGTCGTCGTGGAAGCGGCGTATCCACCGCTCTTCGGCCAGGCTGCTCATCGGCGTTCCCCTCGTCGGTCGGGCGTTCAGAGGAAGTCGCCACCGACCTCGGCGGGAACGGCGACCGGACTTCCGGCGATCCGCCCGGCACGCCGGGCGACGATCGAATCGGCGATCTCGCCGCTGCGGACGGCGATGTTCGACAGCAGCGAGGACGTCAGACCGTGGCTGTGCTCGGTGCCGCCCTGCAGATAGATGCCGCACCGCAACTCCGGTTCGGTGACGACACGGTAGTCCCGCTCGATCCGGTAGCGGCCCGCACCGTCGCGCACGCAGTAGTGGTCGAGCTCGCCGAGCAGGCCGGTGGGCTCCATCCCCTTGTACCCCGTCGCGCAGACGAGCGCGTCGCAGTCGAGTTCACGCACCTCGGCGTCGGGTCCCACCTGGAGGGAGACGCGCGTCTCGGCGCCCACGCGCTTGACGCCGGTGACCCGGGTCAGGTTGAGGAACTGCAGTCGCTTGGTTCCGCGCACCTCGTCGTCGTACGCCCTGCGGTACAGGTCCCGGATCACCTCGTCGTCGACCACCGAGTAGTTGGTGTTGCGGTGGTAGCGCCAGAACGCCTCACGGGTCTGATCGGTGCCGAAGTAGTAGTCGTCGACGGCGCCGGGGTCGAAGATCTGGTTCGCGAAGGGCGTGTCGTCCGCGACGGAGTACCCGTAGGAGGGGATGACCGAGTACACCTCGGCGTGCGGAAGCTCGTCGTAGAGGAACCGGGTGATCTCGGCGGCGCTCTGGCCCGCCCCGACCACCGCCACCCGCCGCAGCGCCGACGGATCCATCCGGCGGTACCTGTCCAGGAACTCGGAACTGTGCCATACGCGTTCGTCCCGCTCGGTCCCCTCGGGCATGCTCGGGACCAGGCCGGTGGAGACCACCACGTTCCGCGTCTCGATCACGCGCCCGGCCCGGTGTCCCCCGTCCGCGATCTCCAGCCGCAGGCGGTCCGTCTCCGGGGCGTCGCCCGGGACGAGCCGGATCGACGTCACCTCCGAGCCGTAGCGGACCCGGTCGGCGACCCGGGCCTGCGCCCATTCCAGGTACTGGTGGAACTCCTCGCGGGTGGGGAAGAAATCCTGGTTGTTGACGAACTGCGGGAGCCGTCCCGAGGCGTGCAGGAACGCGACGAAGCTGTAACTCGACGTCGGATTGCGGAAGGTGACCAGGTCCTTGAGGAAGGAGATCTGCATGGTCGCCGACGGCAGCAGCATGTTGCGGTGCCAGCCGAAGGAGGACTGCCGCTCCAGGAACAGGGCGTTGACCTCCCCGTCCTGACCGCTCGTCCAGTGTTCCCGCAGGGCGATGGCGAGCGACAGGTTGGACGGACCGAACCCGATGCCGACCACGTCGTAGATGGGGTGTTCACGCTGACTCATAGAGGATTCTCCCGCTGGCATGGCTGCGCGATGCGCCGTCCGCATCGTCGACCGGTGATCTTCCGCGCCCAGAAGAACCGACGTGGGGCGGGATGTGACGTTTCCGGGTCGCGCCGCCGACCCGCTGCGGCACGAGGGCCTTCACGTGTGCCGGACTCGGCCGGCCTGTGTCCCGTCGGCGGGACAGCGAAGTCGTCTCCCCCCATTGTCCCGGGCCGGACGGGGATGGGGAATGGGCGGCGGTCCGCCGGCGGACTCACAGCACGTGGCCGTCCCTGGTCCTTCTGCGCAGGGCGGGCCGGCTCGACGGGGCCACATCCCCCCACAGGTCCGAAAGACCGGCGATGGTGCGCGCCGCGAACAGCTTACGGATGGACACCTCCTGGTTCAGTTCGGCGCGGATCAGGCCGACCAGGCGGATCGCCCGCAGCGAGTTGCCGCCGATGTCGAAGAAGTCGTCGTCGATACCGACTCGCTCCACCTCCAGCACGTCGGCGAACGCCCCGGCCAGGACCCGCTCGGTGTGGTTGCGCGGTGCCCGGTAGGAGTCGCCGTCGCACGACGGCTCCGGCAGGGCCGCGCGGTCCGGCCGGCCGTCCGCCGTGAGCGGCAGACGGTCCAGCAGCACGAACACCGACGGGACCATCGCCTCCGGCAGCCGCCCCGTGGCGAACGCGCGCAGCTCCTCGACCGCCGGGGCGGCCGTACCGCCCGGGACCACGTAGGCCACCAGCCTCCGCTGCCCGGCCTCGTCCCGCGTGACCTCGGCGAGCACCCGGGCGAGCCCGGGGTACTCGGCCAGGGCCTCCTCGACCTCGGCCGGTTCGATGCGGAATCCGCGCACGTCCGCCTGGGCACCGGCCCGTCCCACGTACGCGAAGCGGCCCTCCTCGTCCCGGCGCACCCGGTGCCCGGTCCGGTACATGCGCCCGCCGGGCGGGCCGAACGGGCAGGGCACGAACTGCGCGGCCGTGTGTCCGGGCCGTCCCGGGCGACCGCGCGCCACGCCGGGCCCGGCCAGGTACAGCTCCCCCGCCACCCCGGGCGGGACCGGCACCAGCCCCGGGCCCAGGACGTGCAGTGCCGTGTGGTCCAGGGGGCTGCCGTACGAGGGTGCCGGGTGTCCGGGCGCTTCGGCGGCCGGGGGATGCCGCACGGCGAACGAGGCCGCCTCCACCAGGCCGTGTACGTCGACGACGGTCAGGTCCGGGCAGGCCTCGCGGACGCGCCGCACCGCGGCCGGCGGGACGCGGTCCCCGCCGGTCCACACCTCACGCAGTCCGGCGAGACGTTCGGGACGGTCGGCCGCGAGCGCCGAGAACGCGTCCGCGGTCAGCCGTACGGTGGTGATCCCATGGGTCTCACGCAACCCGGGCAGGGCGTCGGCGTCCAGTTCCCCCGGCGGGGCCAGCACGATCCGGCCGCCGCGGAGCAGCGGCGCCCAGACGTCGAGGGCGGTCGCGCCGGCGGTGGGCGGGGCGTGCCACAGCACGGTCCCGCCGGCACCGTCACGCCAGTGGCGATCCAGGACGAACCGCTCCATGGTGCGGTGCGTCACGGCGACTTCGGTGACCGAACCGTCCGGTGCCGGGCCGGGGAGCACGGCGAGCAGCTGGTCGGGGAGCGGCGCCGGCGGGGCGGTGCCGAGACCGTCGTCGCCGGTCGCGTCGTCGCCGGCCTCGGCGCACAGCTCGTCCAGGAGCAGGACCGTCAGGTCCGGATCGGCCGGGAGTGCCGCGGCGGTCGCGGCGTCGGTGAGCAGGACGCCGGGAGCGGCCGCGGTGCCGCCCCATGCCGGGGCCGCCGGGTCGACCGGCAGGTAGGCGCCGCCCGCCCGCACCACCCCCAGCAGGGCGACGACCAGATCCACCGACCGGGGCACCGCCACCGCCACGACCGTCTCGGGTCCCACATGCCGGCTGCGCAGCGCCCTGGCCAGATGGCCGGAACGCTCGGCGAGTTCGCCGTACGTCACCGTGGTGGTCCCGGACACCATCGCGACGGCGCCGGGGGCGCGCGCCGCCTGCTGGTGGAACAGTTCGGGAACCGTCAGGCCCGGCAGCGGCGCGCCGGTCTCCTCCACCGCAGACGGCGGCCGGTGCCGCTCGAGGCCGCGCAGCATGGCCAGGGCACCGACCGGAGTCTGCGCAGGGGCGGCCAGCACGGCCCGGACGTGGTCGAGCAGGTCCTCTCCGACGGCACGCAGCTCGGCGCGGGAGTACAGGCCCGCGGGGGCGTCGAGCCGCAGGAACAGGTCGCTGTCGGGGGTCCCGTCGGTGCAGAAGCCGATCGACAGTTCGTCGAAGGTGCCGGTGGTCGCGGAGAAGTAGCGCGCCGGGTGGCCGCCGAAGCGGAGCTGCTCCACGAAGTCCACGACGTTCAGCACCGCTCCGAAGCTGCCCCGGCCGCTGAGGACGGTGCCGCACGCGCGCTGGATGTCGGAGTAGTGGCAGCCGGTCTGCCCGAAGACCTCGTACGTCTCGTCGACCACCGCGTCGGCGATCCGTGCGAACGACGCCCCGAGCGGAACGCTCATCCGCAGCGGTACCACGTTGACCGCGAGACCGGGTGTCCGGCCCGCCTCCCCCGACCGGTTGCCCACGGCCAGCGAGAGGAGGAACTCGGGGCGGTCGCAGCGGTGGCGCAGGAAGACCGCCGCGGCCGCGGTCAGCAGCGAGGACATCCACACGCCGAGGGACTTGGCGGTCTCGGTCCAGGCATCCGCCTCGGCCCGTGGGACGGTCAGCGTCCGGCTCACCATGCCGATCGCCCCGGCCACCTCCGACCAGCGGTCGGCGCCGCTCAACGGCTCGCAGAGCCGGGCGCGCCGCGCGTCGGACAGGGTCACGCCCGGCACCTGCGCCGGTGGGGGCGCGTCCGCCAGGTGCTCGCGCCAGAAACCGGTGTCCTCGGCGGCCTTCCCCGAGGCGGTGTACTCCTCGGCCAGGGCCGCGTAGGACGCGACGTCCCACGGGTGCGCGGGTTCGGGCACCTGTGAGCCCTCCGCCAGCGCGGTGTACACCTCGGCGATGCGGCGCGACAGCAGACCGCCGGCCCCGTAGCCGTCGCAGACGAGGTGGTGGTAGGAGATCACCACGAGGAAGCGGGCCGGGGCGAGGGTGACCACGCCGAGCCGGAACAGCAGGTCGCGCTCCAGGTCGTAGGGTCGCCGCACCAAGCCGGCCAGAGCCTCGCGCGCGGCCTGCTCGGGGTCGGTCTCACCGCTCAGGTCCAGGTGGAACGGCCGCCAGTCGCCGAGTTCCCGGGGGACCATGCGCAGGCCGCCGCCGTCGTCGCGGAAGCTGACGCGCAGGACCTCCGCCTCGTCCAGCACGCGCAGCATGGCCGCTTCCATGACCGGGGTGTCCAGTTCACCGTCCACCTCCCACATGGCCAGCGCGTGGTTGAGCATGTCGGGCGCCATCTTCTGCGCCAGCCACATTCCTTTGTGCGCGGACGACGCGCCGAACGAACGCACTCGAATCAACCCCTCAGCAAAGGCCATGGAACGGA
>NZ_JAPSKN010000044.1:18890-36552 GCF_031181705.1 Streptomyces sp.
GGAACACGGAATGCGGGCGCCTTCACGCGGGGTCGCCTTCGGCCATCGTGGACAGGATGTGCCGGGCGATCAGCCTCGGTGACGGGTGGCGCAGCACCAGGTTGGCCCGGAGTTTGAGTCCCGTCGTCGCGGCGAGGCGTTTGCTCAGTTCGACCGAGAGCAGCGAGTCGAACCCGAACTGCCGGAACTCCCCGTCGGGGTCCAGGGCGTCGGCCGAGGCGTGTCCGAGGACGGCTGCGGCCCTGTCGAGGACGTGGCCGAGGACGATCGCCTCCGCGTCGGCGCCGGACCGGCCGGCGAGCAGCTCCGGCAGGGAGACCGGGGCCTGGTCGCCGGGGGCCTGATCCGTCGTGGGCAGTTCCACCGTCACGGCCGTGTGCGCGGAGCTCAGCCAGTAGCGCTGCCGGTCGAAGGCGTAGGTCGGCAGATCCACGCGCTGCCGCTCGCCGAACAGGGACTCCCAGCGCACGGCCCCGCCGTGGACGTGCAGTCGGGCCAGTGAGTCCAGCACGGCGTCGGCCTCCCCCCGGTCCCGTCGGGTGGAGGACAGGACCACGGCGTCGTCCAGGTCCTCCACCATCTCCTGCACCGGATACGTCAGTACGGGATGGGGGCTCATCTCCACGAACACCCGGAATCCGTCGTCGAGCAGCTGCCGCACGGAGGTCTCGAAGCGGACGGGTTCGCGCAGATTGGCGTACCAGTAACCGGCGTTCAGCTCCGCGGTGTCCGTCCTCCGGCCGTGCAGGGTGGAGTAGAAGGGCAGCGCGGACGTCTTCGGGCTCACGTCGGCGAGCCGGCCGAGCACCTGGTCGCGGACCCGGGTGACCTGCGGCGAGTGGGACGCGTAGTCCACCGCTATCCGCCGGGCCTGCACGCCCTCGGCGTGCATCTTCTCGACGAACTCGTCGAGGGCCTCCGGTTCGCCCGACACCACCACCGAGCGGGGCCCGTTGACGACGGCGACGCTCACCCGGTCGCCCCAGGGTGCCAGGCGCGTCCGGACCAGGTCCGCGGACTCCGTGACGGACGCCATGCCGCCGTGGCCGACGAGAGCGGTCAGGGCCCGGCTGCGCAGCGCCACGATCCTCGCGGCGTCGCGCAGGGACAGCGCGCCGCACACGTGGGCGGCGGCGATCTCGCCCTGGCTGTGTCCGACCACCGCGGCCGGTTCGACGCCCCAGGACCGCCACAGGGCGGCCAGGGAGACCATGACCGAGAACAGGGCCGGCTGCACCACGTCGACCCGGTCCAGCGTGGGCGCCCCGTCGGTGCCGTGCAGGACGTCGGGCAGCGACCAGTCGGTCCACTCGGCGAGGGCGTCCGCGCACGCGTCGAGGGAGTGCGCGAACGCCGGGAAGGTGGCGTACAGCTGCCGTCCCATGCCGGCCCACTGCGAGCCCTGGCCGGGGAACATGAAGGCGATCCCGCCGAGGTCGGCGGCGGCACCGCGCACCACCCCGCCGGAGTCCGTTCCGTCGCGCAGCGACGCCAGACCGCTCAGCAGTTCCTCCCGGTCGCGGCCGAGGACGACCGCGCGGTGCGCGAAGCGCGAGCGGCCGGAGGCCAGCGACCAGCCGGTGTCGGCGAGGTCCGTGCCGGCGGTGGCGAAGTCGTGCAGCCGGCCCGCCTGCCGTGCCAGGGCCGCGGCGTCCTTGCCCGAGACGACCCACGGCACGAGGCCACCGGTCACGGCCGGGCCGGTGCCGCCCCGCTCCGCCGGCTCCTGCGGGGGCTCCTCCAGGATGACGTGGGCGTTGGTGCCGCTGACGCCGAACGACGACACGCCGGCCAGCCGGGGACCGTCCGGCCTGGGCCACGCGCGCCCCTCCTCCAGCAGCCGGACCGCCCCGGACGACCAGTCGACGTGCCGGGAGGGCGTGTCCACGTGCAGCGTCTTCGGCAGCCAGCCGTGACGCATGGCCAGCACGGCCTTGATGACGCCGCCCACCCCCGCGGCGGCCTGGGCGTGACCGATGTTGGACTTCAGGGATCCGAGCCACAGCGGCCTGTCGCGCTCCCGGTCCTGCCCGTAGGTCGCCAGCAGGGCGCCCGCCTCGATGGGGTCGCCCAGGACGGTCCCGGTGCCGTGCGCTTCGACCAGGTCGACCTGTGCGGCGAGGACCCGCGCGTTGGCCAGGGCGGTGCGGATCACCTGCTCCTGAGCGCGGCCGTTGGGGGCGGTCAGCCCGTTGCTGGCCCCGTCCTGGTTCACCGCGCTGCCGCGCAGGACGGCCAGCACCGTGCGGCCGTTGCGCCGGGCGTCGGACAGCCGTTCGAGGAGCAGCACACCGACGCCCTCCGCCCAGCCGGTGCCGTCGGCCCCGTCCGCGAAGGCCCTGCACCGCCCGGTGGGGGACAGCGCCCGCTGCCGGGAGAACTCCACGAAGATCGCGGGGGTGGGCATCATCGACGCCCCGCCCGCCAGCGCGAGCGAACACTCCCCCGACCGCAGCGACTGCGCCGCCATGTGCAGGGCGACCAGCGACGACGAGCACGCCGTGTCCAGGGACACCGCCGGTCCGGTCAGGCCCAGTTGGTAGGCGACCCGGCCGGACGCGACGCTGAGGGCGCTGCCGTACAGCAGGTGGCCCTCCAGTTCGCCGTGGTGCGCCTCCAGGAAGCGCCAGCCGTACTCGGAGGAGCTGACGCCGGTGAAGACGCCGACGTCGGTGCCGCGCACGTCGGCGGGGACGATGCCGGCCCGTTCGAAGGCCTCCCAGGAGGTCTGCAGCAGCAGCCGGTGGTGCGGGTCGACCGTCAGCGCCTCGCGCGGGCTGATGCCGAAGAACCCCGCGTCGAAGTCCGCCACGCCGTCCAGGAAGCCTCCCTGGCGGGTCGAGGAACGGCCCACGGCGGCGGGGTCCGGGTCGTAGACGTCGCGCCAGCCGCGGTCCTGCGGGAACTCGTCCACGGCGTCGACGCCGTCGCGCACCAGCGTCCAGAGGTCCTCGGGCGAGCAGACGCCTCCCGGGTAGCGGCACGCCATCGCGACCACGGCGATCGGTTCGGCGTGCCGGGCCTTGAGTGCCTCGTTCTCCTGACGGAGGCGGTCGCGTTCCTGCAGCAGGGTGCGCAGTGCGCGCTGCACCCGGTCCGCGTCGTTCGCGCCGTCCGCGGTGCGGTCCGCGAAGTCGTCCATGTCACTTCCCCCTCTCGTCCAGGGCCAGTTCGACCAGTGCGTCGATGTCGAGGCCCGTCAGCGCCGGCGCGTCGGGGCCGTCCTGCGACTCGTGCCGGGTCACGGGACCGGGCCGGGAGGGGCCGGCGCAGGCCAGCACCGGTTCGAGCAGCCCCGCGTCGCGCAGCCTGTCGATCGGGACGGTCCGCAGCACCTCCCGGATCGCGGCGTCCTCGTCCGGTCCGGTCCGGGCCGCCGGGCGCACCAGGCCGGCCAGGTGCAGCCCCAGTTCGCGCGGCGTGGGGTAGCTGAAGACCAGCGTGGTCGGCAGGCGCAGTCCGGTCGCGGCGCCCAGGCGGTTGCACAGTTCGACCGAGGTCAGCGAGTCGAATCCCATGGGCGTGAACGCCTGGTCCGCGTCGACGGCCGTGCCGGAGGGGTGTCCCAGCACGAGGGCGACCTGGTCCCGGACGAAGTCGAGGACGGCGGTCTCCGCCTCGTGATCGGGGAGCGCGGCCAGGGCGGCCGGCAGCCCGGGCGCGGAGGCCCGCTCGGGGGCGGCCGTGCGGGGGCGGCGGGCCCGGCCCGCGTCGGCCAGGTCGCGCAGCAGACCGGGCCGTTCGTCGCGCGGCGCGGCGCGCAGCGCGGCGAGGTCCAGCCGGGCCGGGACGAGGACCGGCTTGCCGAGTGCGCACGCCGCGTCGAACAGGTCCAGCGCGTCGGGGGTCGGCATGGCGGCGACGCCCATCCGCCGTACCCGGGACAGGTCGGCGCGGTCCAGGTGCCCGGTCATGCCGCTGCGCTGCTCCCACCAGCCCCAGCACAGCGACGTGCCGGGGAGGCCGGACGCCCTGCGGCGCACCGCCAAGGCGTCCAGGAAGCCGTTGGCCGCCGCGTAGGCGGCCTGTCCCGCGGCGCCGAGCGTTCCCGCGAGGGCGGAGAACAGCACGAACGCGCTCAGGGGGCGCCCGCGGGTGAGTTCGTCGAGGTGGGCCGCGCCGCCGGCCTTGGCCCGCAGCGCCTGGTCGAGCCCGTCCGCGGTGAGCGCGGCGACGGTGCCGTCGGCCAGCTCCCCCGCCGTGTGCACGACCGCCGTCAGCGGAGAGGGTCCGGGCAGGCCGGCGAGCAGGTCCGCCACCGCGGCCCGGTCCGCGACGTCGCACTCCACGACCTCCACCGTCGCGCCCGCGTCCGCGAGGTCCGACACCAGCGCGGCGGCTCCCTCGGCGGCCATGCCGCGGCGGCTCGCCAGCACCAGGCTGCGCACCCCGCGTGCGGTGACGAGGTGGCGCGCCACCAGCGACCCCACGCCACCGGTCCCGCCGGTGACCAGGACCGTCCCGCCGCCGAAGTCGTCGGCCAGGTCGAGGACGAGCTTGCCGATGTGCCGTCCCTGGCTCATCTCGCGGAACGCGGTGCGCGCGTCGTGGACGGGCCGGACGGAGACCGGGTTGACGTGCAGCCGCTCCTCGGCGAACAGGTCCATGACGGCCCGGAACATCTCCTGGATCCGGTCCGGGCCCGCCTCGTAGAGGTCGAAGGCCTGGTAGGCGACGCCCGGGTGGTCGGCCGCGACCCGGGCGGGGTCGCGGATGTCGGTCTTGCCCATCTCGATGAAGCTGCCGCCGGCGGGGAGCAGGGTCAGCGAGGCGTCGACGTGGGCGTGCGCGAGGGAGTTCAGCACGACGTCCACGCCGCGGCCGCCGGTGGCGTGCCGGAAGACGGTCGCGAACTGCAGGTCCCGTGAGGAGGCGAGGTGGTCGTCGTCCAGTCCCATGGCCCGCAGGGCGGGCCACTTGGCGGGGCTCGCGGTCGCGTACGTCTCGGCCCCGATGTGCCGCGCCAGCTGGACGGCGGCCATGCCGACACCGCTGGCCGCGGCGTGGACGAGGATCCGTTGCCCCTTCTCCAGCCCGGCGAGGTGCACGAGCGCGTGGTAGGCGGTGAGGAAGGCGCCCGGCACGGACGCCGCCTCCGCGTGGCTCCACCCGTCGGGGACGGGCACGAGCAGACGGTGGTCGGCCACGGCCACGCGGCCGAAGGCGCCGGTGAAGATGCCGGTCACCCGGTCGCCCGGGGCCAGGCCCGGCACGTCGTCGGCCACCTCCAGGACGGTCCCGGAGCCCTCGCTGCCGAGTCCGGCGTCGATGGCGGTCCGTTCCACCAGGCCGAGGGCGATGGTGACATCGCGGAAGTTGAGCCCCGCGGTGTGCACGGCGACCCGTACCTGCCCGCTGGTGAGGGGCGCTTCGACCTCGGGGCAGGGGACCCAGGTCAGGTTCTCCAGCGTCCCCCTGTCCGGGATGCCGAGCCGGTGGGGTCCGGCCGGGGGCGGCTGGAGCCGGCCGTGTGCGGGAGTGGCCGGTGCCAGGCGGGGAGCCAGGCACTGCCCGTCGCGCAGGGCCAGCTGGTCCGCGTCGAGGGCGAGCGCGTGCGGGAGGCGCTCCCAGGAGCTCGCCCCGTCGTCGATGTCCACCAGACGGAACCGGCCGGGGTGTTCGGTCCGGGCGGAGCGCAGCAGGCCCCACACGGACGCGCCTTGGAGACTCACGCCGTCCTGTCCGCCGCCGGTGTCCTGGGCCAGGCGCGTGAGGAGGACCAGGGTGGCTCCGGCGCAGCGTTCGTCGGCGAGAAACAGCTGGACCGCGTCGAGAACGCGCAGGCCCGCGTGGCGGACCGCGCCGAGCGGAACGGTGCTCCCGGCCGCGTCGGTGGGGTCGGGGGCGCTTCCGGTGCCGTGCGTGCCGTCGTCGTCCAGGCAGAGGACGATCTGCGCGGGGTCCGCGCCCGTGAGGGCCCCGCCCGACAGGGCGTCCTCCAGGGACGCGCACCGCACGGCGGACGGGCCGGCCGCGGCGGCGGCCCGGGCCGCGAGGCCCTCCCGCGCACCGATGACGATCCGCCTCCCGCCGGGAGCCGTGCCCGCACCGGACGGGACCGGCGTCCACTCCAGTTCGAACAGCGCGGACCCGTGTGCGCCGCGCACCGCGCGGACCTGCTCGGGGCCGGCCGGCCGGAAGGTCAGCGCACCGATGCGGGCGACCGCCCGCCCCTGGCCGTCGGCGACCACCACGGACACGACACCGTCGCCGGCCGGGGAGATCCGCACCCGCACGTCCGGGCCGCAGGCCCCGGCCACGTCGACCCCGCTCCACGAGAAGGGCATCCAGCCCCGGGCACCGTCCACCTCGATGACCTCGCCGGCCACCACCGCGTGCAGCACCGAGTCCAGCAGCGCGGGGTGCAGGGCGAAGCCGTCGGCGGCCGAAGTGCCGTCCGTCCGGGGCAACGTGGCGGTCGCGAAGAGGTCCTCGCCCCGCCGCCACACCTCGCGCAGGCCGCGGAACGCGGGGCCGTAGTCGAAGCCGGCGTCCGCGAAGGAGGCGTACAGCTCCGCGATGTCGATCCGCTGCGCACCGGCCGGGGGCCACACGACGAGCGGCGTCGCGTCCTCGGGGGCCCCGGACTCGGGCGCCGCGGCGGGCGCCAGACGGCCCGTCACGTGCCGGGTCCAGCCACCGGGCGCCGGACCGTCCTCGCCGGAGTGCGAGAACACCTCCAGAAGGCGGCGTCCCGTGTCGTCGGCGGCACCGGCGACGATCCGCACCCGTGTCTCCCCTGAGGCCGCGAGGACCAGGGGCACTTCGAGGGAGAGTTCCTCGACGGCGGGGGCACCGACGCGGCGGCCCGCCGCCAGGGCGAGGTCCAGGTGGGCCGTCGCCGGTACGACGGCCTCGCCGAACACGGTGTGGTCGGCCAGCCAGGCATGGGTCCGCAGGGACCACAGGCCGGTGAGGACGACCTCGCCGGTGCCGGGCAGGTCGACCTCGGCGCCGAGCAGCGGGTGGTCAGCGGCGGTGAGCCCGGCGGCGGACAGGTCCGCCCGGCCCGCGGCGGACCGGAAGTCCAGCCAGTAGCGCTGCCGCTGGAAGGCGTACGTCGGCAGGTCCACCGGTCCGCCCGCCGGGAGCAGGGCGCCCAGGTCCACGTCCACGCCCCGTACGTGCAGCCGGGCCAGCGCGGCGACGAACGCCTCCTCCGGCTCGCGGTCCCGCCGAGACACCGGCACGACCAGCGCGTCGTGCGCGCCCTCGTGGGCGAAGGCCTCCTTGGTGATGCCCGCGAGGGTGGAGCCGGGGCCCACGTCGAGGAAGACGTCCGCGCCGCACTCGCGGGCGTGCCGTACCGCGTCGTGGAAGCGGACGGGTTCGCGCACGTGGCGCACCCAGTGTGTGACCGACGTCAGTTCCCCGGCGGTGGCCTCGCGGCCCAGCAGGGACGAGACGACGGGGATCTGCGCCGCGTCGCCGCCGAGTTCGCCGAGGGACGCCGCGAAGGCGTCCAGGACGGGGTCCATGAGCGGGGAGTGGAACGCGTGGCCGACGGCGAGCGGCTTCGCGGAGGTTCCGTCGGCGACCAGCCGGTCACGCAGGGCGTGGATCTGGTCGCGGTCGCCCGAGACGACGACCGACGCGGGTCCGTTGACGGCGGCGACGCCCACCCGGTCGTACGCGGCGAGCAGGGCCCGCACCTCGTCCTGCGGGGCGCGTACGGCCAGCATCGCGCCCGGCTCCTCGACGGTCTGCATGATCCTGCCGCGGGCGGCCACGAGCCGGGTGGCGCCGTCCAGGTCGAGGGCGCCGCAGACGTGGGCGGCGGCGATCTCTCCGACCGAGTGACCGATCAGCCGGCCGGGGGGCGGGCAGTAGCGCGTGATCAGGCGGTACAGGGCGACCTGGAGGGCGAACAGCGCCGGCTGGGCGATGTCGGTGCGGTCGGCGAGGTCGTCGGCGGGCCGGCCGGACAGCAGCAGGGGCTTGAGGGCGAAGGGCAGGTGGGCGTCGAAGCGGGCGCACACCTCGTCGAGGCTCCGGGCGAAGACCGGGAAGGCGTCGTACAGCCGGGCCGCCGCGCCGGCCCAGCGGGAGCCCTGCCCGGGGAAGAGGAAGACGGTGCCGCCGGGCTCCCCGGCAATTCCGCGCACCACGTCGGCGGACTCGGCGCCCTCGCTGAGCGCCGCGAGACCGCGCAGGAGTTCGTCCCGCTCCTGACCGAGCACCACCGCGCGGTGCTCGAACCGGGCCCGGGTCGAGGCCAGCGAGCGTCCGACGGCGGCGACGTCGGCGCGCGGATCGGCGACGGCGAAGCCGTGCAGCTTGTGCGCCTGCGCCCGCAGCGCCTCGGCCGAGCGCGCGGAGACGATCCACGGCACCACCGTCGTGGCATGCCCTGCCGGGCGACCGGCGGCGGACGCCTCCCCGGGGGGTGCTGCCCCGGCCGGTTCGCGGCCGGCAGGCCGGTCCGCAGCGGGCGTCACCTCGGCGGGGGCCTCCTCCAGGATCAGGTGCGCGTTGGTGCCGCTGGCGCCGAAGGCGGACACCCCCGCCCGCCGGGGCCGGCCCGGGGCACTGGGCCACTGCATGGCCCCGGTCAGCAGTTCCACCGCACCGGCCGACCAGTCCACGTGCGTGCTGGGGCGGTCCACGTGCAGGGTCTTGGGCATCGTCCGGTGCCGCATCGCCATGATCATCTTGATGACCCCGCCGACGCCGGCGGCCGCCTGAGCGTGGCCGATGTTGGACTTCAGCGACCCCAGCCACAGCGGCCGGTCGCGGTCCCGGTCCTGCCCGTAGGTGGCGAGCAGCGCCTGCGCCTCGATCGGGTCGCCCAGCTTCGTACCCGTGCCGTGCGCCTCCACCACGTCGACCTCGCTCGCCCGGACCCGGGCGTTGGCCAGCGCGGCCCGGATCACCCGCTGCTGCGCCGGGCCGTTCGGCGCGGTCAGGCCGTTGGACGCGCCGTCCTGGTTGATCGCCGAGCCCCGGATCAGGGCCCAGACGCGGCGTCCGTTGCGCCGCGCGTCCGACAGCCGCTCCAGGACCAGGACCCCGGCGCCCTCGGAGAACCCGGCGCCGTCCGCCGTGTCGGAGAACGCCTTGCACCGGCCGTCGGGCGCCAGGCCCCGCTGCCGGGACATCTCGCGCAGGACCTGCGTCGTCGCCATGACGGTGACTCCCCCGGCGAGGGCGAGCCCGCACTCGCCCTGCCGCAGCGACTGCACCGCCTGGTGGATCGCCACCAGGGACGACGAGCACGCGGTGTCGGTCGACACCGCCGGTCCCTCCAGACCGAGGACGTAGGCGACGCGTCCGGACGCCACGCTCAGCAGTGAGCCGGTCTGGCCGTAGCCGGAGATGGCCTCGGGGGTGGCGTGGTGGTCGCCGTAGCCGAAGTAGGCGAGTCCCGCGAAGACACCGGTGGCGCTGCCGCGCAGGGTCCGCGGGTCGATGCCGGAGCGTTCCAGGGACTCCCAGGAGGTCTCCAGCAGCAGCCGCTGCTGCGGGTCGGCGGCCAGCGCCTCGCGGGGGTTGATGCCGAAGAACTCCGCGTCGAAGTCGCCCGCGTCGGGCAGGAAGCCGCCGGAGCGCGCGTAACTCGTGTTGGGCCGGTCCGGATCGGGGTCGTAGAGGGCGTCCAGGTCCCAGCCGCGGTCCTCGGGGAGGCCGGCCACCGCGTCGCGGCCCGAACGCACCAGGTCCCACAGCTCCTCCGGGGACGCCGCCCCGCCCGGGAAGCGGCAGGCGGCGCCGACGACCGCGATGGGCTCGGCGGCGGCCTCCGTCAGCTCCTCCAGCCGTCGGCGGGTCTCGATCAGCTCGATCGAGGTCCGCTTGAGGTAGTCGAGAACCTCGGCGTTGTTGTCGTCACTCATCGCTCTCCCCTAGCCGAGCTCTTGGTCCAGCAGCGAGAGAAGCTCGCCGGCTGAGGCCGTACTGATCCGGTCGGTGATGCCGATCACCGGTCCCTCGCCCGCCATGGCGCGGACCCGGCCCTGCACCTGGCCCACCAGGGCGGACAGGGTGGCCCTTTCCTCGTCCGCGAGGGCGGGGAACTCCTCCTCCAGCCGGGCGCCCAGCCGCTCGATCTCCTCGGCCAGCCGGTCGGCCGGTGTCCGCTGCGGACCGGCGGGGGCGGGCGTGAGGCTGTCGATCAGGAACCGCGCGAGGGCCTGGGGGTTCGGGTGGTCGAACGCGAGCGTGGCGGGCAGCTTCAGGCCGGTCACCGCCGACAGCTTGTTGCGCAGTTCCAGCGCGGTGAGCGAGTCGAGGCCGAGGTCGCGGAACGCGACGGTGGGTCCGACCTGTTGACCGTCCTCGTGCCCGAGGACGAGTGCGGTCTGCGCCCGCACGACGTCGCGCACCACCGCCTCCGCCTCGGCCGCCGGCTTCGACAGCACCAGCTGCGCGAGTTCGATGCCGTGCGTCTCCTGCCGGTCCGGACGGTCCGTGCCGGCCGACGGCGCGGGCAGATCGCGCAGGAGTGGCGAGAGGGTGCGGCCGGTGTGCGCGGCGCCGGGTCCGGGCAGGTGCAGCCGGGCGGGCACCAGCACCGGCTCGTCCCGGGCGATCGCCGCGTCGAAGAGGGCGAGGCCCTCGTGCGACGGCATCGGCGACACGCCCTGCCGTTGCAGGCGCACGAGGTCCGCCTCCCCGAGCCCGGCGCCCAGTTCGCTGCGCTCGGCCCAGTAGCCCCAGCACAGGGCGGTGCCGGGCAGCCCCTGCGCCCGGCGGGTCTCGGCGAGGCCGTTGAGGAAGGCGTTCGCCGCCGCGTAGCCGGCCTGTCCGGCCGTCCCGAGCAGGCTCGCGATCGAGGAGAACAGCACGAACGCGGACAGGTCCAGGTGCCGGGTGGCCTCGTGCAGGTGCCAGGCGCCGTGCGTCTTCGGAGCGAGCACCGCCTCGACGCGGTCGCCCGTCAGCGACTCGACGACGCCGTCGTCCAGGACGGCGGCGCAGTGGATCACCGCGGTCAGCGGGTGCTCGTCGGGGACGGCGTCGACCAACGCGGTCACCGCCGCGCGGTCGGTGACGTCGCAGGCCACCACCTCGACATGGGCGCCCGCCCCGGTCAGCGTGGCACGCAGTCCGTCCACCGCCGGGGCCGTCGCCCCCCGTCTGCTGGTGAGCAGCAGGCGGCGCACCCCGTGCCGCTCCACGAGGTGGCGGGCCAGCATCGCTCCGAGGCCGCTGGTGCCGCCGGTGATCAGCACCGTCCCGGGCCCGAGGGCGGGGCGGTCCCGGTCCGCGCCGGGTGAAGGGGGTGCGGCTGCCGGGTGGGTGAGCCGGGGAGCGGTCACGGTGCCCGCCCTGATGCGGAGCTGGTCCTCGCCCGTGGCGGCCGCGGCCGGTATGCGGGCCCAGGAATCGGCGCGGCCGTCGGTGTCCAGGAGCGTGAACCGGCCGGGGTGTTCCGTCTGCGCGCTGCGCAGGAAACCCCAGACCGCCGCCGCGGCCGGGTCGGTGCGGGACCCCCGGCCGTCCTGGAACGCCTCACGGGTGACGACCACCAGGCGCGACGCGGAGAACCGGTCGTCCAGGAGCCACTCGCGCGTCCACCGCAGCACCCGGTGGAGCCGGTGTCCGGCGGCCTCGGGTGGAGTGTCCCCGTCGGCCCCCGCGCCGTCCGGCACGGCGAACACGACCGGGGGTGTCCCGGCGCCGGAGGCGGCGAGTTCGGCCGGTGTGGCCAGGACCGGCCCGCCCCGTGCCAGGGACGCGGTGAGCGCGTCCGGCTCGCCCAGCACGGCGTACCGGCCGATCTCGTGCGGCGAGGACGGTGCCGGAACCCAGTCCACCCGGTACAGGGCGTCGTGCCGGCCGGAGCCGGACTTCGCCGGCTTCCCGGTGTCCACGGGCCGCAGGGTCAGCGACTCGATCCCGCCGGCCGGTGCCCCGGTCCGGTCCGCGAGGACCACGGACACCGTGTCCGGTCCGGTGGAGGTGAGTCGGACGCGCAGCGCGCCGGGGCGGGCGGACCCCAGGCGGACGCCCCGGAACCGGTACGGCAGCCCTCCCTGAGGGGTGCCGTCGACGGCCGGTGCCAGGTTGCTGGCCAGCAACGCGGCGTCGAGCAGCGCCGGATGGATCCGGAAGCCGCTCGCCTGTTCCGCCCCGCCGACCGCCGGCAGCTCCACCCGGGCGAAGAGCGCGCCGTCGGCCTGCCAGGCCTCCTCCAGGCCCCGGTACAGGGGTCCCGGCGCGAAGCCGAGGGCGGACAGCCGGGCGTACGCCGCCTCGCGGGACACGCCGGCCGCGTCCGCGGGGGGCCAGGCTGCGAGGCCGTCGGCCCGCGGGCTGACGCCGGTGTCGGAACCGGCGAAGCCCGAGGCGTTCCGGGTCCACCCGGCTTCGCCGTCGCCGCGCGAGTGCACGCCGATCACGCCGTTGCCGTCGACGACCACGCGGACCTCGCGCCCGGCGGGGCCGGACAGCACCAGTGGTTCCTCCAGGACGAGTTCGTCGACGACGTCGCGGCCCGCCCGGTGCGCGGCCCACACCGCCATCTCCAGCAGCACCGTGCCCGGCACCACGGCGGTGCCGTGGACGAGGTGCCCGGCGAGCCACGGATGGCGCTCGGGCGACAGGAACCCGCGGCCCACCACGCCGCCGCTCTCCGCGTCGTCCGGCAGGTCGATCACGGCGTCGAGGAGCGGATGGTCCGACAGGGAAGCGGTGACGGCCTCGCGCGGCGTGTCCAGCCAGT
Organism: Streptomyces sp.; assembly: GCF_031181705.1. Taxonomy (GTDB): domain Bacteria; phylum Actinomycetota; class Actinomycetes; order Streptomycetales; family Streptomycetaceae; genus Streptomyces. The sequence goes on from NZ_JAPSKN010000044.1 coordinate 31,555, forward strand.
AGCGGTGCCGCTGGAACGGATAGGTGGGCAACTCCGCCCAGGCACCGTCCGGTTCGGGCAGGGCCGCGGGCCACGACACGGGGACACCCGCCACGAAGGCCTCGGCCGCCGACCGGTACAGCCGCGCGAACCCGCCCTGGCCGCGGCGCAGCGAGCCGGTCGCCACCCGGGGAGCTCCGGCGGTGTCGTCGAGCATCTGCTGGATGTTCACCATGAGCAGCGGGTGCGGGCTGACCTCGACGAAGGCTCCGTGGTCCGCCGCGAGCAGGCTCCTCATGGCAGCGTCGAAGCGGACCGGCTCCCGCATGTTGCGGAACCAGTAGGCCGCGTCGAGTTCCGAGCCGTCGAGGGTCGCACCGGTGACGGTCGAGTGGAACGCCACGGGTGAGGACACCGGCCGGATCGGAGCGAGCTCGTCGAGGAGCGGCTGCTCGAAGCGGTCCATCAGCGGCGAGTGGCCGGGGACGCCGGCCGGGATCGGGCGTGCGCGCACCCCCTGGGCCTCGCAGGCCGCCACCAGTTCCGCGACCGCGTCGGCCTCCCCCGACACGGTCGTGGAGTACGGCCCGTTGACCGCCGCGATCGCGATGCGCGGCCCCCACGGCTCCATCAGCCGCCGGACCCGGTCCTCGGTCGCCACGATCCCGGCCATGCCGCCGTCCTCGGTGGCGGTGGCCAGGAGCCGGGACCGTACGGCGACGATCCGGGCCGCGTCCGGCAGGGACAGGGCGCCCGCCACGCAGGCTGCGGCGATCTCGCCCTGGGAGTGGCCGATCACGGCGTCCGGCTCGACGCCCAGCGCACGCCAGACCCGCGCCAGGGACACCATCATCGCGAACAGCACGGGCTGGACCACGTCGATCCGGTCCAGGTCGGCCGCCTCGGGGCCACCGCACACGGTGTCGACGAGCGACCAGGAGATCCACGGCTGGAGCGCCTGGGCGCAGGCGCGCAGCTGCTCGGCGAAGACCGGGCTGGTCTGCCACAGTTCGCGTCCCATGCCCGGCCACTGGCATCCCTGGCCGGGGAAGACGAGGACCGTACCGCCCAGCGGCCGGGCGACACCGGAGACCACGCCCCGGGGGTGCCGGTCCCCCGCGGCGACGGCCGTCAGGCCGGCGAGCAGCTCGTCGCGGTCCGCGCCGATCAGCACCTGGCGGTGCTCGAACAGCGAGCGGGTCGCCACCAGCGCGTGTCCCACGGCCGCGGCGGTGGGGCCGGCGTCCGCGACGACGCGCTCCCGCAGGCGCAGCGCCTGTTCCCGCAAGGCCTCCTCGGACCGCGCGGAGAGCACCCAGGGCACCGCCGCCGCGTCGGTGGACACCCCTCCGAAGGCGCCGGCCGCGGGCGGGCGGGCCGTTCCGTCCCCCGCCGCGGGGGCCTCTTCGAGGACGAGGTGCGCGTTGGTGCCGCTGACCCCGAAGGACGACACGCCCGCACGGCGGGGCCGTCCCGGCCGGGCGGGCCAGGGCTCGGACTCGGTCAGCAGTTCCACCGCTCCGGACGTCCAGTCGACGTGCGGGGTGGGGCGGTCCACGTGCAGCGTCCGCGGCAGGACGCCGTGCCGCATCGCCATGATCATTTTGATGATGCCGCCGACCCCGGCCGCGGCCTGGGTATGACCGATGTTCGACTTGAGCGATCCCAGCCGGAGCGGTTCGCCGGGCTCCCGGTCCTGCCCGTAGGTGGCCAGCAGCGCCTCCGCCTCGATGGGGTCGCCCAGCCTGGTGCCGGTCCCGTGGGCCTCCACCGCGTCCACCTCCCGGGGGGCGAGATGCGCGTCGGCCAGGGCCGCTCGCACGACCCGCTGCTGCGCGAGCCCGTTCGGCGCGGTGAGACCGTTGGACGCGCCGTCCTGGTTGACGGCCGAGCCCCGGATCAGTGCCCAGATCCGCCGCCCGTTGCGCAGCGCGTCCGACAGCCGCTCCAGGACCAGCACACCCGCGCCCTCACCCCAGGCGGTCCCGTCGGCCGACTCCGCGAACGACTTGCACCGCCCGTCGGCGGACAGGCCCCGCTGCCGGGAGACCTCCACGAACAGGCCCGGGCTCGGCAGCGCCGACACCCCGCCGGCCAGCGCCAGCGCGCACTCCCCGGAGCGCAGGGAGCGCACCGCCTGGTGGACGGCGACCAGCGAGGACGAGCAGGCCGTGTCGGTGGACACCGCCGGCCCCTCCAGGCCCAGGACGTACGCCACCCGGCCCGAGGCGACGCTGGTGTACGTCCCGGCGATCCCGAAGCCCTCCACCTCGGGCGCCGTCCCACCGCCCAGCCGGGGACCGTAGTCGACCCCGTAGATACCGGTGAACACGCCCGTGTCCGAGCCCCGCAGGGTCGTGGGGTCGATCCCCGCGCGCTCCAGGGCCTCCCAGGAGGTCTCCAGGATCAGGCGCTGCTGGGGGTCCATCGCCAGCGCCTCGCGCGGGCTGATGCCGAAGAACGGCGCGTCGAACTCCGCGAGCGAGGCGAGGAACCCGCCCCGGCGCGTGTACGTCCTGCCGGACGCCTCGGGATCCGGGTCGTACAGCGCCGCCACGTCCCAGCCGCGGTCCGCCGGGAACTCCCCCGTCGCGTCCACACCGGCGGACACCACGTCCCACAGCTGCTCGGGCGACGTCACCCCGCCCGGGAAGCGGCACCCCGCGCCCACGACGGCGACGGGCTCGCGAGCCGACTCCTCCAACGCGCGCACCCGCTCGCGCAGTTCCTGCGCGTCACCGACGGCGCGCCGCAGGTAGGACCGGAGCTTGTCGACTTCCTGCACTGGGTCTCCTTCACCGATGACGGGGCGAACGGGCGGTGCTACACGTAGCCGCGCTCGATGAGCGCGTACAGCTCGTCGTCGCTGCGGTCCTCCTGGCTCGTCCCCTCCGGCTCGGCGGGCCGCGCGGCCGCAGGTGGCGCGAGGAGGGAGAGGAGGTGGCGGGCCAGCCGCCGCGGCGTGGGGTGGCTGAACGCGACGGTGGCCGGGAGCCGCACGCCGGTCGCCGCGGTGAGCCGGTTGCGCAGCCGCACCGCCGTCGAGGATTCGAAGCCCAGGTCCTTGAAGGTGCTGTCGGGGCGCGCCGCGAGGTCGCCGGCCGTCGGGCGTGGGCCCTTGGCACCCCACGCGGCGGACGCCTCGGCGCACACGAGGCCGAGGGCGGCCGGTTCGGAGTCCGGCAGGGCCGTCGCCGCGCCCGCTTCGCCGCCCGGGTCGGGGGCAGGGCCCGGTTCGTCGGACGGGGTCAGCCAGTACCGCCGCCGCTGGAACGCGTAGGCGGGCAGGGCGACCCGGCGCGGCCGGTGCGGGGCGAACAGCCCCGTGAAGTCCACCGGCGCTCCACGCACGTGCAGTTCGGCGAGCGAGGCCAGCAGGTCCGCCTGGCTCCCGTCCTCCTTGTGCAGGCTGCCCACCATCACCGGGGAGACCGCGAGCGCGTCGGCCGTCTCCGCCATCGCCACTTCGAGGACCGGATGGGGGCTGACCTCCACGAACACCCCGGCGCCCGCGCGCATCAGGTGTTCGACGACCTCGCCGAACCGCACCGTCGAGCGCAGGTTGTCGTACCAGTACGCGCCGTCGAGCGGCCGCGTGCCGAGCGGCCCGCCGGTGACGGTGGACCAGAACTCCACCTCGGGTGGTCGTGGTGCGAGGTCCGAGGCGGCCGTGCGGAGCCGCTCCCGGATGCGCTCGACGTGGTGGGAGTGCGAGGCGTAGTCCACCTTGACGCGCCGCACCCGCACGTCCTCCTCGGCGGCCCGCGCGGCGAACAGCTCCAGCGCCTCGTCGTCGCCGGAGACCACCACCGACGCCGGTCCGTTGACCGCGGCCGTGGACAGCCGCCCGGGCCACCGCCGCAGCCGTTCGCGCACCCACGCCGGGGACGCGGACACCGCGCTCATCCCGCCGGTGCCGGCCAGTGCGGTCAGTTCGCGGCTGCGCAGGGCGACCAGCCGCGCCGCGTCCTCCAGGGAGAGCGCGCCGGCCACGCAGGCGGCGGCGATCTCGCCCTGGGAGTGCCCCACCACCGCGTCGGGCACCACACCGGACGAGCGCCAGACCCGGGCCAGCGACACCATCATCGCGAACAGCGCGGGCTGGATGACGTCGACCCGGTCCAGTGCCGCGGCCGGTTCGGCGGCGGTCACCACGTCCACCAGCGACCAGTCCACCCACGGCGCCAGGGCCCGGGCGCAGGCGTCGATCCCGCGCGCGAACTGTGCCGACTCCGCGTACAGCCGGCGGCCCATGCCGAGCCACTGGGAGCCCTGCCCGGGGAAGACGAACACGACCGGTCCGGGCGGGCCCGGGGCCGTGCCCCGCACCGTCCGTTCCGTGCCGGAGCCGGCCGCCAGCTGGTCGAGGCCGGCCAGCGCCGCGTCGCGGTCGCCGCCGAGCAGCACCGCCCGGTGCTCGAACGCGGTCCGGGTCGTCAGCAGCGAGTGGCCCACGTCGGCGGTGGTCAGGGAGGCGTCGGCGGCGACGAACTCACGGAGCCGGAGCGCTTGTTCGCACAGGGCCGCCTCGGACCGGGCCGACAGCACCCACGGCAGCACCTGCGAGCCGCGCGGGCCCGGTCCGGTGTCCGCGGCGCGGGCCGTGGGCGTCCGGGGGGCCTGTTCGAGGACGACGTGGGCGTTGGTCCCGCCCATGCCGAACGACGACACGCCGGCCCGTCGCGGCCGTCCGGGTGCGTCCGGCCAGGGCCGGGCCGTGCCCGGGACCTCGAAGTCGCGGTGGAAGTCGGCGATGGCGGGGTTGGGCGACGCGAAGTTCAGACTCGGCACCAGCAGGCCGCGGTCCACGCACAGGGCCGCCTTCACGAAACCGGCGATGCCCGCTGCGGGCTCCAGGTGCCCGACGTTCGTCTTCACCGAGCCGATCGTCAGGGGCCGGCCGCGGCCGGTCGCCCGGAACACCTCGCGCAGGCCGGACGCCTCGGCCGGGTCGCCCAGGCGTGTGCCCGTGCCGTGGGCCTCCACGTAGTCGACGCTGTCGAAGGGGACGTCCGCGCG
>NZ_JAPSKN010000187.1 GCF_031181705.1 Streptomyces sp.
CCCTGCCAGATGGTCTGGAGGATCATGCGGGTGCCGAGGAAGCCGTCGAAGGCGATGTGGTCCCAGGCGGTCTTCCAGTCGCCGAGGGCGGGGACGTCGTCGATGTGGACCTCGCCCTCGGGGACGCTGCCGAGGGTGTCGGCGAGGACGCGTTCCTTGCCGGCGTTCTTCGCCGCCGCGGCGGCCGGGTCGGCGAGGGCGGCGCCGTCTCCGCCGCCGAGCAGGTTGGTGCCGGACCAGGCCCGGACGTTCAGGGCCCGCTGCGCGAACATCGGGCCCAGGACGGCGCGCAGCAGGGTCTGTCCGGTCTTGCCGTCCCGGCCGGCGTAGGGCAGGCCGCTGTGCTCGGCCTCGCGGGCGGCGACGGGGTGGTGCATGCCCTCGGAGGGGGTGAAGTTGACGTAGGGGCAGCCCGCACGCAGGGCGGCCAGGGCGTACAGGGTGCTGGCGGGGAGCGGGGCGCCGGGGCCCTGGGAGGCCGGTTCGGTGGAGGCGACGTTGACCACCACGGTCCGCTCCAGTGCGTGGCGGTGGGTGAAGTCGCGGATGTCGTGGGCGAAGGCCGCGATCAGGTCGGCCTCGCTCCGGGTGTCCCCCGGTGTGGGGCCGCCGGGGCGGATCTCCCGGTCCGCGGCGGCGAGTTCGGCGCTGACGGCGGTGGCGACGCCGGGGGGCAGGACGCCGCCGGCGGTCAGGGTCTCGGCGCGTTTGGGGAGGGGGCAGTCGAGGGTGTCGTGGCCGCCGAAGACGAGGTCGGCCAGGGCGGGCAGGCCGCTGTCGGCGAACGCGGGTGTCTCGGTGACCATGCCGGTGGGCGGGTGCAGTCCCGCGGTGACGGCGGCGCACCCCGTGACGACGGTGGTGGCGACGGAGCCGCGGGCTCCGATCAGCCACACCCCCACACGAGGTCGGGGAAGGGACGCGGACATGGGCAGCCTCCTGGTCGTGCGCGAACCCGGGGGGAGGGGGGAGACGGCGAGCGGGGGTCCGGCGTCCCCCGCCCGCCGCCGTTCACTGGCCCTGGACGGGCAGTTCCTTGAGCTGGATGTTGCGGAAGGAGACCTGGTCGTCGGCGCCGTGGTTCTGCAGGCCGATGTAGCCGTCGGTCAGGCTCCGCTCGGGGTCCTTGTTGGTGAAGTCGTTGATCTTGACTCCGTTGAGGAACACCTGGAGGCGTTCGCCCTGGACCTTGATCTCGTAGGAGTTCCACTGGCCGGGCGGCCGCAGAACCTGGTCACGGGCCTTGATGTTGGCCGACTTGAAGGAGTAGACGGAGCCCGTGGTGCGGTCGGGCGCGTCCGTGGCGTCGATCTGGATCTCGTAGCCCTTGTTCACGGCGGACCAGGGGTCGTCGGAGGCCGGGAAGCCCACGAAGATCCCGGAGTTGTCGTCGCCCTGCATCTTCCAGTCGAGCTTGAGGGAGTACGACTTCAGCTCCTTGGCCTGGTACCAGAGCAGGCCCATGCCGCCCTCGGACTCCATCACGCCGTCCTTGACGACGAACCTGCCGGGGCCGGCCTGCTTCCAGCCGTCCAGGGTCTGGCCGTTGAAGATCTTCCGGTAGTCCTTGCTCGGCCTGCAGTCCGCCTTCACCTGGCCGGTGGCGTACCGCAGGCCGCCGAGCAGGTGGGCGCGGAAGGCCTCGTCGGCGTAGGACTCCTTGGTGTGGCCGCCGCCGGTGTAGAAGGAGCGCCCGCCGCCGTAGCTCTGGCACCAGGCGATCGGGTGGTCGCCCTTCATGGTGCCGCCCTGGTAGGTGGTCTCGTCCAGGGTGGCGAGGACCTTGGCCTGCTCGCGCGGGTTGGCGCGGTAGTTGTACCACTCGTCGGTGCGTTCCCAGGCGTCGCCCAGGTGCGCGGTGGACGGGTGGTCGTGGTCCTCGACGCGGACGGTGGCCTTCTGGATGGCCGGGTGGGAGTGGAAGTAGGCGCCGACCAGGCCGCCGTAGAACTCCCAGTCGTACTCGGTGTCGGCCGCCGCGTGGATGCCCATGTAGCCACCGCCGCCCGCCACGTAGTCCTCGAACGCCTTCTGCTGCTCGGCGTCGAGCACGTCACCGGTGGTGGACAGGAAGGCCACGGCGTCGTACTTGGCGAGGTTGGTGGTGGTGAACTGCCGGGCCTCCTCGGTCGCGTCGACCGTGATGCCGGCGGGGCCGCCGAGTTCCTTCAGCGCGGCGATGCCGGCCGGGATGGAGTCGTGGCGGAAGCCGGCGGTCTTGGAGAAGACCAGGACCTTCTTGCCGCCCTTGAACGGCTCCTTGGAGAACTCGAAGTCGTCCACGTCGAACAGCGCGCCCGCGCCGCCCTTGAAGACCAGGTAGATGTCGGTGGTCTTCTTCGGCAGCGACCGCAGCGGCACGTCGACGTTCTGGAAGGTCTCCCAGCCGCCGGTCGGCGGGATGTACGCCGAGCCGTGCAGCGGTCCCTCGGGCGAGCCGGTGCGCAGCTCGACGAAGCCGCCCGCGCCGCCGGAGGAGGCCCGTACGGTCAGCTTCTTCTGCCCGTCGAACCGGTAGGGGGTGAAGGAGATCCAGTCGCCGTCGTTGATGTCGCCGACGGTCTTGCCGCCGTTGGCGCCGGTCTTGTCGATGACGGACACGCCCGACTGGGTGGTGAAGTGCTCGCCCTGGCGGTGCAGCGGCTGCAGGACGGTGCGGGCGGTGCCGGTCAGCTCCTCCTGGCCGTTGGCGCCGCCGTCGGTGTAGCTGGCGCCGACCACACCGTAGATGTTGGCGTTGGGGTCGTGGCCGCCGTCACCGGGCGGCGGCTTCAGGGTGCCCTCGCAGCCCATCTCGCTGGTCAGTTCGTGGGCGTGGGAGTCGTGGCCCAGGCTGTAGGTGACCTTGACCTTGGAGCAGTCGACCGTCTCCTCGGGGTCGGTGACCTTCACCTTGAACGGGACGGGCTGGCCGAACGCGGCCAGGGTGCCGTTGGCCGGGGTCTCGATCGTCACCGTGGGCTCGGTGTTGCCGACCACGATCCGGACGCTGGCGTTGCCGGTGTTGCCCTCGGGGTCCCTGGCCGTGAAGGTGGCACTGTAGGTGCCGGCCTTCCTGTACCGGTGGGTGGGGTTGAGGCCCTCGCCCTTGGTGCCGTCGCCGAAGTCCCAGCTGTAGGTGAGGTCGGTGGAGTCGGCGTCCTTGGCGGAGCCGGTGAAGGTGACCTTCAGGCCGGCCGCTCCGGAGGTCTTGTCGGCGCTCACCTCGGCGATCGGGGAGAAGCCGTCCTCGGCGTTCTCGATCCGGTACAGGGCGGAGTGCTCGTCGCCCTGGAACCAGGAGACGCCGTAGTCGAGGACGTAGAGCGCGCCGTCGGGGCCGAACTCCATGTCCATGATCTGGGTGCCGGTCCACGGGAAGTCGTTGATCTTCGCGACCGACCCGTCGGGTCCGTCGGAGGTCTGCTCGATCCGCTTGATCCAGCGGCGGCCGAACTCACCGGCGAAGAAGTCGCCGTCGTAGGCCTCGGGGAACTTCACACCGGAGTCGAGCTCGGGGTCGTAGCGGTAGACCGGGCCGGCCATCGGGGACTCGGAGCCGGTGCCGAACTCGGGCACGGAGCCGCCGTCGTACGGAATCCAGGCGGCCTGCGCGGGCGGCAGGTCGACCAGGCCCGTGTTGTGCGGGGAGGTGTTCTTCGGGGCGGCGCAGTCGAACGTCTCGCCGGACTCCTTGGTGGCGAAGTCGTAGTCGACGTACGGGTCGTTGGCGCCGGTGCAGAAGGGCCAGCCGAAGTTGGCCGCCTTGGTCACCTTGGCGAACTCGACCTGTCCCGCCGGGCCGCGCCGGGGGTCGGCGGCGCCCGCGTCGGGGCCGTAGTCGCCGACGTAGACGATGCCGGTCTTGTCGTCGACGCTCATCCGGAACGGGTTGCGGAAGCCCATGGCGTAGATCTCGGGGCGGGTCTTGTCGGTGCCCGGGGCGAAGAGGTTGCCCTCCGGGATCGTGTACGAGCCGTCCTCGGCGACCTTGATGCGCAGGATCTTGCCGCGCAGGTCGTTGGTGTTGGCGGAACTGCGCCGGGCGTCGAAGGCCGGGTTGCGGTTCGGCCGGTCGTCGATGGGCGTGTAGCCGTCGGAGGCGAAGGGGTTGGTGTCGTCGCCGGTCGACAGGTAGAGGTTGCCCTCGGCGTCGAAGTCGATGTCGCCGCCGACGTGGCAGCAGGTGCCGCGGGAGGCCGCGACGTCGATGACCTTCTTCTCGCTGGCCAGGTTCAGCGTGCCGTTGGCGTTCAGCGTGAAGCGGGAGAGGCGGTTGACGCCGTCGAACTTCTTGAAGTCCTCGGCGGTGCCCGTCTCCGGGGCGTCGCCGGCGGGGGTGTCCAGCGGCGGGGCGTAGTAGAGGTAGATCGCCCGGTTGTTGGCGAAGTCCGGGTCGACGCCCACGCCTTGCAGGCCTTCCTCGTCGTGGGTGTAGACGGGGATCTTGCCGGCGACCTTGGTGACGCCGCCCTGGTCGGTGAGGCGCAGTGTGCCGTCGCGCGAGGTGTGCAGGACGCTGCGGTCCGGGAGCACGGCGAGCGACATCGGCTCGCCCATCTCGGGTTCGCCCTTGGCGAGCGGGACCTGCTGGAACTGGCCCTCGGCGGCCGCCGGTCCGTCGTGCTCCGGGTGGCCGGGGTGGGCGCCGGCGACGGTGGCCGGGGTGCCCACGGCCAGGAGCAGGCCGGTGAACAGGGCGATGGTGGTGCGCAGTTTGGGCCGTCTGGGGGTGCGGGTGCTTGTGGGGCTGTTTCTGTGCACGAAGTCCCTCCGGGAACGGGTGGGCCGTACGGGGTGGGTACGAAGACGTGCGGTGCGGGCGCCGGGGTGCGCCGTCACCCCGGAGGTGGGTGTGTCCTGAACACTTCAAGGACGGTAACCGGGTCCGTCCGGGGCGAACACCCCTTGCGCCAGGTTCGGTTCAGCTTTCTCCCAGGGCAGGACAAAGCGGCATCCGGGCAGGTCGGAGGGGGGACCGGCGCAGGTGCCGGTCCCCGTCCCGGACCTGGCCGGGTGCGCGGTTCAGCTGTTGAACGCGGCGTCGAACGACGCGCTGGGCGGCTCGAAGTCGAAGGCCTTCAGGCGGGTCAGTGCCTCGGGTGCCCCGTGGAGCCGGTCCATGCCGGCGTCCTCCCACTCCACGGAGACCGGTCCCTGGTAGGCGATGGAGCGCAGCATCCGGAAGACGTCCTCCCAGGGCACGTCACCGTGCCCGGCGGAGACGAAGTCCCAGCCGCGCCGCGGGTCGCCCCAGGGCAGGTGGGAGCCGAGCCGGCCGTTGCGTCCGTCGAGGCGTTTGCGGGCCTCCTTGCAGTCGACGTGGTAGATGCGGTCGCGGAAGTCCCACAGGAAGCCGACCGGGTCCAGGTCCTGCCACACGAAGTGCGAGGGATCGAAGTTGAGGCCGAAGGCGGGGCGCCGGTCGACGGCTTCGAGGGCCCGCTGGGTCGTCCAGTAGTCGTAGGCGATCTCGCTGGGGTGGACCTCGTGGGCGAACCGCACGCCCTCGGCGTCGAAGACGTCGAGGATCGGGTTCCAGCGGTCGGCGAAGTCCTGGTAGCCGCGCTCGATCATGGCGTCGGGGGCGGGCGGGAACATGGCGACCAGGTGCCAGATGGCGGAGCCGGTGAAGCCGATGACGGTGTCGACGCCGAAGGCGGCCGCGGCGCGCGCGGTGTCCTTCATGCGCTCGGCGGCCCGCTGCCGGACCCCTTCCGGGTCCCCGTCGCGCCAGAGCGCGTCCGGCAGGATCGCCTGGTGGCGTTCGTCGATGATGGCGTCGCAGACGGCCTGGCCGACCAGGTGGTTGGAGATCGCCCAGCACTTCAGGCCGTACTTGTCGAGAAGGGCCCGGCGGCCGTCGAGGTACCCCGGATCGGACAGCGCCTTGTCGACCTCGAAGTGGTCGCCCCAGCAGGCGAGTTCGAGGCCGTCGTAGCCGAAGTCGCGGGCCAGGCGGCAGACCTCCTCCAGCGGCAGGTCCGCCCACTGGCCGGTGAAGAGCGTGAAGGTGCGCGGCATGGAAAGGGGCCTCCTCAGACCGCGATCGGGGTGTAGACGGAGTTCTTCTCGGCGCTCTCCTCCACCGCGGCGAGCACCCGCTGCACCTGGAGCCCGTCGGTGAAGGAGGGGTCGGGGCGGCGGCCCTCGGCGATGGCGTGGACGAGGTCGCGGGCCTGGTGGACGAAGGTGTGCTCGTAGCCGAGACCGTGGCCCGGCGGCCACCAGGCCTCCAGGTAGGGGTGGTCGGGCTCGGTGACGAGGATGCGGCGGAAGCCGGCTTCCGTCCCCGGCTGGGTGCCGTCGTGGAAGGACAGCTCGTTGAGCCGTTCCAGGTCGAAGGCGAGCGAGCCGCGCTCGCCGTTGAGCTCGATGCGCAGGGCGTTCTTGCGGCCGGTGGCGTAGCGGGTGGCCTCGAAGGAGGCGATCGCGCCGGACGGGAAGCGGGCCGTGAACAGGGCCGCGTCGTCCACGGTGACCTCGCCCCTGCCGGCCGCCGATACGGAGGACAGTCCGCTGCTGGCACCGGTGGGCAGCGGCCGCTCCCGGACGAAGGTCTCCGTCAGCGCGGAGACCCCGGCCAGCGGCTCCCCCACGAGGTACTGCGCGAGGTCGACGATGTGCGCGCCCAGGTCGCCGAGCGAGCCCGAGCCGGCCTGCTCCTTGCGCAGCCGCCAGGTCAGCGGGAACTCGGGGTCCACCAGCCAGTCCTGCAGGTACGTCACGCGCACGTGCCGCAGCCGGCCGAGGCGGCCCTCGGCGACCATCCGGCGGGCCTGGGCGGTGGCGGGCACGCGGCGGTAGTTGAAGCCGACCATCGCCATCTGCCCCCGCCCGTATGCCTCCTCGGCCGCCCGGGCCATCGAGGTGGCCTCCTCGACGGTGTTGGCGAGCGGCTTCTCGCACAGCACGTGCTTTCCGGCGGCCAGGGCGGCGAGCGCGATCTCGGCGTGGCTGTCGCCGGGGGTGCAGATGTCGACGAGGTCGACGTCGTCGCGTGCGACGAGGGCCCGCCAGTCGGTCTCGACGGACGCCCAGCCGTGCCGGTCGGCCGCCGCCTGCGCGGCGGAGCGGTCCCGGCCGCAGATCACGGCCTGCACCGGCTCCAGCGGCAGGTCGAAGACGCGGCCCGCGGTGCGCCAGCCCTGGGAGTGGGCGGCGCCCATGAAGGCGTAGCCCACCATCCCCACGCGCAGGGGTGGTTTGCCTGCCTCGGTCCCATCTGACGGCGCTTGCGGCTGTCCCATACGGGTGTCCTCCTCGTCCTGGTCGGGGTGGCGCACGTGGGGGGTGCGGGCGGGATCACTGGAAGCCGGTGGGCATGTACTGGTCGACGTTGGTCTTGTCGACGACGGCCGAGTAGAGCGTGAGGGACGCGGGGATCTCGAACTCGGCCATGCCTCCGATGCCCTTGCCCTGGCCGAGGGCGCGGGCGAGGTCGATCGCGGAGGCGGCCATGGTCGGCGGGTAGAGCACCGTCGCCTTGAGCACGCCGTCGTCCTGCTTGATGGCCTGGAAGGCGGACAGGGCGCCCGCGCCGCCGACCATCAGGAAGTCGTCGCGTCCGGCCTGCTCGATGGCGCGCAGCGCGCCGACGCCCTGGTCGTCGTCGTGGTTCCACAGCGCGTCGAACTTCGACTGGGCCTGGAGCAGCTGGGCCATCTTGGCCTGCCCGGACTCGACGGTGAACTCGGCGGCCTGGCGGGCGACCTTCTTGATGTTGGGGTAGTTCTTCAGGGCGTCGTCGAAGCCCTTGGTGCGCTGCTTGGTGAGCTCCAGGTTGTCGAGGCCGGCGAGTTCGATGACGCGGGCGTCGGGCTTGTCCTTGAGCTTCTCGCCGATGTAGTGGCCGGCGTTGAGGCCCATGCCGTAGTTGTCGCCGCCGATCCAGCAGCGGTAGGCCTGCGGGGTGTTGAAGATCCGGTCGAGGTTGACGACCGGGATGCCCGCGCGCATGGCCTTCAGTCCGACCTGGGTGAGGGCCTTGCCGTCGGCGGGGAGCACGACCAGGACGTCGACCTTCTTGTTGATGAGGGTCTCGATCTGGCCGATCTGCTGGGCGGTGTCGTTGGAGCCCTCGGTGATCTCCAGGGTGACGTCGGAGTACTTCTCGGCACGGCTCTTGGCGTTGTCGTTGATGGCGTTGAGCCAGCCGTGGTCGGCCTGCGGTCCGGCGAAGCCGATGGTGACCTGCTTGCCCGGCTTGTCGTCGGCGGCCGGCTGGTCGTTCCCGGCCGGCTCGTCCTTGGAGTCGGACGGCTCGTTGCTGGTGCACCCCGTGATGAGGGCCCCGGCGGAGACGGCGGCGGCCCCGAAGAGCAGCCCTCTGCGGCTCGTGATCTCTGGCATGGCGGTGAACCCTTTCCTCAGGTCGTGCTCGCGGTACGGCGCTGGACCAGCACGGCGGCGACGATGATCGCGCCCTTGGCGATCTGCTGGACGTCGCTCTGCAGGTTGTTCAGGGCGAAGA
>NZ_JAPSKN010000045.1:0-20362 GCF_031181705.1 Streptomyces sp.
TGGACCGCCGGGCCGGTCACCGAAGGGTTCCCGGAGGAGCTCGGTTTCTGTGTGAGCACGGAGGGCGTGCCTTCCTACGACTACCGGTACCGGCAGTTCGGGACCGACCTGGACACCGGCGCCGTGCAGCTGACCGTCGTGGCGGACACGGCCGCCCTGGCCAAGGCCCTGGCGAAGCACTACGACGACCTGATCCGCACCTGTGCCGAGCGCGTCGAGAAGGCCGACCCGGACGTCGAGGCCGAGGGCCGCAACTACGGCAAGCTGCCGGTCGAGGAGGGTGCCCGCGTCCGCGGTCTGCACACCGAGACCTCCTGGGGCGCCAACGACATCTCCCTGATGTCCGTCGGCCGGGACGGCAGGACCGTCACCGTCGTGCGGTGGGGGCAGATGGGCGGCTTCGACGACGCCCCCGTGGCCGCCTTCAAGAAGACGACGACGACCGCCGTCAACAAGCTGTACTGACGGGCGGGCACCGGAAAGGACCGGGGCCGTCCTCCGCCACGGGGGTGGGGAGGACGGCCCCGTACCGGTCGGTGCCCCGGGAAAACCGTCGTACTTCGGCCAACTTCACCCGAGTGACGCGCACCCGGCCCGGCCGCGCCGACTCCCCGCCGGGTACGCACGGATCGGCAGCCGCCGGTCGGCCCATCGTCCGATCTCCGGCGGTCAGGATCCGCCCGGGGCCCCGGACCGGCTACCCTCTTGTCCCCCTCCCCCTTTCCGCCGCACTGCTCAGCGGTCCTCCACCCGCGCCCGCGGCGGCCTCGGCGTGGCCGAACACCTGGTCGTTGACGATCCGGCATGACTGCCGCGTGCCCGACGGGGCATGGATCCCCGTGAACGTGTTCGAGCAGGAGGGGAACCGACATCGGCGCGCGGGCGGGGGTCATGGAGAGGCAGGCACGAGGAGGCGGTCCCATAGCGATCGGGGCCTTCCCGGCGAAGACGGTGGGGGACGGGACCGACGACGTCAGGGAGCAGGCACCGGCGCCTCAGCTGAGACGCAGACTGGGCAGGTCGGACCTGCGAGCCGTGCCGGAGGCCCGCAGGGCCCTGCGGGAGCTGCTCGGGCAGTGGGGAAGGCCGGGGCGGTCCGACATCTCCGACGTGGCGGAGCTGCTCACCAGCGAGCTCGTCACCAACGCGATCGTGCACACCGATCACGACGCGGTCCTGACGGCCACCGTCGGACCCCGCGGACTGCACGTGGAGGTGCGGGACTTCGTGGCCCGCAGGCCCCGGCCGCGGAGGCCGGTCGCCGACGACGGCACCGGCGGCAGGGGTCTGTTCCTGGTGGAGACCCTCGCGGACGCCTGGGGCGTCCGGCCGCACGGCGTGGGCAAGGCCGTCTGGTTCGAGCTGGAGGCCGGGGCGGCCTGACAGCCGAGGGGGCGCGGCCCGCAGGCCACGCCCCCTCGCCGTACCGGTGCGGCTCGGCTAGCCGAACTGCTGCTCCAGGTCCTTGAGCTTGCGCTCCAGGGAGTCCAGCCGGGGCAGCGCCATGGTGTCGTCCTCCGCGGTGAGGTCGACGGTCACGGGGTCACTCCCTTTGCGGACGGGCTGCAGGGAGGGACGCGAGCGGACGGGCAGTTGCTCCGGCCCGGATATGGCAGGCTCCGCGGTGACCTGCGAGGAGCCGCGCTCCACCTGGACGTCCAGCTGCCGGCCGCCGCCGCGGCCGAGGTAGCCGCGGTGACCGCGGCTGATCGCCTTCAACTGGGCGCGCTCCACGCGCTGCTGGTCGCGGCGCCGCTGCCGCTCGGCGTCCTTCTTGCGCTTGTCCTCGCGCACCTCGTCGACCGCCTCGTCGAGGCTGCGCACACCCTCCAGCAGCATCAGCGACCAGGCCTTGTAGGTCTCCCGGGGGGCCCGCAGCCAGCGCACGATACGGATCTGCGGCAGCGGGCGCGGCACCAGACCCTGCTCGCGCAGGGCGGCCCGGCGGGTCTGCTTCAGCGCGCGGTCGAACAGCACCGCAGCGGAGAGGGACATGCCGGCGAAGAAGTGGGGAGCGCCGTCGTGGCCGACGCCCCGGGGCGCGTGCACCCAGTTGAACCAGGCGGCGGCGAGCGCGAACGTCCAGACCAGTATCCGGGAGCCGAGCGCCGCGTCACCGTGGCTGGCCTCGCGCACCGCGAGCACGGAGCAGAACATCGCCGCGCCGTCCAGGCCGAACGGGACGAGGTACTGCCAGCCGCCGGTCAGGCCGAGGTTCTGCTCGCCGAAGCCGACCAGGCCGTGGAAGGAGAGCGCGGCGGCGACGGCCGCGCAGCAGAACAGCAGGACATAGGAAACAGTGCCGTAGATCGCTTCCTTGCGTCTGCGGCGCTCCTCGCTGCGCTCCCAGGAGTCGTCCGCGCTCGTGTCCTTGACCGAGGAGCGCTTGCCGCGCGCGAGCACCGCCACCGCCGCCAGCATGCCCAGGAGAAGCACGGCGCCCGGAAGCAGCCAGTTCAGCGATATGTCGGTCAGTCTCATGTGGGTGGTCCCTTGCATGGGGATAGGGCGTAACGCCCGCCATAGTGGCCCAATCCCACCGGCCCTCAGGGGGTTTCGGGGCAAGAGGCCGCCAAGGAAGTGCAAGGGGATGCCCAGGGCGGCGTTCTGCTCGAACTGCCGCTTGAGGGGCGGGAGTTGAGTTCGAACAAGACTACCCTTACGAGTGGTTCTCCGGAAAGTTCCCGTGACTCGTGAGGAAGTTGTGAAGCGCCGGTGGGCGTGCGGGTTTCCGGTTCCGTGATGATCCTACGGGACGCCGGGAGGGGGCGCCGCCCGACGGTGCGTCAACTGGCCGTGGCCAGCAGCCTGCTGACCCGGTCAGCGTCGCAGGTGCGCGGGCAGGTGGCGCAGGTGTCCTCGGGGCGCAGGGTGTAGAACATGCAGCAGCTCGCCCGGTCCCGGGTGCGCAGCGGTTCGCCGCCCGGGCCGGTCAGCTCGCGGAACGCGGCCGTGCCGACGTATGGCTTGGTCGCGCCCGGCAGGAGCAGCTCCAGTTCGCGCATCGCGCGCCGCTCCTCCAGTTCGCCGAACAGCTGCCCGACGTACCACAGGCCCTCGACGATCTCGTCGGTCGCCATGCCCCACAGGGCCCGGCCCCGGCGCCGCATCCGCGGGCCGAAACCGGTCAGGACCGGCTCCAGGTGCTCGGCGACCGCCGACCGCACCTCCGCGCGCAGGGCCTCCTCGTCCGCCACGACCCGGGCGCCGGGCAGCGCGGCGGCCTCGTCGCCGGGCAGGCAGGCGAAGCCGCCCGGGCGGACGGCGAGGTGACCGAGGGCGTGTGCGGGGTCGGTGCGGTCGTACGCGACGTGCGTCACGGGGTAGCGGGGGACGCGGCGGTGCAGGAACCACGGCACGGTGATCAGCAGGCAGGCGGGCCAGGCGTAGCGGTGCAGGCCGAAGCTGGCGACGACGTCGGGGCGGGCCGGCCGGTCGTAGTCCCGCTGGATCTGGGCCTCGTCCCAGGCCAGGTAGGCGTCCAGGCCCGGGCCCGCGGCGGCCAGGTCGGCTGCGGCGGTCCAGCCGCCGCCGCGCGGGGTCTCCTCCCCGGGGGCGAGCTCGGTGACGGTCAGTCCGGGGAGGACCTCGGCCAGGCGGGCGTAGGCACCGGAGACGGCCGAACGGGTCGCGGGCATGTGATCACCGATCCGTGTCTGTAGACGGTCCCTCGCGGGCGGGTCCTGAAGGTAAGGCTTACCTTACCGAAGATCGCCGGGATTTGAACTGGCGGCCGGTGCGCTTATCGTGCTTGACGGACGAGTAACAACCCGTCGTAATGACCCCAAGTACCGATACGTCCGGAGGAGGACCCGTGAAGCAGGGTGCGCAGGGCTCCGCCGGGACGGGAATCCCGCAGGTCCGCGCGGACGCCACCGGGCAGACCCGGGTGCCGCGGCAGGCGGGGTCCGGGGCCGGGGCGGTGCGCGGGGAGCACACGCACTCCGAGCCGCCCGCGCCGCGGGTGCGGCCGGTCGTGCAGCGGGCCTCGGTGCGCGGGCAGATCCTCGACGCGCTGCGCGCCGCCCTGGTGGCCGGGGACCTCCGGCCCGGGGAGGTGTACTCGGCGCCGGTGCTGGGGGAGCGCTTCGGGGTGTCGGCGACGCCGGTGCGCGAGGCGATGCAGCAGCTGGCGCTGGAGGGCGCGGTCGAGGTGGTGCCCAACCGCGGGTTCCGCGTGGTGGAGCGGGGGGCGCGGGAGCTGGCCGAACTGGCCGAGGTCCGGGCGCTGATCGAGGTGCCGGTGATGCTGCGGCTGGCCCGGACGGTGCCCGCCGAGCGGTGGGCCGAACTGCGCCCGCTGGCGGAGGCCACGGTCCGCGCGGCGTCCTCCGGGTGCCGGGCGACCTACGCGGAGTCCGACCGGGGCTTCCACCGGGCGGTGCTGTCCCTGTCCGGGAACCGGCAACTGGTGCGGATCGCGGAGGACCTGCACCGCCGGGCGCAGTGGCCGCTGGTCGGGGGCGGACCGGGGTCGCGGGGCCGCGCGGACCTGGTCGCGGACGCGCACGAGCACACGGCGCTGCTGGACGCGCTGATCGCACGGGACCTGGACGTGGTGCGGGCGCTGGTGGGCGAGCACTTCACGGGGGCCGTCGCCTGACGGTGGGGTGGTGGGTCGGGGCCGCGCCGGGGGTGTCCGTCCTCAAAACGGCGCGAGGGGGTCGGACGCCGGCTGACTGTCCGCCGACGCGTCAACCGCTGCGGGCGGTCACCCGCCGACACGGCCCCTTCCGGCCGTCGGCGGGTGCGGGTCCGCTCGGCCGCGGGCGGCGCGGGCGGGCTCCGCAGGGTTGCGGACCCACCCGGCCTCGGCGACGACGCCGGACCGCTGTCAAGCCGTCGCCGCCGGGGGTACCGAGGGCAGGTGGCGTGCGAGCCACGTCGGCACACCGCCCAGCAGCCGGTGCAGCCGTCGCGCCTCCGCCCGCAGCCGGGACGCCTCCGGTTCCGTCTCCGTGTCGGCCAGGGACACCAGCGCCGGTGCCGTGCCCACGAGATAGCCCAGTTCCTCGCGGATGCGGAGGGACTCGGTGAAGCCGTGCCGGGCCTCCGCCAACTCGCCGTCGCGCAAGGCGAGTCCGGCCAGGTGGCGCCAGGTGAAGGAGAGCAGCAGCGGGTCGGCGTGGGCCGTGGCGCCCGCGTGGGCGCGCCGGTACGCGGCCCGGGCGGCCTGGGGCGCGCTCGTCAGGTTCTCCGCCAGCAGGCCCCGGCGGAAGTCCAGCAGGGCACGGGCCGGAGCCCCCGGAGGGATGAGCGCCGCAGCCCGGCCCAGCGCGGCCCGGGCCTCGTCGGCACGGTCCCGGACCGCCAGCAGGGTCGCCGCGTAGGCCAAGTACCCGCGTTCACAAGCGGCCGCGCCGCGCTCGTCGTCGCTGTGGGCGAGGGCCTCGGCCGTGCGCAGCGCGTCCTCGGCCTCCTCCCATCCCTGCTCGGTGTACAGACACCGCTCGACCAGCAGGGACGCGCGCTGCAGCGCCGTCGCCGGGGTGGCGGGCAGCAGCAGCGCGGCCGCGTCGGCCCAGCACCCGCGGGAGCGCAGCCGCCATACCGCGGTCTGGAGGGGATCGTCACCGGCGGTCGTTCCGTTACCAGACATGGCGGTATGCGCCACGTTGCCCTCCCCGAGCACGCCATCGAGCTGTTGAGTGGTGGCGGCATCTCAGCACGAATCGCGGGGCCGGGCCAAGAGGGTGGGTGAAGGATTTCACAAAGTCGTGGGACTCCGGGGCGCCCCGGGTTTGGGGCGGGAGACCCCCGTGTCTCAGCTCATCCGCAGGGCCAGGAAGAAGTCCAGCTTGTCCTCCAGCCGCGACAGGTCACGACTCGTCAACTGCTCGATACGCCCCACCCGGTAGCGCAACGTGTTGACGTGCAGGTGCAGCCGGGTGGCGCAGCGGGTCCAGGAGCCGTCGCAGTCGAGGAAGGCCTCCAGCGTCGGGATCAGCTCGGCGCGGTGGCGGCGGTCGTAGTCGCGCAGGGGGTCCAGCAGGCGGGCCGTGAAGGCGCGGCGGACGTCGTCCGGGACGAAGGGGAGCAGCAGGACGTGGGAGGCCAGTTCCTGGTGGCCGGCCGCGCAGACCCGGCCCGGGCGGGCCGCGGCGACGCGCCGGGCGTGGCGGGCCTCCTCCAGGGCGCCGCGCAGGCCCTCCGCCGAGTGCACGGCGGCGCTGACGCCGAGGGTGAGGCGGCCGTCGTCGTCCAGGCCGGCCGTGAGGGGGGACCGCACCGACTCCAGCAGCGCGTCCGCGAGGACGCCGGTCTGCGAGCCGTCGTGCTCCGCGGAGACGGCCGGGAGGGGGACCAGGGCTATGGCCTCGTCGCCGGTGTGCGCGACCGCGATGCGGTCGGAGTGCTCGGGGCCGGGCCACTGGGGGTACCCCCTGCTCGAACTGCCCGGGGCAGGGTCGACGAGGATCTCCTCCAGGAGGGCCTGCGCGACCGGGCCCGTCTCGGTCTCGGCGCCGTCCCAGTCGACGCGGGCCACCACGACCTGCCAGTGCGGCGCCGAGCCGAGGCCCGGCAGCAGCACGGGAGCGGCCACGCGCAGACGGGCGGCGATCTCGGTGGGGGCCGCGCCCGTCTGGACCAGTTCCAGGACCTCCTGGGCGAGACGGCGGCGCACCGTGCGGGCCGCGTCCCGGCGGTCCCGCTCGACCGCGATCAGCTGCGTCACGCCGTGCAGCAGGTCCAGGCGCTCCTCGGCCCAGTCCCCGGCGTCCGCCTCGACCGCCAGCAGCCAGTCGGACAGCACGGTCTCCCGGACGTCCCGGGCGCTCTGCCCGGAGCGGCCCGCCGAGCGGACCGGGAAGAGCGAGTAGGTGGTGGAGCCCAGGATGACGCGGTGGGGGCCGCGGCGGCCGGTGCGGGTGGCGGACAGCTGCTCCGCCGCGAGACGGGCGCAGGTCTCGGCGGGCAGGGCCGGGCCCGCGGCCTTGGAGCCCGCGATGAGGCGACCGGTGGGGGAGAGCACCCAGGCCCGCAGGTCCAGGTCCGAGCCGAGCAGGTCGAGCACGACGTCCGGGCCGCCGCCCGCCGGGCCCGACGTCATCATCCGGCGGTGGCGGTCGACCACCGCCGCGAGGTCTCCGGCCCGCTCGCCGGAGACCTGCCGTACGACGTGTTCGGTGATCGTCGCGAAGGCCACCGACTCGTGCACCGCGAAGAGCGGCAGGCGGTGGCGGGCGCAGGCCACGACCAGGTCCTCCGGAACGTCGCCCAGCTCGGCCTCACCCGCGGCCAGGGCCGCCACCCCGGCCTGGACCAGGATGCGCACGAACGGCTCCGAGTCCGCGGCGTCCCGGCGCCAGGCCAGGCCGGTGAGGACCAGCTCGCCGCCCGAGAGGTAGCGGCTCGGGTCGCGCAGGTCGGTGGTCATCACGCCGCGCACGGCGCGGTCCAGCTCGTCCTCGCCGCCGAGCAGCTTGAGGCCCAGCGCGTCCGTGTCCAGCAGTGCGCGCAGCCGCATTCTCGTCGCCGCCGTTCTTGTCTCGAAATCTATGGTCGATCTTGATGGGGTCGGAGGGAACGCCTGTTCGTCGGGCTGGTGAGCGTCGCTCGCCGTCCCCTGAGCCGTGTCCCGGCTGTGTCCCAGGTCACGCGGTCGTGTCGCGTGTTTCCACAGGTGAACGAGGAGGTTTCCGATGGCCTCCGTTCATACGAATCTACAAGATGCCTGTCCTGGCCAGCCAACTCCTTCATGGTTTCCGTGACTGACCCGTCGGAGTACCGGGCTGTGTACTGAGACCACGACGCGTGAACAGCACATGAACGAGCCGGGACCGCCGCACACGGATTGGCTCAAACCGAACGCTCCACGAGAAGACGAAGAAGAGAGCCGGTCATGGACTTCCTTCGCCCCGCCAGCTGGGAGGAGGCGCTCGCCGCGAAAGCCGAGCACCCCACCGCTGTGCCGATTGCGGGTGGCACCGACGTGATGGTCGAGATCAACTTCGACCACCGCCGGCCCGAGTACCTCATGGACCTGAACCGCATCGGCGACCTCTGCGAGTGGGAGGTCGGCGAGGAGAGCGTGCGGCTGGGTGCCTCCGTGCCCTACACGAAGATCATGGAGAACCTCCGCGCCGAGCTGCCGGGTCTCGCCCTCGCCTCGCACACGGTCGCCTCTCCGCAGATCCGCAACCGCGGCGGCGTCGGCGGCAACCTCGGCACCGCCTCCCCGGCCGGCGACGCCCACCCCGCCCTGCTCGCCGCGGGCGCCGAGGTGGAGGTCGAGTCGGTGCGCGGGACCCGCCTCATCCCGATCGACGCGTTCTACACGGGCGTGAAGCGCAACGCGCTCCAGCCCGACGAGCTGATCCGCGCCGTGCACATCAAGAAGGCCGACGGACCCCAGCAGTTCTCCAAGGTCGGCACCCGCAACGCCATGGTCATCGCCGTGTGCGCCTTCGGACTGGCGCTGCACCCCGCAACCCGCACCGTGCGCACCGGCATCGGCTCCGCCGCCCCGACGCCCGTACGGGCCAAGGCCGCCGAGGAGTTCCTGAACGCCGCGCTGGAGGAGGGCGGCTTCTGGGACAACGGCAAGATCATCACCCCGTCGGTCGCCAAGCAGTTCGCGGACCTGTGCTCCGCCGCCTGCAACCCGATCGACGACGTCCGGGGCACCGCGAGCTACCGCCGCCACGCGGTCGGCGTCATGGCCCGCCGCACGCTGACCTGGACCTGGGAGTCCTACCGCGGCGCCCGCCGCGCTTCAAAGGGAGCTGCGTAATGCGTGTCAACTTCACGGTCAACGGCCGTCCGCAGGAAGCCGACGACGTCTGGGAGGGCGAGTCCCTGCTCTACGTGCTGCGGGAGCGGCTCGGGCTTCCCGGTTCCAAGAACGCCTGCGAGCAGGGCGAGTGCGGCTCGTGCACGGTCCGCCTGGACGGCGTGCCGGTGTGCTCGTGCCTGGTCGCCGCCGGGCAGGCGGAGGGCCGCGAGGTCATCACCGTCGAGGGCCTCGCCGAGTACGCCAGGCAGCGCGCCGAGGGCGGCTGCGCCTCCGGGGCGTGCGGCACCGGGCTGCAGGACGCCCAGGGGTGGCAGGCCAAGGGCACCGACTCGCAGACCGGCGAGGGCACGGAACTCTCCCCGATCCAGCAGGCGTTCATCGACGCCGGCGCCGTCCAGTGCGGTTTCTGCACGCCCGGTCTGCTGGTCGCCGCCGACGAGATGCTGGAGCGCAACCCCAACCCGACCGACGCGGACATCCGCGAGGCCCTCTCGGGCAACCTGTGCCGCTGCACCGGCTACGAGAAGATCATGGACGCGGTCCGCCTGGCGGCCGCCCGGCAGTCAGAGGCGGTCTGATCATGTCTTCCCCCAGCGGAACCCCCACCACGATCACGCAGGGCTCGCAGACCAAGGGCGGCATCGGCGAGTCCACGCTCCGCCCGGACGGCACCCTCAAGGTCACCGGCGAGTTCGCGTACTCCTCCGACATGTGGCACGAGGACATGCTGTGGGGGCAGATCCTGCGCTCCACGGTCGCTCACGCCGAGATCGTCTCCATCGACACCGGCGAGGCGCTGGCGACGCCGGGCGTCTACGCCGTGCTGACCTACGACGACCTGCCGACCGACGTGAAGAACTACGGCCTGGAGATCCAGGACACCCCGGTCCTCGCCCACGGCAAGGTCCGCCATCACGGTGAGCCGGTCGCCCTCGTCGCCGCCGACCACCCCGAGACCGCGCGCCGTGCCGCCGCGAAGATCAAGGTGGAGTACAGGGAGCTGCCCGTCGTCACCGACGAGGCCTCCGCGACCGCACCGGACGCGATCCTCGTCCACGAGAACCGCGACGACCACCACGCCGGCCATGTCCCGCACCCCAACATCGTGCACCGCCAGCCGATCGTGCGCGGCGACGTGACCGAGGCCCGCAGGCGGGCCGACGTGATCGTCGAGGGCGAGTACACCTTCGGCATGCAGGACCAGGCCTTCCTCGGCCCCGAGTCCGGCCTCGCCGTGCCGGAGGAGGACGGCGGCGTCCACCTCTACATCGCCACCCAGTGGCTGCACAGCGACCTGCGCCAGATCGCCCCCGTGCTCGGCCTGCCCGAGGACAAGGTGCGCATGACGCTGTCCGGCGTCGGCGGCGCCTTCGGCGGCCGCGAGGACCTGTCGATGCAGATCCACGCCTGCCTGCTGGCGCTGCGCACCGGCAAGCCCGTCAAGATCGTCTACAACCGGTTCGAGTCCTTCTTCGGGCACGTCCACCGCCACCCCGCGAAGCTGTACTACGAGCACGGGGCCACCAGGGACGGCAAGCTCACCCACATGAAGTGCCGGATCGTCCTGGACGGCGGCGCCTACGCCTCCGCCTCCCCGGCGGTCGTCGGCAACGCCTCCTCCCTGTCCGCCGGCCCGTACGTCATCGACCACGTGGACATCGAGGCCATCGCCCTCTACACCAACAACCCGCCCTGCGGCGCCATGCGCGGCTTCGGCGCGGTCCAGGCGTGCTTCGCCTACGAGGCGCAGATGGACAAGCTCGCCGCGGAACTCGGCATGGACCCGGTGGAGTTCCGCCGGCTCAACGCCATGGAGCAGGGCACGCTCATGCCCACCGGGCAGCCCGTCGACTCCCCGGCCCCCGTGGCCGAACTGCTGCGCCGCGTCAAGGCGATGCCGATGCCGCCGGAGCGCCAGTGGGAGTCCAGCGAGGGCGCCGACGTACGGCAGCTGCCGGGCGGCCTGTCCAACACCACGCACGGCGAGGGCGTCGTCCGCGGGGTCGGCTACGCGGTCGGCATCAAGAACGTCGGCTTCTCCGAGGGGTTCGACGACTACTCCACCGCCAGGGTCCGCATGGAGGTCCTGGGCGGGGAACCGGTGGCGACCGTGCACACGGCCATGGCGGAGGTCGGCCAGGGCGGGGTCACCGTCCACGCGCAGATCGCCCGCACCGAACTGGGCGTCACGCAGGTGACCATCCACCCGGCCGACACCCGCGTCGGCAGCGCCGGTTCGACGTCGGCCTCGCGGCAGACCTACGTCACCGGCGGCGCGGTGAAGAACGCCTGCGAACTCGTCCGCGAGAAGGTGCTGGAGATCGGCCGCCGCAGGTTCGGCTCGTACCATCCCGCCTGGGCGACGGCCGAACTGGTCCTGGAGGGCGGCAAGGTCGTCACCGACGGCGGCGAGGTCCTCGCCGACCTGGCCGACGTCCTCGAGGACGAGGCCGTGGAGGTCGAGGAGGAGTGGCGGCACCGGCCGACCGAGCCCTTCGACCTGCGCACCGGCCAGGGCAACGGGCACGTGCAGTACTCCTTCGCCGCGCACCGCGCCGTCGTGGAGGTCGACACCGAGCTGGGCCTGGTGAAGGTGATCGAGCTGGCCTGCGCCCAGGACGTCGGCAAGGCGCTCAACCCGCTCTCCGTGATCGGCCAGATCCAGGGCGGCACGACCCAGGGCCTGGGCGTCGCGGTCATGGAGGAGATCGTCGTCGACCCGAAGACGGCGAAGGTCAAGAACCCCTCCTTCACCGACTACCTGATCCCCACCATCCTCGACACGCCGACCATCCCCGTCGACGTGCTCGAACTCGCCGACGAGCACGCCCCCTACGGGCTGCGCGGCGTCGGCGAGGCACCCACCCTGTCGTCCACCCCGGCCGTGCTCGCGGCGATCCGCGCGGCGACCGGGCTGGAGCTGAACAGGACGCCGGTCCGCCCCGAGCACCTGACCGGCACCGCGTGAGAGCTCTCCGGGCGGCGCACCGGAACGTCACATCCCGCGCCGCCCGGAGGACCGGGCACCGCACCGCTCGCGGTCCCGGAAAGCCGACTGATCGTTCGTCTCGGGCCGTCCCCCGGGTCGTGCGGCCGAAGCACCTTCCCAAATCCCGTACGTCGTCACGACGAGCCGCGGGTGCCCCTATGAACCTTGGGAGTAGGCCCACATGACCCAGCAGTCCGTAGAGCCGAGGACCACAGCCGACGACGCGGGCGAAGGCACCCGCGTCCCGGCCGGGCGGTCCTGGCTCGACCGGTACTTCCACATATCCCACAGAGGGTCCACGGTCGCCCGCGAAGTGCGCGGCGGCATCACGACCTTCATGGCGATGGCGTACATCCTCCTGCTCAACCCCCTGATCCTGTCCGGCAGGGACGCGGCCGGCGACACGCTCGCCCAGCGGGGACTGATCACCGCGACCGCGTTCGCGGCGGCCCTCACCACCCTGCTGATGGGCTTCGTCGGCAAGGTGCCCCTCGCCCTCGCCGCGGGCCTGTCCGTCTCCGGGGTCCTCGCCTCCCAGGTCGCGCCCGAGATGACCTGGCCACAGGCGATGGGCATGTGCGTGATGTACGGCGTCGTCATCATGCTGCTGGTGGTCACCGGCCTGCGCGAGATGATCATGAACGCGATCCCGCTCGCGCTCAAACACGGCATCACCATGGGTATCGGCCTGTTCATCGCCCTCATCGGCTTCTACAAGTCCGGCTTCGTGCACCAGGGCGAGGCCACCCCGGTCACGCTCGGACCGGCGGGGGAACTCGCCGGCTGGCCGGTCCTGCTCTTCGCCGCCACCCTGCTGCTGATCTTCATGCTGCAGGCCCGGAACGTCCCGGGCGCCATCCTCATCGGCATCGTCGGCGGCACGGTCGTCGCCGCGGTGCTCAACGCCGCCGGCGTCATCGACCCCAAGCAGTGGGCGGGCGGTGCCCCCGAACTCCACGGGAGCGCCGTGTCCATGCCCGATTTCTCGCTCTTCGGCGACGTCGAGTTCGGCGGCTGGGGCGAGGTCGGCGCGATGACCGTCGGCATGATCGTCTTCACGCTGGTGCTGGCCGGGTTCTTCGACGCGATGGCCACCATCATCGGCGTCGGCACCGAGGCGAAACTCGCCGACGACAAGGGCCGGATGCCGGGCCTGTCCAAGGCGCTGTTCATCGACGGGGCCGGCGGTGCGATCGGCGGTGTGGCGGGCGGCTCCGGCCAGACGGTGTTCATCGAGTCCGCGACCGGCGTCGGCGAGGGCGCCCGCACCGGCCTCGCCTCCGTCGTCACCGGACTGTTCTTCGCGGCCTGCCTGTTCTTCACCCCGCTCACCGCGATCGTGCCGTCGGAGGTCGCCGCCGCCGCCCTCGTCGTCATCGGCGCGATGATGCTGATGAACGCCCGGCACGTGGACTGGGCCGACCGCGCCACCGCCGTCCCGGTGTTCCTGACGGTCGTGCTGATGCCGTTCACGTACACCATCACCACCGGTGTCGCCGCGGGCGTCATCTCCTACGTCGCCCTCAAGACCGCCCAGGGCAAGTGGCGCGAGATCGGCGCCTTCATGTGGATCCTCACGGCGGTGTTCCTCGTGTACTTCGCCCTCAACCCGATCGAGAGCTGGCTCGGCGTCCACTGACGCCCCGCCGCGGCCGTAAGGAGACCGAGACAGATGCTGGACATCGCCGAGGAGCTCAACCGGTGGGTCGAGCAGGGCCGTGACTTCGCCGTGGCCACCGTGGTGGCCGTCGGCGGCAGCGCGCCCCGGCAGCCCGGCGCCGCGCTCGCGGTGGACGCCGACGGCACCGCGCTCGGCTCCGTCTCCGGCGGCTGCGTGGAGGGCGCGGTCTACGAGCTGTGCGCGCAGGCGCTGCGGGACGGCGGGACCGTCCTGGAACGCTTCGGCTACAGCGACGACGACGCCTTCGCCGTGGGCCTGACCTGCGGCGGCGTCATCGACATCCTGGTCACTCCGGTACGGGCCGCCGATGCGGTCCGCCCGGTGGCCGGGGCCGCGCTCGCCGCCGCCGCGCGAGGGGAGGCGGCGGCGGTGGCGCGGATCGTGTCGGGCCCGCCCGAGCTGACGGGCCGGGCCCTGCTGGTCCGGCCCGACGGCTCCCGGTACGGCGGTTTCGGCGCCCATCCGGAGCTGGACCGCACGGTCGCCGCCGAGGCGGGCGCCTTCCTCGACGCCGGGCGCACCGGCACTCTGGAGATCGGAGAGCAGGGCTCTCGCTGCGGAGCACCGCTCACGGTCCTGATCGAGTCCTCGGTCCCCGCGCCCCGCATGATCGTGTTCGGCGCGATCGACTTCGCCTCCGCCCTGGTCCGCGTCGGCAAGTTCCTCGGCTACCACGTCACGGTGTGCGACGCCCGCCCCGTCTTCGCGACCCGGGCGCGCTTCCCCGAGGCCGACGAGATCGTCGTCGACTGGCCCCACCGCTACCTGGAGCGCACGAACGTCGACGCCCGCACGGTCCTGTGCGTGCTGACCCACGACGCCAAGTTCGACGTCCCGCTGCTGAAGCTCGCGCTGCGGCTGCCGGTGGCGTACGTCGGCGCCATGGGCTCCCGGCACACCCACCTGGACCGCAACGCCCGCCTGCGGGAAGTCGGCGTCAGCGACGTGGAGTTGAGCCGCCTGCACTCGCCGATCGGGCTGGACCTCGGCGCGCGTACGCCCGAGGAGACGGCCCTGTCGATCGCGGCGGAGATCGTCGCGGGGCGGCGCGGCGGGAGCGGGGCGCCGCTGACCGGCGCCCACACCCCGATCCACCATGAGCCCCGCCCGGTCGCGGCGGGGCGGCGGATCGGGTCGGTCGCCTGAGCGTCCCCGCCGGGGCGGCGTACCGGGGCCTCCAGCGGCGGGAACGGTTCCCGCTCACCGCGGATCCGGACCGGTCACCGCGGATCCGGACCGGTCCGGGCGACGGCACGGCGACGGAACGGCGCGGCGCACGGCGGCCGCCCGCCTCCTCGACGGTGCGCGGGGCGCCCCCGAGCCCCGACGACGACGGTCACCGCCGGCCGCGGGCGGGCGCACCCGCAGGTCAAGCCCGGCCGCGGCACGGTCCAGCGGAACCCGCCATCAGGACGCCGTCGAGCGGGGGATCGCCGAGGGGGAGGGCGACGTCCAGCCGGGCTCGGCCTCCGCTTCGTGACCGCGCATGCCTCCACGGCCGCCGGCTCCGGCCCGGTTGCCCGGGACGAAGGCCGCGCCCCGGGTCAGGGGCGGCGCAGCAGCCGGTTCAGCGTCCGGCCGAAGACGTACCGCGCCGAACGCCGCACCACGCCGTCGAGGAGCGGCGGCAGGAAGCGGAGCCGGATCTCCTCCCGCCACACCACCCGGGTGCGCCCGCCCGGCCCCGGCCGCACCTCCAGTTCGGCCCAGCCGAGGACCACGCGCCCGCGCTTCTCCAGCCGGCAGATCCCCGGACCCCCGTCCCCCGGCGGCTGCCAGAGCGTGACCTCCATGGGGTCGTCGAAGGCGAGTGGCCCGATGCCCGAGCGGGCCACGACGCGTGTGCCTTCGCGGGTCGGGCCGGGCGGGACCACCCGGACCACGGTCAGCGGCACGGTGTCACCGTGCCGGGGCCACGCCGTGATCCGGCGCCACGCCTCGTCGAGGGGGAGCGGGGCCGTGCGCTGGAGCTCGATGTTCGCCACGGCACGATCGTAAGGAACCCGCGACGCCCGCCGTCCCGCCCGCGCCCCGTTCACCCGCCCGGCCCACGCGATGGACGCCCGGCCCGGGGCGGCCAGGGGGACTTCCCGGATGGGCTGCGGCACGTGTTCTCCCTTCGGCGCCCTCGCACCCGCCCCGCGATCGCGGGTGCCCGCAACCGCCTTTCCCGGCGGCCCGTCACCGGTACACGGCCCCCGGCTCCGCCTTTCCCGGCGCCAGCAGCTGCGGCACCGTCACGAAGACGTAGCCGCGTTCCTTGAGCGCGTCGATGATCCCGGGCACGGCCGGCACCGTGCCGTCGTAGATGTCGTGCAGCAGGATGATCCCGTCCCGGGACGCCTGGTCGAGGACGCGGCGGGCGATCAGCTCCGAGTCGGTGGTCGTGTAGTCCTTCGCGGTCACGGTCCACAGCACCTCGGACAGGCCGAGTTCGCGGCAGATCTCGTGCACGGTGTCGTTGGTGCGGCCCTGCGGCGGGCGCATCAGGGTGGGGCGGCGGCCGGTGAGGCGCTCTATCTCCCGGTTCGGGCGCTGCAGTTCCTCGCGTATCTCCTCGGGCGCCAGGCCGGTCAGGATCTTGTGGTCCCAGGTGTGGCTTGCCACCTCGTGGCCCTCGTCGGCCATCCGCCGCACCAGCTCCGGGTACTTCTCGATGTGCCGTTCGCCCAGCAGGAAGAAGGTCGCCGGGACCTGCTTCTCCCCGAGGATGTCCAGCAGGCGCGCGGAGTGTTCGCTCGGCCCGGCGTCGAAGGTGAGCGCGATGCACTTGGCCTCGCGGCAGTCCACGGTGCCGAACCGGGCCGCCTGGGCGCCGGCGGCCGGCTCGGCCCGGACGGCGCTGGGGGCGGTGGTGTCGAGCCCCGAGCAGCCGCTCAGGGCGAGGGTGAGGACGGCGGCCGCCGCGAGCGTTCTCGCCGTTCGGAACGCGGTCCCCGTTTTCTTCATCTTCTTGGTCAGAGAAGGCATGCCGGGACTATACACAGCATGTATACATACCGTTCATAGTGCTCGGGTCCGCCCCGGATGGCCCCGCAGCGCTACTCGGGCCGACAAATAGGTGCTTTGGTCAGAAGTAGGCATCAATTGTTCAAGTCAGCTCACGCACGGCACCCGCCAGCACCGAAGTCCTCCACACTCGCGCGGGAGGGAGCACCCGGTTCATGCGCATCCTCGGTATCCACACGTCTTCCTCCGCCCGGCCCGTCAAGGCCGTGCTGTTCGACCGCGACGGCACGCTCGTCGAGGACGTCCCCTACAACGGCGACCCCGGCCTGGTCCGCCCCGTCGACGGGGCCCGCGAGGCGCTCGCCCGCCTGCGCGAGGCCGGCATCGCCACCGGAGTCGTCACCAACCAGTCCGGCGTCGCGCGCGGCCTGCTCACCGAGGCCGACGTCCGCCGCGTCAACCACCGCGTGGACGAGCTCCTCGGCCCCTTCGACGTGTTCGCCGTCTGCCCGCACGGCCCCGAGGACGGCTGCCGGTGCCGCAAGCCGCGGCCCGGCATGGTGCTGTGGGCGGCCGGACGCCTGTGCACCCACCCCGCCGACCTCGTCGTCATCGGCGACATCGGCGCCGACGTGGAGGCCGCCCGCCGGGCCGGAGCGCACGGCATCCTCGTCCCCACCGCGCAGACCCGTCCCGAGGAGACCGCGGCGGCCGACCACGTCGCCCCCGACCTGAGCACCGCCGTCCGCGCGGTGCTCGACGGAGTGCCGCGGGGCCGCGTCCTGGTCGACGAACGGCCCGTCCGGGAGGCCTTCGCCTCCGGCCCCGGACCGGGGAGGTGCCGGTGAAAGCCCTCGTGACCCGCCTCGACAGCTTCGGGGACGTGCTGCTCGCCGGACCGGCGATCCGCGCGGTCGCCGCCCGTGCCGACACCGTCACCCTGCTGTGCGGACCCCGCGGCGCCCCCGCCGCCCGGCTGCTCCCCGGCGTCGACGGCATCCTCGTGTGGGACGCGCCCTGGGTGGGCTTCGCACCTCCGCCCGTCGGCCGCGGCGAGGTCGACCAGCTCATCGACACGATCGACGCCGACACGGCGCTGATCCTCACCTCCTTCCACCAGTCGCCGCTGCCCGCCGCCCTGCTGCTGCGGCTGGCCGGTGTCGGCTTCATCGCCGCCGACAGCGAGGACTACCCCGGCTCCCTGCTCGACGTGCGCCACCACCGCGCCCCGCACGCCCACGAGGCCGAGGCCGGCCTCGACCTCGCCGAGGCCGCCGGTTTCCCGCCGGTCGACGACGGCCTCCTGCGGGTGCTCCCGCCACCCCCGACCGCCGGGCTCACCGGCCCCGGCCCCTACGTCGTCGTGCATCCCGGCGCCAGCGTCCCCGCCCGCGCCTGGAGCCCCGGGCGCTGCGCCGAGGCGGTGCGCGAACTGGCCGCCGCCGGACACCGGGTGGTGGTCACCGGCGGTGCGGGCGAGAGCGACCTGACCGCGTTCGTCGCGGGCGAGCAGGCCCTCGACCTCGGTGGCCGCACCGGCGCTGCGGAACTGTCCGGCGTCCTCGCGGGCGCCGACGCCGTCGTCACCGGCAACACCGGCCCCGCCCACCTCGCCGCCGCCGTCGGCACCCCCGTCGTGTCCCTGTTCGCGCCGGTGGTCCCCGCCGAACGCTGGCGGCCGTACGGCGTCCCGCACGTGCTGCTCGGCGACCAGGACGCGCCCTGCGCGGACAGCAGGGCCCGGGAGTGCCCCCTGCCCGGCCATCCGTGCCTGGACACCGTCACCGCGCAGGACGTGGTCACCGCCGTCGAGAAGCTGCGGGGGGAGAGATGAGGTCGCCGACCCGCCGCACGCGCGTGTGACCGGCGAGCGAGCCCGGTCGGTGGCGCTCTGCCCGCCCCCGGCCCCTACCCCGACGGCCGCTCGTCGACGGCCCTGCTGGAGCGGGCGGCGGAAGGAGCACGATGACCCACCCGATGAACCGGGCCACGGGGGCGCACACCGAGGACCCGCGGCAGTCTGCTGCCATGACACCGGACCCCTCACACGTCACGGCAGCCGGCACGGCTCCTGACACGGCGCGCGGCACGGCATCCGACCCGGCTCCCGGCACGGCGTCCGACTCGGCACGCGGCGGGGCTCCCGGTGCGGCATCCGGCCCGGCTCCCGGCACGGCACGGGGCACGGCAGCCGCTCCGGCGCGGAGCCCTGGCACGGCACCCGACCCCGCACCCGACGCGACGCCGCCCCGCCTTCTCGTTCTGCGCGCGCTGGGACTCGGTGACCTGCTCGCCGGCGTGCCCGCCCTGCGCGCGCTGCGGCGGGCGTACCCCCGGCACGAACTCGTGCTGGCCGCGCCCGCCGGGCTCGAACCGGTCGCCGCGGCGACGGGCGCCGTGGACCGGCTGCTGCCCGCCGCCGCCCCGGGGCGTGCGGTACCGCGGTCGCTCGACTGGAGCGGACCGCCCCCGGACGTCGCCGTCGACCTGCACGGCAACGGCCCGCCCAGCCACCGGCTGCTGATGGCGCTGCGCCCGCTGAGGCTGCTCGCCTTCGCCCACCCCGGCACCCCCGAGGTCGACGGCCCGCCCTGGTACCCGGAGGAACACGAGCGCGACCGCTGGTGCCGGCTGCTCGGGGCCTACGGCATCGACGCCGACCCCGGCGACGTGCACCTGCCCCGCCCGGACACGGCCACCCCGGCGCCCGGCGCGGTCGTGCTGCACCCGGGAGCCGGATCACCGGCCCGCTGCTGGCCCGTGGAGCGCTACGCCGCCGTCGCGACGGAGCTGCGCGCCCGGGGCTTCAGGGTCGTCGTCACCGGCGGCGCCGACGAGGGCGACCTCGTGGCCCGGCTCGCCAAGCAGGCCGGGCTGCCCGACACGGACGTCTTCGGCGGCGGCCTGCCCTACGACCGGCTGGCCGCGCTCGTCGCCGGCGCGCAGGTCGTCATCAGCGGCGACACCGGCATCGCCCACCTCGCGGTCGCCCATGCGACGCGCTCGGTCACCCTGTTCGGCCCGGTGGCGCCGAGCCGCTGGGGCCCGCCGCCCGACCCGCGTCACCGCGCGCTGTGGTACGGCCCCGAGGGAGACCCGCACGGCAGCCGGACCGACCCCGCGCTGCTGCGCATCACCCCCGCCGACGTCCTGGACGCCGTCGCCGCACTGCCCGGCATCCGGCACCCGTGAGGGGGGAGGGAGACCGCACCTTGCCCGCCCCTCGACCCCGCTCGCGCCCCCGGGCGCTCAGCCGCCGCACCACCGGCACATCAGCCGGAACCCGGCGAACAGCGTCACGGGCCACAGGGCGGCGAACGCCCAGATGACGGCGGGCTCGGAGGTCACCATCCCGGCCACCATGAGACCCGTAGACACCGCGAACAGCAGCGCCACGGTCAGGACGCGGGGACGGTAGGCGGCCACCCGGGACAGCAGCCGGGCGGGGGCGGGGCGGCGGCTCGGCCGCCGCAGGGTGCGCATCCGGCGGTCGAGACGGCGGTCGCGGCGCAGGGCGCGTTCCAGCTCGTCGAGGATGCGCTGCTCGTGGTCGGGGAGTCGGCCGATGGACACGCGGTTCTCCTTCCGGGCGGCCGGACCGTGAGTCCTCCCGGGGGACGTGCGGCGGGGGCATGCGACGGAGGACGACAAGCGGGTGCCCCGTGAGGTCCGGGAGTTAACCGGGGACCGGCCGCGCCAGCGCCTCGACGAGCCGGCGGTCCGCGTTGTCCGGCACGGCGCCCTCGCGGAACCCGTCCCGGATCTGCCGCGCGGTCACCCGCCCACCGGTCAGGCACCAGTCCCACCAGCGGTCCAGCCGCCGCGCCTCCAGCCGCTCGGCCGGCACCAGCGCGGGCCAGCCGCAGGCCGGGCCTGTGCGGTCAGCCTGGCTCCGCCGGAGACCGGGTCGACGGCCAGTACCGGGGTGCCGACCCGCAGCGCGATCACGAGGCCGTGCAGCCGGTCGGTGACCACGAGGTCCAGCCGGGCCAGCACGGACTGCAAC
>NZ_JAPSKN010000045.1:20462-22151 GCF_031181705.1 Streptomyces sp.
CCTCCTCGGCGACCTGCCCCTGCCGCCGCAGCCGCCCGTACCCGAACTCCTCCTGCCCGTGCGTGAGGATCACCCCGACCACCGGCCGAGCGGGCACCTCGGGGGCGCGGGCCGCCAGGTCCTCCACCGGTTCGCTGTCGGGCGCGTCCCGGGGCAGCACCCGGTGGAAGCCGGTCACGGCCGCGCTGCCGGGATCGATCACCGAGGTGCCGACGGCGATCCGCACACAGTGCGCGAACCGCCGGTGCAGTTCCTCGACCCGCGGCCCGTGCAGCGGGCCGCAGGACGAACACCAGGTGGCTGTAGTGAGCAGCACCCTGCGCGGTCGCGTGCCCCGGTGTGTCCGCACACGCCCTGAGTGCCCGCCCACCCGGGTGGGCAATCAGGGCATCACGCGCATATGACTCACTGTCCTTGGGCGTAGGAACCGCTGCCGGCGGTACCGGGCACGACCTGGACCGGCGAGTCGGCGAGTCGGCGAGCCCGGGAGAGTTCTCCGGGGCGGCGGCCCGCCCCCGCCGCCGGTCAGCCGGAGAAGCGGGCCGTGCCCGTCAGCACGCGGACGTCGAGGTCGGTGACCTCGTTCGCGGTCAGGCGCGCGGTGAACGCGGCCCGCACCCGCTCCACGGCGTCCGGAGACAGCCCGTCGAGCATCCGGCGCGTCCCGCTGCCGGTGGCCAGGGTCCAGGCGGTGTCCGGGGACAGCGGGGCGTCGAACCGCCGCCGGCTGACCCGCGGCGCGCTCCCGCCCAGGTCCGTGAGCCAGGCCGCGAGCGTGTCGGCGGTGTCGATCCGGGCCAGCTGGTCGCGTTGCGGCGGGCGGGGCTGGTGGCGTTCCGTCTCGACGGCGCCCACGAGCGCCGACTGCCAGCCGCCGAGCGCCCCCTTCTCCCAGACGGTCACGACGAACCGGCCGCCGGGGCGCAGCATCCGCGTCAGCGCGGCGGAGTCGCGGTCCATGTCCGGGAAGAAGAACACGCCGAGCGCGCACATCACGACGTCGTAGCCGGCACCGGGCACGGGCCAGGAGGTCACCTCGTGCCGGTGGAAGCGGATGTTCTCCAGGCCCTCCTCACGCGCCCGGCGCTCACCGATCGCCAGCAGCCCGGCCGCGAGGTCCACGGCGTCCACCCGGCCCGCCGGTCCGACGGCCCGGGCGGCCGGCAGCGCCGACGCACCGGCCCCGCAGCAGGCGTCCAGCACCGACTCGCCGACGGCCGGGGCGGCCACGGCGGCGGTGGCCGCGCCGATCGGGTCCCACAGCACCGGCGACCACTGGTGGAACTGCTCCGCCCCCGCGCTGAAGACGTCCCCGACGGTGTTCTCTCCGGTGGTCACACGCATCCGTCCCCTCGTCGTATGGCCGCAGAGTCTAGATTCGACGGCTCGTGTCCGCACGGTGATTACCGCAGGCGGATGCGGCGGTATGCCGAGAAGCCCCAGGACGGGCGGGCCCGGACCCGCGGGCCGGGGCCGGCGGGCCGCGAGCTTCGGGGCGCGACCTCGCCCCCCGGCGCACAGGCGCCCCCCGGCCGGCCTTCCGGCCTCACCGCCCCCGTCCGGCCCTGGCCGTGCGGCCCGGGAGTGCCGCCCGGTCCGGCCGGCGGTCTCGCCGCCCAGTTCCCGGCCCTGCCTGTCTGGTCGGCGGCCTCGGGGTCCGGCTCGCGGGTCTGCCGTCCGGCCGGCGGC
>NZ_JAPSKN010000045.1:22251-36474 GCF_031181705.1 Streptomyces sp.
GGCGGCCTCACCGCCCGGCTCCCGGCCCCGGCCGTCCCGTCTGCCCCCTCGCGGTCCGGCTCGCGGGTCCTGGCCGTCCGGCCGGCGGTCTCACCGCCCGGCCTCCCGCTCTCGCCGTCCAGCCGTACGCTGAAGGCATGGCTCGTGCGGTGGAGGAGGCGCTCCTCGCGGTCACCGTCCGGCCGTCGGTGCCCGTGCTCGCGCCGCTGACCGGCGCGCTGGGCTACGTCGAGGGCCGGTTCGCGCACGCCGCCGAACTGGCCCTGCCGACCGGCGGGGTGCAACTGCTGGTGAACCTCGACCAGGACACCCTGTCCTCCTCCCCGGCCGGTGGCCCGCACCTGCGCACCGGGGGAGCCGCCCTGCAGGGGCCGTACACCGGGCCGGCGTTGATCGATCCCGCGCAGCAACGCGCCGTCGTGTGGGTGGCGTTCCGGCCCGCCGGGCCGTACCCCTTCCTCACGGCTCCGGTCGGCGCGCTGTGCGACCGGCTCGTGGGCCTTGACGAACTGTGGGGCACGGACGGCGCGGTGCTGCGCGAGCGGCTGCTGGAGGCCCGGGCCGCGGGCGGCCCCACCGCCTGCCTGCGGGAGCTGGAGCGGGCCCTGCTGGGGCGGGCGGCACGGCCCCTGGAACCCGACCCGGCGGTCCGTCTCGCCGCGGCACTGCTGGACCGCGGGACGCCCGTCGCCGAGGTCGCCGACCGGCTCGGCTGGACCTCCCGGCGCCTGGTCCGCCGGTGCGTCGAACACCTGGGGCTCCCGCCCAAGCGGTACGCCCGGGTGCGGCGCTTCCAGCGGCTGCTCCGGCGGGTGAACACCGGGCCGGGGACGCCGGACTGGGCGCTCCTCGCCGCGGACTGCGGCTACCACGACCAGGCCCACCTGATCCACGAGTTCCGTGCCCTGGCCGGCATCACCCCGACCGCGTACGCCCCGCGCTCCCCGCTCGCCCGCAACCACGTGCCGCTCGACGGGTGACGGGGCCACGACGCGGCGCTTTTCTACAATCCACGGCCCCCCGGGGCCGGGCATCGTGCAGGCATGACACGCATGACACACACACCCGACACCCCGGCCGTCACCCGGCTCTACCCCCGGCTCGTGGTCTCCGACGGAACCCGCGCGATCGACTTCTACCGCGGCGCGCTCGGCGCGGAGGAGATCGAGCGCTACACCGGCCCCGGGGGACGGATCGTGCACGCCCTGCTGCGCCTCGGCGGCGTGGTCCTCGCCGTCAAGGACGCCGACGAGGGCGACCCGGCCCCGCCCTCCCTCGGGGGCACCCCCGTGATCATGGCCCTGGACGTCACCGACGCGGACGCCGTGGCCGAGGCCATGGTGCGGGCCGGGGCGACAGTGGTGTACCCCGTCGCCGACCAGCACTATGGACAGCGCGGCGGGCGGCTCGCCGACCCGTTCGGCCATCTCTGGATGATCTCCCAGACCATCGAGGACCTCACGCCGGAGGAGGTCCAGCGGCGCACCGACGCGATGTTCTCGTCCTGACCGGCGCCGACCGGGCCCCGCCGCCCACGGGCGGTGGGAGTCAACCGGCCCGCGCCGCCGGTTCCCCGGCCTTCGGCGCGTCCGCTTCCACCTTGCCGCCCGGGTGGCGCAGGGCGCACAGGAAGGCGACGCCCAGGGCGATGGCCATGCCGTAGAACACCCACTGGTTGGCCTCGGCGAAGTCCATGCGGATCGCGGACATCGCGTCCC
This sequence comes from Streptomyces sp., assembly GCF_031181705.1. GTDB lineage: Bacteria > Actinomycetota > Actinomycetes > Streptomycetales > Streptomycetaceae > Streptomyces. The sequence continues at coordinate 23,970 of NZ_JAPSKN010000045.1, forward strand.
GGGTCGCCTCGGCGGCGGACCCGGTGCCGGTGGGCGGCCGGGCGTCGCCGTTGCCCGTGATCGACTCGGTGACGTCGCGGGCCACGGTCCCCGCGTCCCCGGCAGGTATCCCCCGCGACTCCAGGGTGTCCCGCACCCTGCCCGTGGTGACGTGTGTCAGAACCGTGCCGTAGACGGCCAGGCCCACGCTCGCCGCGTAGTTGCGCACGGTCTGGGTGATCCCGGTGACCTCGCCGTACGAGGCGCCGATGGACCGGTTCACGGCGTCGGTGGAGGCCGGTGCCAGGACGAAGCCGATACCGGCTCCGGCCAGGGCCGCGTAGGGCCACTGGTCGTGCATGGACAGGTCGGTGAGCTTCCCCGCCCACAGCGCGAACCCCGCACAGCCCAGGGCCGTGCCCAGCTTCAGCGCCGGGCGCGCGCCCCGCTTGTCGAGGATCCGCCCGCCCCACTGCGAGGCGATCGCGAAGCCCGCGAAGAAGTACAGCAGGAACAGGGCCGCCTGGTTCGGCGAGGCGCTCAGGGACACCTGGGCGTAGACCGAGGTGAAGAAGAACAACGGGACGAAGGCGAGCATCGAGAAGAACAGCACCGCCGCGTCGACGGTGAACGCCCTGTCCCGGAAGACCCGCAGGTCGATCAGCGGATGCCGGATTCGGTGCTCGAAGCGGACGAAGGCGCAGAGCACCGCGATGCCGCCCGCGATGCAGACCCAGGTCGCCCAGCTGTCCCAGCCCCAGGACCAGGCCTGCTGGAAACCCAGGACGCTCAGGCCCATGCCGGCCGCGACGAGGGCGGCGCCCCGCACGTCCAGCGTGCCGGACCGCCGCCGGTCGGGAATGTGCGCCAGGGCCGTGAGCACCAGCGCCACGATCGCGACCGGGACGTTGACCCAGAACACGGCCCGCCACGTCCAGCTCGTCAGCCAGCCGCCCAGCAGCGGGCCGATCGCGGTCAGCGCGCCGGTGACGCCGAAGAACAGGGCGAGGGCGCGGCCGCGCCGCTCGACCGGGAACACGGCCACCACCACCGCCAGCGCCGCGGGGAAGAGCAGGGCCGCTCCGAGCCCCTGGGTGGCGCGGAACACGATGAGCCAGGTCTGCGCCGCGCCGCCGTCGGGCACACAGCCGCACAGCACCGACGAGACGACGAAGACGAGCGTGCCGGCGACGACGACCCGGCGCGGCCCGTAGAGGTCCGCCAGGCGCCCGCCGAGGGCGAAGAAGGCCGCGAGGGACAGCAGATAGGCGTTGACCACCCACTGCATGCCGGAGGACGACAGATCCAGTTCGCGGACGATGTCCGGAGCCGCGATGGACACGATGGTCTGGTCGATGAAGGTCATGGCGACGGCGAACATCATCGCCGCCAGCGCCATGGACTGGTGTGGTGCGGTACGGGAGGGGGACGCGGTCCCGCGCCCCGGGCGCGCAGTGCTCACAATCCAAGTCTGCGCCCGGCCGTGCCCTGCCGCATCAGAGGACCCGTGAGGCTCGCAGGTCCCAGCGATACCGCCGAACGCCTCTCCCGGCAACCCCCCTGCGGTGTGAGGACGACCTCTCCGGCCATGTGACCACGGCCCGCCACGGATGCCGCGTCGAACGTGCAGGATGCGGGCACCAAGGAGGACAGGCACACGAACGACGGGAGAGGCAGACGATGGTCCCAGCGGAACCAGAACCCCAGAGGATCGGCGTCCCGGCCGAATCCACTGCGGGCGAGACCAGGGTGGCGGCGACGCCCGCCACCGTGGGAAGACTTGCCGCGCTCGGGTACGACGTCGTGGTCGAACCGGGAGCGGGGGCCTCGTCCCGCTTCTCCGACGCGGCCTACGAGGAGGCGGGAGCACGGCTCGGCGACCCGTGGGCGGCCGAGATCGTCCTGAAGGTCAACGCCCCCTCGGCCGAGGAGATCGGCAGGCTCCGCGACGGGGCCACGCTGATCGCGCTGATCAGCCCCGCCTTCAACCCGGAGCTCGTCGAGGAGCTGGCCCGGCGGCCGATCACGGTGCTGGCCATGGACGCCGTGCCGCGCATCTCGCGCGCCCAGTCCCTGGACGTGCTCAGCTCGATGGCGAACATCGCCGGCTACCGGGCCGTGGTCGAGGCGGCGCACGCCTTCGGCCGGTTCTTCACCGGGCAGGTGACCGCCGCCGGCAAGGTGCCGCCGGCCAAGGTGCTGGTGGCCGGCGCCGGCGTGGCCGGGCTCGCGGCGATCGGCGCGGCCCGCAGCCTCGGCGCCGTGGTCCGCGCCACCGACCCCCGGCCCGAGGTCGCCGAGCAGGTCCGCTCCCTGGGCGGCGAGTTCCTGACGGTCTCCGCCGAGCAGGAGGTCAGCACCGACGGCTACGCCAAGGCGACCTCCGAGGACTACAACCGGCTCGCCGCGCAGCTGTACGCCGACCAGGCCGCCGACGTCGACATCGTCATCACCACCGCGCTCATCCCCGGCCGCCCGGCGCCGCGGCTGATCACCGCCGAGCACGTCGCCCGCATGAAGCCCGGCAGCGTCATCGTCGACATGGCCGCGGCCCAGGGCGGCAACGTCGAGGGCACGGTCCCGGGCAAGGCCGTCGTCACCGACAACGACGTGACGATCATCGGCTACACCGACCTGCCCGGCCGGCTGCCCGCCCAGGCCTCGCAGCTGTACGGCACCAACATCGTCAACCTGATGAAGCTGCTCACGCCCGGCAAGGACGGCCGGCTCGTCCTCGACTTCGACGACGTGGTGCAGCGCTCGATCACCGTGGTCCGCGAGGGCGAGAAGACCTGGCCGCCGCCCCCGGTGCAGGTGTCCGCGGCCCCGGCCCCCGCCGCCGCGAAAGAGACCGCGGCGCCCGCCCCCGCGGCGGCGGCCAAGCCCGCCCGGCCCGCGTGGGCCTCCTACGCCCTCGTCGCCGCCGGCGCGCTCGCGCTGTTCCTCGTGACGGCCTTCTCCCCGAGCGAACTCCTCGGCCACTTCACGGTGTTCGTGCTGGCGATCGTCATCGGCTTCTACGTCATCGGCAACGTGCACCACGCCCTGCACACCCCGCTGATGTCGGTCACCAACGCCATCTCCGGGATCGTGGTGGTCGGCGCGCTGCTGCAGATCGGGCAGGGGGACACCGCCGTCACCGTGCTGTCGTTCGCCGCGATCCTGCTGGCGAGCATCAACATCTTCGGCGGATTCGCCGTCACCCGCCGCATGCTCGGCATGTTCTCGAAGGGCTGATCAGGGATGACCACAGACACGGCCGCACAGGCCGCCTACGTCGTCGCGGCGCTGCTGTTCATCCTCAGCCTCGCCGGCCTCTCGCAGCACCGCACCTCCCGCTCCGGAGTCGTCTGGGGCATCGCCGGGATGGTCGTCGCGCTGGCCGCCACCGTCGGACTCGCCTCGCGCAGCATCTCCGCCACCGGGCTGGTGCTGATCGCCGTCGCCACCGCCGTCGGCGCCGGCATCGGGCTCTGGCGGGCCAAGGTCGTGGAGATGACCGGCATGCCCGAGCTGATCGCCATCATGCACAGCCTGGTCGGCCTGGCCGCCACGTTCGTCGGCTGGAACGGCTACCTCGACGTCGACGCCGAACTCTCCGGCTCGCTGCTCGGCATCCACCACGCCGAGGTGTTCATCGGTGTCTTCATCGGCGCCGTCACCTTCACGGGCTCGGTCGTCGCCTACCTGAAGCTCTCGGCGCGCATCGCCTCCCGCCCGCTGACGCTGCCCGGCAAGCACGTTCTGAACATCGGCGCGCTGGCCGCCTTCGTGGGGCTGACCATCGCGTTCGTGGCCCGTCCGCACATGGGCCTGCTCATCGCGGTCACCGTGATCGCGCTGGCGCTCGGCGCGCACCTGGTCGCCTCCATCGGCGGCGGCGACATGCCGGTGGTCGTCTCCATGCTGAACAGCTACTCGGGCTGGGCGGCTGCCGCCTCGGGCTTCCTGCTCTCCAACAACCTGCTCATCGTCACCGGCGCGCTGGTCGGCTCCTCCGGTGCCTACCTGTCGTACATCATGTGCAAGGCGATGAACCGGTCGTTCATCTCGGTGATCGCCGGCGGCTTCGGCGCCCCGGCCGCCGCGGCCGACGAGGGCGAGCAGGGCGAGCACCGCGAGATCAGCGCCGAGGAGACCGCGGAACTCCTGCGCGACGCCTCCTCGGTGATCATCACCCCGGGCTACGGCATGGCCGTCGCCCAGGCGCAGTACCCGGTCGCCGAACTGGCGCGCAAGCTGCGCGAGCGGGGCGTCGAGGTGCGCTTCGGCATCCACCCGGTCGCCGGCCGGCTGCCCGGGCACATGAACGTGCTGCTCGCCGAGGCGAACGTGCCGTACGACATCGTCCTGGAGATGGACGAGATCAACGACGACTTCGCCGCCACCTCGGTCGTCCTGGTCATCGGCGCCAACGACACCGTCAACCCGGCCGCCACGGACAACCCGTCCAGCCCCATCGCGGGCATGCCGGTGCTGCACGTGTGGGAGGCGGCGAACGTGGTCGTCTTCAAGCGGTCGATGGCCGCCGGCTACGCGGGCGTGCAGAACCCGCTGTTCTTCCGCGAGAACACCCAGATGCTCTTCGGCGACGCCAAGCAGCGGGTGGAGGACATCCTGCGCGGCCTGGACGGCCTGGACACACCGGTCCGGGAGATGGCGGGCACGTCCCGCTGAACCACCGGGCCCGCACACGGGAAGGCCGGCTCGACACCGTCGAGCCGGCCTTCCCGTGTCCCGCCGTGCGGTCAGTCCGTGCCCGACTCCATCGCCGCGCGGTCCAGCCAGGCGTCCTCCTCCGAGACCGCGCCCCGGGAGGCGATGGCCTCGGCGCCGCCCTCGGGCAGCTCCGGCATGGTGCCGATCAGCCCGGTCGCGGCGGCCTGGGAGGCGCCGATGGTGGGGCTGCCGGTGCCGATCAGGCCGATGCCGGCGTACTGCTCCAGCTTGGCGCGCGAGTCGGCGATGTCGAGGTTGCGCATGGTCAGCTGGCCGATCCGGTCCACCGGTCCGAACGCGGAGTCCTCGGTGCGCTCCATGGACAGCTTGTCCGGGTGGTAGCTGAACGCCGGGCCGGTCGTGTCGAGGATCGAGTAGTCCTCGCCGCGCCGCAGCCGCAGCGTGACCTCGCCGGTGACGGCCGCGCCGACCCAGCGCTGCAGCGACTCGCGGATCATCAGCGCCTGCGGGTCCAGCCAGCGGCCCTCGTACATCAGCCGGCCGAGGCGACGGCCCTCGGTGTGGTACTGGGCGAGGGTGTCCTCGTTGTGGATGGCGTTGACGAGGCGCTCGTATGCGGCGTGCAGCAGGGCCATGCCGGGGGCCTCGTAGATGCCGCGGCTCTTGGCCTCGATGATCCGGTTCTCGATCTGGTCGGACATGCCGAGGCCGTGCCGGCCGCCGATGGCGTTGGCCTCCATGACCAGGTCGACGGCGGTGGCGAACTCCTTGCCGTTGATCGACACCGGGCGGCCCTGGTCGAAGCCGATCGTCACGTCCTCGGTGGCGATCTCGACCGACGGGTCCCAGAACTTCACGCCCATGATGGGCTCGACCGTCTCGATGCCGGTGTCCAGGTGCTCCAGGGTCTTCGCCTCGTGCGTGGCGCCCCAGATGTTGGCGTCGGTGGAGTACGCCTTCTCCGTGCTGTCGCGGTAGGGGAGGCCGTGGGCGAGCAGCCACTCCGACATCTCCTTGCGGCCGCCCAGCTCGGTCACGAACGCCGCGTCCAGCCAGGGCTTGTAGATCCTCAGGTGCGGGTTGGCGAGCAGGCCGTAGCGGTAGAACCGCTCGATGTCGTTGCCCTTGAAGGTGGAGCCGTCGCCCCAGATCTGGACGTCGTCCTCCAGCATCGCCCGCACCAGGAGCGTGCCGGTGACGGCCCGGCCCAGCGGGGTGGTGTTGAAGTACGCCCGCCCGCCCGAGCGGATGTGGAACGCGCCGCAGGTGAGTGCGGCCAGGCCCTCCTCGACCAGCGCGGCGCGGCAGTCGACCAGACGCGCGATCTCGGCCCCGTAGGTCTTGGCACGGCCGGGCACCGAGGCGATGTCGGGCTCGTCGTACTGGCCGATGTCGGCGGTGTAGGTGCACGGGACGGCGCCCTTGTCGCGCATCCACGCGACCGCGACGGACGTGTCGAGACCGCCCGAGAAGGCGATGCCGACGCGCTCGCCGGCGGGCAGGGAGGTGAGGACCTTGGACATGGAAAGAGTATGTCTCACTTTGCATAATCATGCAAGCCGGATATGCGGAACCGCCGTCCCGGCCCGGTGACCTTCAGGAACCAGTCGCTCCGGAACCGCCGAGCGCGCCGAGGATCCGCTCGGCCGCCAGCGTCGGGGTCAGCTCGCCCTCCCGGACCTGCCGCTCCAGCACCGGTGTCAGGGCCCGCACCGCCGGGTCGGCCCGCAGTCGGCCGAGGAGTTCGTCGCGGACCATGCTCCAGGTCCAGTCGACCTGCTGGTCGCGGCGCTTGGCGGTGAGCCGGCCCGTGGAGTCCAGCAGCGTGCGGTGCTGCTCCAGGCGCTCCCACACCGCGTCCAGACCGGTCGACTCGCGGGCGCTGCAGTGCAGCACCGGTGGCGTCCAGAACGCGTCCTTGCCGTGCATCAGCCGGAGCGCGCCCGCCAGTTCCCGCGCGGCGGCCCGGGCGTCGCGCTCGTGCGGGCCGTCCGCCTTGTTGACGGCGATCACGTCGGCCAGCTCCAGCACGCCCTTCTTGATGCCCTGGAGCTGGTCACCGGTGCGGGCGAGGGTCAGCAGCAGGAAGGTGTCGACCATGTTCGCCACGGCCGTCTCGGACTGCCCGACGCCGACCGTCTCCACCAGGATCACGTCGTAACCGGCCGCCTCCATCACCACGATCGACTCGCGGGTGGCCTTGGCGACCCCGCCCAGCGTGCCCGCGGTGGGGGAGGGGCGCACGAACGCCGCCGGGTCCACCGCGAGACGCTCCATCCGGGTCTTGTCGCCCAGGATGGAACCGCCCGTACGGCTGGAGGACGGGTCGACGGCCAGCACCGCCACCCGGTGTCCGAGCGAGGTCAGCAGTGTGCCGAAGGCGTCGATGAACGTCGACTTGCCCACCCCGGGCACCCCGCTGATCCCGATGCGCCGGGCCCGGCCGCTGTGCGGCAGCAGCGCGGTGAGCAACTCCTGGGCCAGCGCCCGGTGCTGCGGCCGGGTCGACTCGACGAGGGTGATCGCGCGGGCGACGATCGCCCGCTTCCCGTCGAGCACGCCCTTCACATACGCGTCGACATCGATCACAGGTCGTGCCCGAGGCCGTCCGACAGCCGCTTGACCAGGTCGTACGCCGCGTCCGGGATCACCGTCCCGGGCGGGAAGACGGCCGCCGCTCCCATCTCCAGCAGGGTCGGCACGTCCTGCGGCGGGATCACGCCGCCGACCACGACCATGATGTCCTCGCGGCCCTCCTCGGCCAGCGCCTCGCGCAGCGCCGGGACGAGGGTCAGGTGACCGGCCGCCAGCGACGAGACGCCGACGATGTGCACGTCCGCCTCGACGGCCTGCCGGGCCACCTCGGCGGGCGTCTGGAACAGCGGGCCGACGTCCACGTCGAAGCCGAGGTCGGCGAAGGCGGTGGCGATCACCTTCTGACCGCGGTCGTGGCCGTCCTGGCCCATCTTGGCGACCAGGATGCGCGGGCGGCGGCCCTCGGCCTCCTCGAAGGCGGACACCAGGGTGCGGGTGCGGTCCACGCTCGGGGACTCTCCCGTCTCGTTGCGGTACACGCCGGTGATGGTACGGATCTGGCTCGCGTGCCGGCCGTACACCTTCTCCAGGGCGTCGGAGATCTCCCCGACCGTGGCCTTGGCGCGGGCCGCGTGCACGGCCAGCTCCAGCAGGTTGCCCTCGCCCGCGGCGGCCCGGGTCAGCGCGTCCAGGGCGTCCCGGCAGGCCGTCTCGTCGCGCTCGGCGCGCAGCCGCCGCAGCTTCTCGATCTGCTGGGCGCGCACCGAGGAGTTGTCGACCTTGAGCACGTCGATCTGCTCGTCGGTCTCCACGCGGTACTTGTTGACCCCGATCACCGGCTGGCGGCCCGAGTCGATGCGGGCCTGGGTGCGGGCCGCGGCCTCCTCGATGCGCAGCTTCGGGATGCCCGCGTCGATGGCCTTGGCCATGCCGCCCGCGGCCTCGACCTCCTGGATGTGCTGCCAGGCCCGCCGGGCCAGGTCGTACGTCAGCCTCTCCACGTACGCGCTGCCGCCCCACGGGTCGATGACCCGGGTCGTGCCGGACTCCTGCTGCAGGAGCAGCTGGGTGTTGCGGGCGATGCGCGCCGAGAAGTCGGTCGGCAGGGCGAGCGCCTCGTCGAGCGCGTTGGTGTGCAGCGACTGCGTGTGGCCCTGCGTGGCCGCCATCGCCTCGACGCAGGTGCGCGTGACGTTGTTGAAGACGTCCTGTGCGGTGAGCGACCAGCCGGAGGTCTGCGAATGGGTGCGCAGCGACAGCGACTTGGCGTTCTGCGGGTCGAACTGCTTGACCAGCTTCGCCCACAGCAGGCGCGCCGCGCGCAGCTTGGCGATCTCCATGAAGAAGTTCATGCCGATCGCCCAGAAGAACGACAGCCGGGGCGCGAACGCGTCCACGTCCAGGCCCGCTTCACGGCCCGCCCGGATGTACTCCACGCCGTCCGCGAGCGTGTACGCCAGCTCCAGGTCGGCCGTCGCACCGGCCTCCTGGATGTGGTAGCCGGAGATGGAGATGGAGTTGTAGCGCGGCATCCGCTGCGAGGTGAAGGCGAAGATGTCGGAGATGATCCGCATCGACGGCTTCGGCGGATAGATGTAGGTGTTGCGGACCATGAACTCCTTGAGGATGTCGTTCTGGATGGTCCCCGCCAGCATCGTAGGCGGCACCCCCTGCTCCTCCGCCGCCACGATGTACAGCGCCAGCACGGGCAGCACCGCGCCGTTCATCGTCATCGACACGGTCATCTTGTCCAGCGGGATCCCGTCGAACAGCTGCCGCATGTCGAGGATCGAGTCGATGGCCACGCCCGCCATGCCGACGTCACCCGTCACGCGCGGGTGGTCGCTGTCGTACCCGCGGTGCGTGGGCAGGTCGAAGGCGACCGACAGGCCCTTCTGCCCGGCCGCGAGGTTGCGCCGGTAGAAGGCGTTGGACTCCTCCGCCGTGGAGAATCCGGCGTACTGGCGGATCGTCCAGGGCTGGTTGACGTACATCGTCGGGTACGGGCCGCGCAGGTACGGCGCCGCTCCCGGGTACGTGTCCAAAAAGTCCAGGCCCTCCAGGTCACGGCCGGTGTACAGCGGCTTGACCGCGATGCCCTCCGGGGTCTCCCACAGCAGGTCGTCGCCGCCGGAGGCGCTCTTGACCGCCGCGCGCCACTCGTCGGGGCTGCCGTCGGCGGCCGGGGTGCCCAGCTCGATCCCGGAGAAGTCGGGGATGCCATCGGGGGCGGTCATCGGGCAACTCCCATGCGGTCGAGGGTCGCGGACAGCACGGCCACGGCGTCGCAGCCCGCGAAGACGTAACCGTCGACGCCCGGGTACTCCCCGGGCCGCCCGGCGAGGAACACGTACGAGGCACCGGCCCGGCGCAGGTCCGCGGCGGCCCGCGCCGCCTGCTCCTCGTAGAGGGCGTCGCTGGAGCACAGCACGGCCTCGGCCGCGCCGCTCCCGGCGAACGTGCCCTCGGCGACCGGCTCGATGCCGCCCGCCTGGAACAGGTTCGAGGCGAAGGTGAGGCGCGCGGTGTGGGCGGCGGCCGGGCCGAGCGCGGCCAGGTAGATCCGCGGCCGGGAGCCGGTCGCGGCCAGGTGCGCGTCCGAACGGGCGCGCAGCGCCTCGAAGGCCTCGTCGCGACGCACCCGCGGCAGCCCGCCGGACGGCTGCTCGGGGGCGCTCGCGCGCACCACCGGCTTCTCCGCCAGGAACGGGAACTCGCTGACACCGGTGACGGGTTCGCGCCGCTTGGCCAGCCGGGCGCTCCGGGCCCGCCAGGTCTCGGCCAGGTCCCGCTCGACCTCCCCGGAGCGCAGGGCGGCCGCCATGCCGCCGAGCCGCTCGATCCGCTGGAAGAACTCCCAGCCCGCGTGGGCGAGTTCGTCGGTGAGCCGTTCCACGTACCAGGAGCCGCCCGCCGGGTCGATCACCCGGGCCAGGTGCGACTCCTCGATGAGGATCGTGGAGGTGTTGCGGGCGATGCGGCGGGCGAACGCGTCCGGCAGGCCGAGCGCGTGGTCGAAGGGCAGCACGGTCACCGCGTCGGCCCCGCCCGCCCCTGCGGCCAGCGCGGCGATGGTCGTGCGCAGCATGTTCACCCACGGGTCGCGCCGCGTCATCATCACCGGCGAGGTGACGACGTGCTGCGCCTGCGCCCCGGCGCGCGGCGCGCCGCACACCTCGGCGACCCGCGCCCACAGCCGGCGCGCCGCCCGCAGCTTGGCGATGGTGAGGAACTGGTCCGCCGTCGCCGCGTACCGGAACTCCAGCTGCCCGCAGGCCTGTTCGACGCCCAGCCCGGCCCCGGTCAGCTCCCGCAGGTACGCCACCGCCGTGGCCAGCGAGGCGCCCAGCTCCTGCGCGGCCGACCCGCCGGCCTCGTGGTACGGCAGCGCGTCCACGGTCAGGGCCCGCAGCCCCGGGTACCGCTCGACGCACAGCCGCGCCAGTTCCGCCGCCGGCGCCGCGTCGTCCCGCTGCCCGGTACGGGCCTCGTGCCCGAGCGGATCGGCGCCCAGGTTGCCGCGCGCGGCCTCCGGTGCCACACCCCGCTCCTCGTACAGCCGCAGCAACTCCCGTGCGGCACGGCCCGCGTCGGGACCCGCGTCGAGCACGACCGGGGCGAGATCGAGGTACACGCCGTCCAGGACACGGGCCAGCTCCGGCACCGGGATACCGCCCTCGCCCACGGTCAGCCAGAGCGAGGTCACCCCGTTGCCCAGGTCCGCGAGCACCGCGTCGTGGTCGGCCGTGGTGTGCCGTTGCCGTACGTCCCAGCCGCCGACCGTGTTCCCCTCGGCGCGGCCGCCGCGCACAAAGGGCGCGAAGCCCGGCAGACCCGGCTCGGGTGAGGCGTCGCGCGCGGTGTAGAGGGGCCGGGTGCGCAACCCGTCCTCCAACGCGGTGGAGAGGGCTTCCTCGGCCTCGGCGCCCCCGACGTCCTTGCCCGCTCTGCGCAGCACACCCGCCACAAGGCGCTGCCACTGCTCATGGGGCACGTCAGGGAACTCGCCGGCCAGCTCGAGCCCGTCGTCAGGCAGGACCGTCATGCTCGGATGCTAGGACACGAGCACGAAGGAGCAGCAGAGGGCGCGGCTGTGACCTTTCCCTCGCTCTGACTGTGACCCCGCTTACCGGGCCGGTGCCGTCCCGCGCGGCGCGGGTACCCGGCGGGCGGCGGAGGCGGGCACGAGGGGCCCGGCCCGCGGCAGACGCGAGGAGGTGCGGGATGCGACTGCGGGATCACGTGGTGGTGGTGACCGGGGCGTCCAGCGGCATCGGACGGGCCACGGCGGAGGCGTTCGCCCGCAAGGGCTGCGCCGTGGTGCTGGCGGCGCGGCGCGAGGAGGCGCTGCGGGCGGCGGCCGAGGAGTGCGCGAGGCACCGGGGGGCCAGGACGCTGGTCGTGCCGACCGACGTGAGCCACGTCGAGGCGGTCGAGGACCTGGCGCGGCGCGCGGTGGAGGAGTTCGGCCGGATCGACGTCTGGGTCAACAACGCGGCCGTCAACGCCTTCGGCCGGTTCGAGGACGTGCCGCTGGAGGACTTCCGCAGGGTCCTGGACGTCAACGTCATGGGGTGCGTCCACGGCGCCCGGGCGGCGCTGCCCGTGATGCGGGAGCAGGGCTCGGGCACGCTGATCAACGTCTCGTCCATCGTCGGGGCCGTCGCCCAGCCGTACAGCCACCCGTACGGCATGTCCAAGCACGCCGTCCGGGCGCTCGGCTCCGGGCTGCGGCAGCAGCTGCGCGTGGAGGGCGTGAAGGGCATCGACGTGTGCACGGTGCTGCCCGCGACCATCGACACGCCCCACTTCCAGCAGGCGGCCAACTACACCGGGCACAGGGTCGTGGCCATGCCGCCCGTCTACACCCCCGAGCGCGTCGCCAAGGCGGTCGTGGCGCTCGTCCGCCACCCGCGCCGCGAGGTCGTGGTCGGCCCGGCCGGCCGCGCGTTGGTGCGCCAGTCGCGGATGGCGCCGGCACTGGCCGAGCGCGCCATGGCCCGGCAGACGGACCGCGCCCACCTGGACCACGACCAGGACGCTCCGGCCACGCACGGCGCGCTGCACGTCCCGGCACCCGGCGAGGGCGCGGTGCACGGCGGCTGGGGCGGGCGACGGCGCACCGCGCTGCGCAGGGCCGCCCTGGCGGCCGCGCTGGCGGGCGCTGCCGTGACCGCGGGACGGCGGCTGCTCCGCGCCTGAGGGCACACGGCTGTGGCCCGCCCCGGGGGGCGGGCCCCCGCCCGGGCGCGGGCCGGGGGGCGGCGGCCCCCCCGGCCCCCGCCCCCCGGCCGCCGCCCCGCCGACCCCC
>NZ_JAPSKN010000188.1:0-6100 GCF_031181705.1 Streptomyces sp.
CCGGCCCGCCCCCGCCCCCGCCCGACAACCACGACCTCGTCGAGTCCGGGGCAGCCGATCACCACCCCGGCCGGGCGGACGGCCTCGACCCCGGCGGGGCAGGCCCGACGCCGGCGGGGCAGGCCCGACGCCCCCGAAGCGACGGTGCTGCTCGCCGGCGTCGAGCAGCACCGCGCACCCGCCGCGAATCCCCCGGCCAGGTCGTGCCGCCCGACGTCGGGGACGGAGGCTGCGCGGCCGGGGCACGGCCGGGGTGCGGCCGGCTCGAAGCCCGCCGCGTCCCTGTTCCGCCGCGTCCCTCTTCTGACGCCCCGCGGCGGAGCTGCCCGGTGAGCCACTCCTCCCAGGCGGCCGGCACCGGCCGCGCGGTCGAGGCCGGTCCGTCCCGGGTGGCGGATCGGATCACCGGCGAGTCCACCACCCCGGACCGCGCTCCAAGGCCCCTGGTCATGGCCCTACTGTGCCCTCCATCACCTTGTGCAACTAGTTGCATAAACCGTCGGTAGTCCTCTACAACTACAGGCACGACACCGCGCACGGAGGGCCCGATGAGCCGTTACCCGCACCTGCTGAGCCCCCTCGACCTGGGCTTCACCACCCTGCCCAACCGGGTCCTCATGGGCTCCATGCACGTGGGCCTGGAGGAGGCCGAGGGCGGCTTCGCGCGCATGGCCGCGTTCTACGCCGCCCGCGCCCGCGGGGGAGTGGGCCTGATCGTCACCGGCGGCATCGCCCCCAACGACGAGGGGCGGCCCTACGAGGGCGGCGCCAAACTGACCACCGAGGCGGAGGCCGAGCAGCACCGGGTCATCACCGACGCCGTGCACCGCGAGGGCGGGCGGATCGCGATGCAGATCCTGCACTTCGGCCGCTACGCCTACCACCGCGACCTGGTCGCGCCCAGCCCGCTGCAGGCGCCCATCAGCCCCTACCCGCCCCGCGAGCTCACCGACGCCGACGTCGAGCGGACCATCGACGACTACGTCCGTGCCGCCCGCCTCGCCCGCCAGGCCGGTTACGACGGCGTCGAGATCATGGGCTCCGAGGGCTACCTCGTCAACGAGTTCATCGCGCTGCAGACCAACCGGCGCACCGACCGCTGGGGCGGCTCGTACGAGAACCGCACGCGCTTCCCGCTGGAGATCGTGCGCCGGGTGCGCGAGGCGGTCGGCGACGACTTCATCGTCATCTACCGCCTTTCCATGCTCGACCTCGTGCCGGGCGGCTCCACGCTCGACGAGGTGATCACCCTCGCGAAGGCCGTCGAGGACGCCGGGGCGACGATCATCAACACCGGCATCGGCTGGCACGAGGCCCGCATCCCCACCATCGCGACCTCCGTGCCCCGCGGCGCCTACACCTGGGTCACCCGGCGGCTGATGGGCGAGGTGTCCGTCCCGCTCGTCACCACCAACCGCATCAACACCCCCGAGCTGGCCGAGGAACTGCTCGCCGAGGGCGCGGCCGACATGGTGTCGATGGCCCGCCCGATGCTCGCCGACCCCGACTTCGTCACCAAGGCCGAGGCCGGTCGCCCCGAGGCGATCAACACCTGCATCGGCTGCAACCAGGCCTGCCTGGACCACACCTTCAGCGGCCTGATCACCTCCTGCCTGGTCAACCCGCGCGCCTGCCACGAGACCGAGCTCGTGCTCTCCCCGACCCGGCTGCGCAAGCGCGTCGCGGTCGTCGGAGCCGGGCCGGCCGGACTCGCCTGCGCGGTCTCGGCCGCCGAGCGCGGGCACGAGGTGACGCTGTTCGACGCGGCGGGCGAGATCGGCGGGCAGCTCAACGTCGCCCGCAAGGTGCCCGGGAAACAGGAGTTCGACGAGACGCTGCGCTACTTCCGCACCCAGCTCGACTGGCACGGCGTCGACATCCGCCTGAACACCCTCGTCACGGCCGGGGACGTCGACGGCTTCGACGAGGTCGTCGTCGCCACCGGCGTCACCCCCCGCACCCCCGACATCCCGGGCGTGGACCACCCGAGCGTCCTCGGCTACCTCGACGTCCTGCGCGACGGCGCCCCCGTCGGCGACCGGGTCGCGATCCTGGGGGCGGGCGGCATCGGCTTCGACGTCGCCGAGTACCTCACCGACACCGGCGACAAGGCCCACGAGGACCCCCGGACGTACTTCCGCCAGTGGGGTGTGGACATGGACTACCGCGCCCCCGGCGGCCTCGCCGCGCCCGAGCGGCCCGCCCCGCCACGCACCGTGCACCTGCTGCAGCGCAAGACGTCCAAGGTCGGCGCCGGGCTCGGCAAGACCACCGGCTGGATCCACCGCACCGAACTCAAGCACCGCGGCGTCACCATGGTCCCGGGCGTGCGCTACGACCGGATCGACGACGCCGGACTGCACGTCACCGTCGGCGAGGAGAGCACGGTGCTCCAGGTCGACACGATCGTGCTGTGCACGGGCCAGGAGCCGCGCCGCGGGCTCTACGACGAACTGATCGCGGCCGGGCGCGGCGCGCACCTCATCGGCGGGGCCGACGTGGCCGCGGAGCTGGACGCCAAGCGCGCCATCAAGCAGGGCACCGAGCTGGCGGCCGCCCTGTAGTGCGGGAACACGTCCCTAGGATGAGGCCATGTCACTCCCGCACGCGATCCTCACCGCCCTCCTGGAGAAGCCGTCGTCCGGGCTGGAGCTGACCCGCCGCTTCGACCGGTCGATCGGCTACTTCTGGTCGGCGACGCATCAGCAGATCTATCGCGAACTCGGGAAACTGGAGGCCGACGGCCTCATCCGGGCCCTGCCGTCCGAGCAGCCGGCCCGCGGGCAGAAGAAGAGCTACGAGGTGCTGCCCAAGGGCCGCGCCGAACTGGCCCGCTGGACCGCCGCCTCCCAGGACCCCAAGCCGCACCGCGACACGCTGCTGCTGCGGCTCAGGGCGGCGGCCGTCGTCGGCACCGCCGGCCTGGAGGCCGATCTGCGCCGCCACCTGGAGCTGCACGAGCGGCAGTTGGCGGAGTACCGGGAGATCGAGCAGCGCGACTTCCCGCCCGGCCGGGACGGCACCGAGGACCGGCTGCGGCACCTGGTGCTGCGAGCGGGCATCGACCTGGAGACCTTCTGGACCCAGTGGCTCAGGCGTGCCCTCGCGGACTTCGCCGAACTGCCGGGCCCCGAGCCGACCCGGCCGGCCTGACCGGGACGTGACGGCGGCCCGCCCGGCCGGAGCGCTTCGACCGGGCGGGCCGCCATCCGTACCGGGTCAGAGCCGGTACGGCTTGTTGCGCCGGCGCAGGTACCAGGCCGTCGCGAGGAGGCCGGCCCCGACCAGCGTGCCGCCCGCCACCAGCGTGACGGTCCCGTAGTCCGTCGACGATCCGCCGACCCCGCCCATGACACCGCGGGACGGTGAGGCCGAGGGGGACGCGGTCCGCGTGGGGGTGGGGGCGGGGGAGACGGCGACGGACTGGGTGCCCGCGGTGGTGCCGTCCGAGCAGATGACGATGACGGTGTACGTGCCCGCGGTGACGTTCGACCAGGCGGCGGACTGGCTGGTCGACGTGCCCGACAGGGTCACCTGCCGCCCCTGGGCGAAACTGCCCTGACTGCTGGTGAGCAGCGAGGCGGTGCCCCAGCTGCCGTTGATCTGGGTGCACGAACTGGTCGTGACCGACACCGTGGAACCCGTGGTGCTGACGGAGATGCCCGGGCCCGCGGCCGCGGGCACCGCCGCCAGGGCGAGGGGCAGCGCGGCGGCGGCCAGGGTCAGGCCGGATCGGGGGACTATCGATGAGTTGCGCATGTGGACTGCCCTCCGGCGGCACGGTTGGCGGTACATCCCTAGCGCCGCCGAGGGTCGGGAACGCCCGTGCTGCCTCAGGGTCAGCCAAAGCGCCCGGGGTCCGTGCCGCACGCCGGACGCCGCCGTGCAGGTGACGCCGTCCCGCCCCGGCCCCGCCTTCGGGTGTGGGTCAGCGTCCCGCGCCCGTCGTCACCGTCCGCTCCGCCGAGAAGCCTCCCCAGGTGCCGTCCGGCAGCATCGCCCGGATGCGGACGCGGTGGGTGACCCCGCTGTCCCGCCCCACGTAGAAGCTGTACGTCGCCCGGCCGCGCGGCGGGTTGCCGCCGAACACGAGGGACGTGGCCGCCCGGCCGTCCAGCTCGACCTGGTACTCGGTGACCACACCGTCCACCCGGGGCGGCACCCAGCTGAGGTCGATGTGGTAGGCCCCGTCCGCGCGGCGGCTGGTCGCCCGGAAGCCGGTGGGCGCCGTGGCGCGGCCGTCGTCGCTGCCCGGTGTGGTGAGGCGGACGGCGGCACTGGCGGGGGAGGTGTTGCCGGCCGCGTCCCGGGCCCGGACGGTGAAGACGTAGGCCGTGCCGGGCCGCAGCCCCGTGACGACGGTGGCCGTCTGGCCCCCGCCCACGCTGTGGATCTTCGCGTCCCCCTGGTGGATGTCGTACGACACCACGTCCCGGTCGTCGGTCGAGGCGGACCACGACAGCTGGGCGGCCCGGCTCCCGGCCGGGCGCCCGCGGGGCGCCGCGGGGCGGGTCGGCGCCGAGCGGTCGTCCGCGGCGGCCGCCGGTGTCCTCGCCCGGACCTCCCGGCTGCGCGGCCCGAGCCGCCCGTCGGCGTCCCGCGCCCGCACGGTGAAGACATACCGCGTGGAGGGCCGCAGCCTGGTGACGTCCACCATGTGCTGCGAGCCAGGCACCTCCTTGACCTTCGTGGTGCCGCGATACACCTCGTAGCGGTCGGCCCGCTCGGTCGCGTTCCACATGACGTGCACACTCGTGGCGCTGCCCGCGGCCGCGGTGACGCCGGTCGGCGCGCCGGGTGGGGAGCCTGCGTCGTCCTCGCCTGTTCCGGCCCAGCCGCAGGAGGCGACCAGGGCGGCCGTCGCGCAGAGCACGGCGCACCGGCGGAGCAGGGCAATTCGTCGCACGGGACTGCCTCCCGGGGTGGGGCTCGGGAATGGTCCGGACCAATATGACGTGACTGACGCGATCACATCAAGAGGGTGGAGTCGAGGGTTCGGTGTCCCCCGTCGTGCGCGACCGCTCGGCGGAGTTTCGTATGCTGATGTTCCTCACGGCCGAACACCTGGCGGACGCCGGGGTGTTCGGGCTTGTCGCGCGGACCGCTGTCGTCGCAGATGCCGCGTTGGCGCGGGTGGCCGGGCGGCCCGGGTCTCACACGGACTCAGGCCCCCGGCCCCTTTCATCCCTTGGGCGCGTGCACCGTCCGGCCCACCAGCGGTGGCCCGCCGGTCACCCCGGGGCCAGATTGGGCTGAGTTTCCGTCAGGTCCCCGAGGAGAGGCTCCCGTATCGTGCGTGTCCAGTCGCTCTCACTGGCCGCGGCCAGCGCCGCCCTGCTCGCCCCTACGACAGCCCCCACCACCCAGCCCCCGCACGGCGATCGGCCCGTGGCGACGCGCGAGGGCACGGTGACCGCCGCCGGCCTGCTGGCGAAGGTGCGCGCCTGCGCCCCCGTCTCGCACGGCCGCTACCGCAGCGACTACGGAGCCCCCGCCACCATCCCGGTCTGCGGCACCGGCGACGCCGTGTACTGGAAGGCGGACATGGACATCGACTGCGACGGCCGTCCGGGCCCGCGCTGCAACCGCGGCACCGATCCCTACTTCGCCCCCAGCACCGCCTTCGCGCAGTCCGACGGCCGGCCCCTGAGCGCCGAGCGGCTGCCCTTCATCGTCGTGCCGGCCCCGAGCCGCATCTGGGACTACCGGGACCACGGCGTCCGCGGAGGGGCGGTCGTGGCCGTCATCCACCGGGACCGGGTGCAGTACGCGGTGGTCGGTGACACCGGCCCGCAGCACATCATCGGAGAGGCGTCCTACGCCGCCGCCAAGGCCCTCGGCATCCGCCCGGACCCGCACGGCGGCGGTGTGGCCTCGGGCGTCACCTACATCGTCTTCAAGCACACCCGCGTGTCCCCCATCGAGGACCACGCGGCCGCCGTGGCGGCGGGGGAGCGTGCGGCGAAGCGGTTCGTGGGCGCCCGCTGAGGGGCCGCCGCGCTGCCACGTCGGGCCGTCGCGACGCCGGCGACGCCGACGCGGCCTGCCGGCGAGCGAGCCTCGCCGATGCCGCCGACCCGCCGCGAGAACGCCTACGGCG
>NZ_JAPSKN010000188.1:6200-8412 GCF_031181705.1 Streptomyces sp.
CGAGGGTGGACGGGGCCGGGAGGGCGTGGCGACCGGGCCCGCCGGTTTCCGGCGGGCCCGGCCCGGGCCGGGTGCGGGCCTCACACCTTCCGGTACGCGTACGCCTCCGCGGCGGCCGCCTCCACCGCCGCCAGATCGGCCCCGGTGGAGGCCGTCACGACCGCGGCCACGGCTCCCTCCACGAACGGGGCGTCCACCAGCCGCGTCCCCTCGGGAAGTTCGTCGCCCTCCGCGAGCAGTGCCTTCACGGTCAGCACCGCACTGCCCAGGTCCGTCAGGACGGCGACGCCGGCCCCCCGGTCCACGGACGCGGCCGCCGCGGCGATCAGCTCCGCGCTGGTGCCGAGCCCGCCGCCCTCGGTGCCGCCCGCCGGGGCGACCGGCACCGCAGTGCCGCCGCCCGCGAGCCCCTTCGCCAGCTCGGCGACCGAAGAGGCCACCTCCGCGCTGTGCGACACCAGCACGATTCCCACCAACCGCTCGTCACTCACCGGCGGCCTCCGCGAGGGCGGCGATCAGCAGTGCCGAGGACGTGGCGCCGGGGTCCTGGTGCCCGATGCTGCGCTCACCGACGTAGCTCGCCCGTCCCTTGCGCGCCTGCAAGGGCGTCGTCGCGACGGCACCCTCCTCCGCGGCGGCGCGGGCGGCCGCGAACGACTCACCGAGCGCGTCCACCGCGGGCACCAGCGCGTCGATCATGGTCTTGTCGCCCGGCGCGGCCCCGCCGAGCGTCATGACGGCGTCCACCCCCGTCCGCAGCGCCTCGGTCAGCTGCCCCGCGCTGACCTCGGACTCGTCCCCGAGCGCCTTGCCCGCCCGGCGCAGCAGCGTGCCGTAGAGCGGCCCCGAGGCGCCGCCGACCGTCGAGATCAGCTGGCGTCCGGCCAGCGTCAGGACCCCGCCGGGCGTGCCGGGCGGCTCCTTGTCCAGGGCGGCCTTCACCGCGCGGAACCCGCGCTGGAGATTGCTGCCGTGGTCGGCGTCCCCGATGGGGGAGTCGAGGGCGGTGAGCCGTTCCGCCTCGCGGTCGACCAACGCGGCGGTCGCCGTCATCCAACGGCGGAAGAAATCGGCGTCGAGCACTGGATCTCCTTGCCTGGTAGGTACGTGGTGATCCTCTACCCCCCTGTCTCTCACACGCCCCAGCGCAGGGCCGGTGTCTTCACGGGGGCGTCCCACAGCCGCAGCAGTTCCTCGTCGGCCTGGCACAGGGTGAGCGAGGCGCCCGCCATGTCGAGGGAGGTGACGTAGTTGCCGACCAGGACACGGGCCACGGCCACGCCGCGCGCCGCGAGCACCCGGTGCACCTCGGCGTTGAACCCGTACAGCTCCAAAAGGGGCGTCGCGCCCATGCCGTTGACGAGGACCAGCACCGGGTTGCGCGGCCGGAGATCCTCCACCACGGCCTCGACGGCGGCCTCGGCGATCTCGCCCGAGGTCATCATCGCCCGCCGCTCCCGGCCGGGCTCGCCGTGGATGCCGATGCCCAACTCCAGCTCGCCGGGCGGCAGATCGAAGGTGGGGCTGCCCTTGGCCGGGGTGCTGCAGGCGCTCAGCGCGACACCGAAGCTGCGGGAGTTCTCGTTGACCTGCCGGGCGATGGCCTCCACCCGCTCCAGCGGCATGCCCTCGTCGGCGGCGGCGCCCGCGATCTTCTCCACGAAGAGCGTCGCCCCGGTGCCGCGCCGGCCCGCCGTGTAGAGACTGTCGGTCACCGCCACGTCGTCGTTGACCAGGACCTTCGCCACCCGGATGCCCTCGTCCTCGGCCAGCTCGGCGGCCATGTCGAAGTTGAGGACGTCACCGGTGTAGTTCTTCACGATGAACAGCACCCCCGCCCCGCTGTCCACGGCGGCCGCCGCGCGCAGCATCTGGTCGGGCACGGGGGACGTGAACACCTCACCCGGACAGGCCGCCGACAGCATGCCGGGACCGACGAATCCGCCGTGCAGCGGCTCGTGCCCCGAGCCTCCGCCCGAGACCAGCCCCACTTTCCCGGCGACAGGAGCGTCCCGCCGCACGATCACCCGGTTCTCCACGTCCACGATCAGGTCCGGATGGGCCGCCGCCATACCGCGCAGCGCGTCCGCGACCACGGTCTCCGGGACGTTGATCAGCATCTTCACGGGTACCTCCTGGTGAGAGCAGGTGTGCCTCCGTCTCATCCTTGCACGCATGCCCGGAGGCGTCCCCCGGCACCGCGTTGCCGCGA
>NZ_JAPSKN010000046.1:0-30225 GCF_031181705.1 Streptomyces sp.
TCCTGGAGGCCCGGCAGGCCAGCGAGACCGCGCTGCTCTACTTCAGCGGACACGGCGAGTACTGCGAGCAGGACGGCCAGCTGTACTTCCTGACCCGGGACACCGACCCCACCGACCTGCCGGGCACAGCCGTACCGGCGGAGTTCCTGGAGCGGATGCTCCAGTCCTGCCGGGCCGCCTCCAAGCTGGTCCTGCTGGACTGTTGCTCCAGCGGTTCCGTCGTCCAGGGCTGGACCGCCAAGGGCCCTGCGGGACAGCCGGAGCGGCCCGCGCCGAGCACCCTGCTGCGGCCGACCGGCGTGTACTTCATCACCGCGTCCGACGCCCTCCAGGCGGCCTCCGCGATGGCGCCGCAGGGGTCGGACCTCGGCACCTCCCGGTTCACCGGGGAGATCGTCGAAGGCCTGCGCAGCGGCCGGATCAAGGACGGCGGCTGGATCACCCCGGACGACCTCTTCGACTACCTGACCGCGCAGATGACCCGCGACGGGGTGCCGGAGGAGCAGCGGCCCACCAAGTCCACGATCAGGGCCACCCGGAGTCTGCCCTTCGCCCGGTCGGTGGCACGCCCCGTGCGGCTTCCCGTGCTGCCCCACGACGCCACCGGGGCCGCCCGGCGCTCCCCCGCGCTGCTGAAGGCGCGGGAGGCGGCCGAGGCGGACGAACGGGACGGCGTCGACCCGCAGCGGCTGCTGCGGTACTACGCGGACTGCCTCACCGCGCAGGCGGCGGCCGGGATGCGGCCGGACCGGGACGCCGGCCGGAACACGAAGTACTTCCTGCTGGCCCAGGGCGAGGAGACCGTCCAGTCGGGCCGCGGACCGCACATCGTCGCCCCCGGATCGCTGCCCCGGCCCCAGGACGGGCGGACCGGGTCGGACAGCGGGACGGGGACGCGGCAGGAGTACTGGTACGGCTATCCGGCGATCACGCTGCCCTTGCGGGACGGCGGCCGGGGGCGGCGCGCGACGGTGGATCTGGCGCCGCTGCTCGTCCAGCAGATGGAGCTGGCGCCGGACGAGGACGGCCGGGACGTGCTCCGGCCCAGCGGTGTGCCGTCCCTGCACAGCGGCGTCGTCTCGGAACTCCTCGACGCGGGCGACGCCGCCGACCTGGTCGCCCGCTGGCAGCCGGCCTGGCAGGAGGGCAACGACGCCCAGATGCTGCGTGCCGTGCGGGAGCTGCTGGAGGAGCTGGGCCTGCCGGAACTCGAACCGCTGGACCCGTCCGCGCTCAGCGACCGCACGGTCATGCAGGCACTGCGGCCCGGCGCGCACAACGCGGCCGTGCTGCTGGTGCCCTCGGGTGCGGAGGCCATGGCCACCCAGGCGCTGGTGGACAACCTGCTGGAGATTTCCACGCGGACCGCGCAGATCCCGGGCACCGCTCTGGGCGCGCTGCTGGACGGCGGGGCACGACAGGCGCCGGAGACGGCCCCGGCACCGGCGGACGCGGTGACCCCCGTCGCCCCGGGGCCGTGCAACGAGAGCCAGGAGGAGGTGGTGTTCTCGGCGATGACCCGGCCGCTGACGGTGGCGACCGGGCCGCCCGGCACGGGCAAGAGCGAGGTCGTCACGGCGGTCGTCACCACCTGTGTCGCCGCCGGTCAGTCGGTGTTGGTCGCCTCCACGAACAACGAGGCCGTGAACGTCGTCGCCGAGCGCTGCGACGACATCGCGCCCGGCCTGCTGATGCGCACGGGCAACGCGGAGGCGCTGGAGCGGGAGGCGGCCAAGCTGGAACGGCTGCTCGCCGAACCGGCCGGAGCGCCGCGGCGCGGATCGGCCACCGTGGGCGGCGAGCTGCGCAACACCCGGGGAGCGGCCGACCGGTTGCGGGCAGAAGCGGCTCGCCGCGTCGGTGAGGAGACGCGGCTGCTGGAACTCCTCCGTGACCGGGAGGAGCGCGCCGCCGCCCTGGAGCTGCCCCTGCCCCTCCTCGAAGGGGCCTGGGCGGCGGACCCGGACGGCCCGGCCCCGCTGGACCGGTGGGCGGATCGGGCACGGAAGACGGCCGCGGCCCGCTGGTGGCAGCTCGGGGCGTGGCGGCGCGGGCGGGCGCTCGCCGCGCTGGTCGCGGCGGGGGCGGGGCAGTCCGAGGGGTCCGGACCGGCGTGGCCGGCCTGGGCCACGGGACGACCGGTGCCGCCCGAACTGCTGGAGTCGCTGGCCGAGGTCGTGTCCGTGGAGCGGGAGGTGCGGGAACTCGTCCGCGCGCACGGGGAATGGGACGAGGACGGACTCAAGGCGTCCCGGCTGGCGACGGCTCAGGCACTGACCGGCCTGTCGGCGGAACTGTCCCGCGCCCTGTCCGCCGAGGCCCTCGGCCGGGCGACCGGACTCATGAACCAGCGGCTCCAGGCGCTGCGCCGCCGCTCCGGCTACCAGCGCAGCCAGAAGAACCTGATGGCCCACATCAGGGGATGGGCCATCAGCACCCACTCGGTGCGGCAGCTGGAACTCGCCCCGAAGCTGTTCGACCTCGTCGTCATCGACGAGGCCAGCCAGTGCTCCATCCCCTCGGTGCTGCCGCTGCTCTTCCGGGCCCGGCGGGCACTGATCATCGGTGACCCCATGCAGCTCGGGCACATCCCCGGCGTGTCACCGCAGCAGGAGCGGCAGGCACGGACGCGGGCCGGGCTGAGCGCGGCCCAACTGGAGCACCACCGCCTCACCTACCACGTGCACTCCTCGTACCACGCGGCCGAACAGCACGGTGCGGGCGCGCTGCTCCTCGACGAGCACTACCGCTGCCACCCGCGGATCGCGGACGTCGTCAACGGCCACTGCTACGGCGGCCGGCTGCGGGTGCTGACCGACGTGCGGCGGCAGGTACCGGCGCACGACCCGGTGGGAGCGGCCGACCCGGCACCGGTGCTCGGCTGGGTGGACGTGCCTTCCGGCGGATCGGCGCGCGGCGGCGACGGGCGGTCCTGGCGCAACGCGGCGGAGGCGGAGGCCGTGCGCCGCGTGGTCGACGGACTGCTGGCGGGGCTTCCGCCGGACGCGACGGTGGGAGTGGTCACGCCGTTCCGGGCGCAGAAGGAGGCGCTGGCCCGGATGTGGCGGGACGACGACCGGGTCCGGGTCGGCACCGTCCACACCTTCCAGGGCGGACAGCGCGACGTGATGGTGCTCAGTCCGGTGGCGGCGCCCAACACCCCGCCCCGGACCACGCACTGGGT
Organism: Streptomyces sp.; assembly: GCF_031181705.1. Lineage (GTDB taxonomy): Bacteria > Actinomycetota > Actinomycetes > Streptomycetales > Streptomycetaceae > Streptomyces. The sequence continues at coordinate 3,185 of NZ_JAPSKN010000046.1, forward strand.
CGCGAGCCAGGTCAACCTGTGGAACGTGGCGGTCACCCGGGCCAAGTCGCAGCTGATCACCGTCGGCGGCCTCGCGTTCTGGCAGGAGCAGAGCGGTCTGCCGGCCCTCCTCGCCACGCGCTCGGCCCCGCTGGGAGCGGGCGACGACGGCGCTCCGGCCGAAGCCGGCATGCCCGGCCCGGTGACCGGGGCCCGCGAGGACCTCACCGACCGCCTGCAGCGGTACCTGACCGAACGGGGCATCACCGATCTGGAGCGGGCCGTGCTGGTGGGCGGACACCCGGTGGACCTGCTGTTCACCGACGCCGGGGAGAACACGGCGGTGCTCATCGACCCCGGACCGGGGCCCGGCGCGGACCCCGCGCGGCACCTTCGGCTCCTTCACGCGCGAGGCGACCTGCTCACCGGACTGCCCTCCGGGGGCCAGGGCGCCAAAGCCTGCCCGGTGAGCCGGACGGTGCGGGTGCCCGCCTGGCGGATCGTGTCGGGCAAGACCGCGCTGGCACCGCTGTTCGACTGAGCCGCGTGCAGGGCCAGGCTCCTCGGAACCCGGCCGACGGCCCGCTCAACCGTCGGACAGGCTTTGTACGACGTACGTCATGTGCTGGAGGTTTCCCGCCCTCAGCCACTCCGTGGGCCCGCCCACACCCTCACTGCTCGTGAGCGGGCCGTCCGCGCAGTCGCTCAGCCACTCTTCGCCCTGCCCGGCTCCCGCTCCCCGGAACTCGGGCAGTTCGGTGATCCGGCGGGCCGCTGCGCGGTTGACGGCGATCCGGTCGGGGCCCCGGGTGAGTGTCTTGGCGAAGAGGTACGCGGTGTCGGTCGTGTAGCGGAGCACACCCCAGGGCGGGCCGCCCTTCCTCCCGGGCGCCGGGGCCTGTGCGAGGGCGCCGGGAGGCTGAACCCCGTAGTCGCCGTAGCCGAGCAGCGGGGTGTACGCCCTGCCCGTCGCGCGCACCTCGTGCCACATGCGCCACTCCGCCCGCGACGCCTCGCACGATCCCTCCTCCAGCTTGTCGGCGGTGACCTGCGGAATGCCGCCTCCGAGCAGGGCGGCGCTTCGCCAGACCGCCAGGGGCATCAGCGCGTCGAGGGCGCGCAGCGCCTCCTTGCCCGCGCCGGGCCGGTCGTCGAGGACCGCCCCCATGTCGAGCAGCAGATCCAACGGCACCTTTGGACCGGTCAGCGCCAGCAGGCTTCTGACGCTCACCCCGAGGCGGTCGTCCCACTCCCCCGAGACCCGCACCCGCACACCCAGACCCCGATGGCACCGCCGGGCCGTCTCCACGGCCGCCGCCTGCTGCTGAGCGGTCCGCTCCGGCCCGGTGACGGGTCGCAACCGTCCCCACTCGCAGTAGACGGCCAGCGCTTCGGCGAGAGCGGCGGTCTGGGCGGCCTCGCCGAAGGGAGCGTCGATCCATCCGCCGTGACGGCTCACCGCGCTCACCCGGCCGACGTACGTGCCGACCACCGTACCCAGCGTCTCCGGCGGCGCCCCGGGCAATGGCGGCAGGTTCCACAGCGGCCTGATCGCGGCCCGGACGTCCGGCCGGAGCCGCTGGAGGGCCCCGGCGGCGTGCGGCCTCGTCGGCAGAACGGGAACATAGTGCGGTCCGGACATCGCGGCTCCCCCTCGACACCGTCCGTGCGGATCCCTTCCCGCCAGGGTCCGTTCGTCTCGGAGCAGTGGAAAGAGGGCGATTCCGGCCCGCGTGGCCGATGTGTGTACCGGTCGAATCGGGATAGTCCGCCCCTGTGGACGCACCACTTGTGACCTTCGGCCACAGCACCGCCGGGCGGGAGCGGATCGCCGGGCTGTTGCGGGAGGCCGGAGTCACGGCCGTCGTGGACGTACGGATCGCTCCCGGCAGTCGCCGGGATCCCGACCTGCTGCGGGAGCGGCTCGGTGTGTGGCTGCCGGACAGTGGTGTCGGGTATCGGTGGGAGCCCGCTCTCGGCGGGTTCCGGCCCTTGCCCGCGGACAGCCCGGACGTCGTCTGGCGCAACAAGTCCTTCCGCGGGTACGCCGCCCACACCCGCTCCCCGGAGTTCGTCGCCGCGATGGACCGCCTGCTGCGCGAGGCCGCGGAGATCCGTACGGCCGTGATGTGCAGCGAGGCGGTCTGGTGGCGGTGTCACCGTCGGCTGATCGCCGACTTCGCGGTGCTCGCCCGTGGCGTACCGGTCCATCACCTCATGCCCGACGGGCGCCTCACCCCCCACACGCCGACGCCCGGCGTGCGGCTGCGTGACGACGGGCTCCTGGTGTACGACGGCTGTGAGGGAGAGGCGGAGGGCGGCTGAGGCAGGGCATCGCCGAGGGCGGCGATCACGGCCGGGGCGTGCCTCGCGTTCAGACGCCCGGCCCGGTGGCCGGCCGGGGGGCGCGTACCGGGCGCCCGGCGCGCGCCGCCCCCGGTCGCCGTGATCCGCTTCACACCAGCCACAGGCCAGGCCCCGGCCTTACAGGGCGTAAAGCGACCGAAGAATGGATATGGGTCATACGGCGACACGCGGGGAGTGTCCGACGTGCCCGGATGCCGGGCGCAGCGGCTTCAGGGGAGGGAGCGCGCATGGGCGGCCGGCCCTTGTATCTCGAACCGCTGTATCTCGAACCCCGGCTCGGGCCGCGGCTGAGGTCGCTCATGGCCGCGGCCGGGACCTTGCACTCGCTCACGGACGCGCTCGGCTCGCCGCTGCACGTCGTGGTGCCCGACCAGATCGCGGAGAACGTGGAGCGGTTCCGGTCCGTGTACCGCGCGCACCACCTGGGCGGGCAGATCTTCTACGCCCACAAGGCCAACCGGTCCAGCGCCCTGCTGCGCCGCCTCGCCGCCACGGACGCGGGCGTGGACGTCGCGTCGCTGGAGGAGTTGCAGCACGCGCTGGGCGCCGGTTTCGCCCCGGGCCGGATCACGGCCACGGGGCCGAAGAACCCGGAGTTCCTGTGGCTCGCGGCCCGTACGGGCGTCACGGTCGGCGTGGACGGGCCCGCAGAGCTGGACCAGCTCGCCGCGCTGGTGCGCAAGCACGCGCTGGACCGGGTCCGGGTCCTGCTGCGGCTGTCGGGCTTCGAGACGGCGGGCGTGCGCGTGCTGAGCCGGCGCAGCCGGTTCGGCACGCCCGTGGCGCAGGCGGAGGAGCTGCTGGAGGCGGTCGAGCGGCACGGCGACGCGGTCGAGGCGACCGGGGTGGCCTTCCATCTGGACACCACGAGCGTGGCGGAGAAGGCGGCCGCTCTCGAGGGGTGCCTGGCGGTTCTGGAGGCGTGCCGGAGCCGGGGGCTGCGGCCCCGGGCCGTGGACGTGGGCGGCGGGTTCGGCGTCAGCTACCTCGCCGAGCGGGAGCAGTGGGAGACGTACACGAGCGAGCTCACCGCGGCGGTGATGGGCCGTCGTCCCCCTCTGACCTGGGGCGGGCACGGTTACGGGCTGCGCGAGGAGTCGGGCACCCTGCGCGGCGCGCTCGGCCTGTACCCCGCGCACCGGTCCGTGGCGGGCCCCGCCTACCTGGACGACCTGCTGGCCCAGCCCGCCCCGTCCCTGGGCGGCCGCCCGCTGGCCGCGCTGCTGCTGGAGCACCTGTACGACCTGTACACCGAGCCCGGCCGGGCGCTGCTTGACCAGTGCGGGCTGACGCTCGCGAAGGTGCTGGAGGTGCGGACGCAGGGCTCCGACGGCGCCCTGCTCGTGCGGCTGGCCGCGAAGGCGGACGACATCGCCCTGGAGGACCACGGCGTGCTGATGGACCCGGTCGTCGTTCCCCGGAGCGGTGCGGCTCAGGGCGAGGGGCCCGTCGCCGTGCACCTCTTCGGCAGCCTGTGCCTGGAGACCGACCTGATCACCCGGCGCACGGTGTTCCTGCCGCGCCGCCCGGCCCCAGGCGACCTGCTGGCCTTCGCCAACACCGCGGGCTACGCCATGGACTTCCACGCCACCCGCGCCCAGCAGCAGCCCGCCGCCCGCAAGGTCGCCGCATGGCAGGACGGCGACGCCTGGCGGTGGTGCCTCGACGACCAGTTCTGGCCGATCACGCCCTCGGGGGGAGTCCAGTGAGGTACGACAGCATCACGGAGGCGATAGGCAACACCCCGCTGGTGCGGATCGACCCGGCCGTGCACGGCCTGCGCCACATCGACCTGTACGCCAAGCTGGAGATGCTCAACCCGTTCGGCTCGGTCAAGGACCGGGCCGCCTGGAACATGGCGCGCCCCCTGCTGGACGAGGCGGTCGGCCGGGGCAGCCAGGTCGTGGAGTTGTCCAGCGGCAACACGGCGAAGGCGCTGGCGGTCGTCGCGGGCATGCACGGCCTGGGCTTCAAGAGCGTCACCAACCGGATGCGCATCCCGGAGATCAAGGACCTCCTGCTGCTGCTCGGCGCGGAGATCGAGGAGCTGCCGGGCCAGAGCGAGTGCCTGGACCCGACGGCGACGGACGATCCGCTGACCCTCTTCCACCGCACCCTGTCGGCGTCCGGCGGCGCCTACCTGCACACCGACCAGTACTTCAACCCGCGCAACACCGAGGCCCATCTGACCGGCACGGGCCCGGAGATCGTGAAGGACCTGGACGGCCGGGTCCCGGACTGGTTCGTCGCCTGCGTCGGCACGGCCGGCTCCTCCACGGGCGTGGCCCGCGCGCTGCGCGAGCAGGACCCGTCGGTGCGGGTGGTCGGGCTGGTGGCGGCCAAGTCCGACTTCATCCCCGGGATCCGCACCCTCGACGAGGTGCAGGAGGTCGGCCTGTTCGACCCGGACACGTACGACACGATGGCGTCGGTGACCGCCGACGAGGCGATCGAGGGGATGCTCACGCTGAACCGCCGCTGCGGCATCCTGGGCGGGCCGACCGGTGGGGCCGCGTACTTCGGCGCGGTCCGTCATCTGCGCGCCCTGGACGAGGAGTCGGAGGAGCGGCGCACGGCGGTGTTCATCGTCTGCGACCGGGTGGAGAGCTATCTGAGCTACGTCCGGCAGCGGCGGCCGGACCTGCTGGGCCGGCCGCCGCGGAAGAACTCGCCGGCCGACCTGTCGGAGGCGGAGGTCGGCGCGGCGCCGTCGGTGACGGTGGCCGAGGCCCGGCGCTGGATCGAGGCCGAGGAGCCGCTCGTGGTCGATCTGCGCAGCCCGTACGCGTACGCGGCGCTGCACATCGACGGTTCGGTCAACATCGTGGACGAGCTGTTCGCCGAACTCGTCCGGGGCGGGCTGCCGTTCAGCCGGAGCCGGCCGGTGCTGCTGGCGTGTCCGGTCGGTGAGCAGTCCGCCCGGTACGCGGCGCTGCTGACCCGGATGGGCCACCCGGACGTGCGCAGTCTGGCGGGCGGCATCATCGCCTGGCGGGACGCGGGCGCGCCCCTGGTGCGGGACTGACGGGCATGACGACACCGACCGCAGGCCAGGACCTCGGCGCGTGGCAGCGGGAGCTGCGCGCCCGGTTCCCCATCGTCACCGGGCATCCGGAACTCGCGTACCTGGACAGCGCGGCCACGGCGCAGAAGCCGCAGGCCGTCCTGGACGCCGTGCAGACCTACCTCACGACGTCCAACGCCAACTCCGCGCGCGGCACGTACACCTGGGCCAACCGGACCACGGAGCTGGTCGAGCGGACCCGGGAGCGCGTCGCGCGGTTCCTGGGCGATCCCGGGACCGGCGGCTCGGTCGTGCACTTCACCGGCGGCACGACCGAGGGGCTGCGCACGATCGCCCGCGACTGGCTGCCCGGATTCCTGCGCGACGGCGACGAGATCGTCGTACCCGAAGCCGACCACCAGGCCAACATCGTGCCGTGGCTGGAGGCGCAGCGGCAGCTCGCGCGGGAGGGCGTGCGGGTGCGGGTGGTGCCGATGCCGTACCAGAGCGGCTCCGGGGACTACGACCACCGGGCGCTGGCCGAACGGGCCGGGCCGCGCACCCGGTTCGTCGCCACGACGCACGTGCACCATGTCTACGGCGGCGACATGAACGTGCAGCGCATCCGCCGGGCGGTCGGCCCGGACGCGGTGATCTGCCTGGACGCGGCGCAGAGCGTGGGGCACCTGCCGGTGTCGGTGGCCGAGTTGGACGTCGACTTCGTCGTCTTCTCCGGGCACAAGGCGCTGGCCCTGCCCGGCTCGGGTGCGGTGTGGGCGCGGCAGGCGCGCGGGCCGGCGTTCGTGCCCGGCGGGTGGAGCGGCACCCCGAACACGGTGGGCATCGCCTCGCTCGAAGCGGCCCTCGACTGGCTGGACGCGGCCGGTGTGGACCGGATCGAGCGCTGGACCGCCGACCTGGCGTCCCGGCTCACCGACGGGCTGCGCCGGCTCGACGCCTACGAGGTCCTCGGCTGTCCGCTGAGCCTGGCCGCCGACTCGCCCGTGCAGCGGCGCCTGGGCATCGTCTCCCTGCGGCACCGGGCCATCGACTCGGGTGACCTGGGTTTCATCCTCTTCAGCCACGGCTTCATGGTGCGCTCGGATCACCACTGCCAGGGCGACGCGGGCGAGAAGACCGGTTCGGTGCGGGTGAGCCTGCATGTGTACAACACCGTGGAGGAGATCGACCGGCTGCTGTCCGTTCTCGCCTCACTCGAGTGACCGCCCCCACTGGGCGTAATGAGAACCGTTTCCACCTGTAGGCTCGTTCCGGCAGGAGTCAGGTGCGAGACGGCAAGGTGGCACGACCGGATGGGGCTGAGTCTGGCGACGGCGGAGCGGTGGGTGGAGCGCTGGGAGCTCCAGCAGCAGCGGTACGCCGTCGACCGCGAGGAGCGGTTCACGGTGATCGCCGACGTCGTGGAGCACATCACGGCGGGGCACGAGGGCCGGCCGCTCGTGGTCGACCTGGGCTGCGGGCCGGGCTCGCTCGCGGCCCGGCTGGTCCGGCGGCTGCCGCGGGCGGAGGTCGTGGCCGTCGACCGGGACCCCCTCCTGCTGGAACTGGGCCGGACGCACCACCCGGACGCCGCCCGCTACGTCGACGCGGAGATCGGCGCACCGGGCTGGACCGAGGCCCTGGAGCTGGACCGGCCGCTGGACGCGGCCGTCTCCACCACGGCCCTGCACTACCTCGACCACGTCACCCTGCTGCGCACCTACCGGCAGCTCGCCGCGCTGCTGCGCCCCGGTGGCGTCCTCGTCAACGGCGACCACCTCCCCCAGGACGAGGCGGGCCCTGCCGGGATCGCCGCCCATGTGGGGCGGTGCCGGGCCGGGCGGCAGCGGGTGTTCGCGCACGAGGACTGGGGCTCCTGGTGGGCCGCGGTCGCGGAGGACCCCGAGCTGGCCGACCTGCTCGCCGAGCGCCGGCGCCGCGCGGAGCCCGCCGGCACCGGCCGCCCCGCCGAACTCCCCGTCTCCGTGCACCTGGACCTGCTCCGGCGGGCGGGTTTCCGGCAGGCCGGGCCGGTCTGGCAGTACGGCGAGAGCTGCGTGGTGGTCGCCGTCCGCTGACCCGCCCGGGCTCACCCCTGCGCTGCCGCCAGATGGTGGGCGGCGGCGGGCCGCCGGAGCATGGACGCAGACGAGCCGCCCCAGGGCGATGCCGCCATGCCGGTCCCCCGGCGGCCACCAGCACACGCGAGGAGCCCCGATGAACACCGCCGAGCACATCACCCACGCGGACCACCCACACGCCCACGGCGACGACTGCGGCCACGTCGCCTTCCCCCACGGTGACCACACGGACTACGCCCACGACGGCCACGTCCACCGGACGCACGAGGACCACGTCGACGAGTGCGTCACCGGCGGCCACACCGTGCACCACAACCACGACCACCAGCACGGCGACACCTGCGGCCACCTGGCCGTACGGCACGGCGACCACACCGACTACGTGCACGACGGGCACCGCCACGCCGCCCACGAGGGTCACTGGGACGACCACTGACCCGAGCCGGGCCCGGGGGTCCCAGGGTCCTAGGACAGGGCGTCCCAGTGGACGGTGCGGTCGCACCAGCGCTGAAGCAGCGTGCGGTCGTGGCCGACGGCCAGCAGGGCGGCGCCCGTCCCGGCACGGTAGTCCTCGACGGCGGCGACCAGGGCGGCGGCGGTGGACGCGTCGAGCATGGCGGTCATCTCGTCGCACACCAGCACGCGCGGGCGCAGCACCAGGGCGCGGGCCAGGCAGGCGCGCTGCAGCTGGCCGTCGCTGACCTCGTGCGGGCGCCTGGTCAGCAGGTCGGGCGTGAGACCGACGGCAGGGGCCAGCTCGGCGATCCGCTCGGGGATCTCCCGGGCGCGGCCGGTGGCGCGCAGGGGTTCGGCGATCAGGTCGGCGAGCGGCAGCCGGGGGTCCGCGGAGAGCCTGGCCTGCTGGAAGACCACACCGAAGGCGGTGCGCTGGGCGCGCGGGGCGCGGTGGCGCCAGTGCCGTACGGGGGCGCCGTCCAGCAGGACGGTGCCCGCGTCGGGGCGGTGCAGCAGGGCCGCGACCCGGGCCAGGGTGGACTTGCCGCAGCCGCTCGGGCCGAGCAGCCCGACGGACTCGCCCGGGGCCAGGGTGAGGGAGACGTCCCGGACGACGGGGGTCTTCCTGGTGTATCCGGCGGTGATGGAGCGCAGTTCAAGCACGGACGTCCTCCGGCACGTGCGGGTGGTGGCAGGCGACCGGTCCGGGCGGGGGCACCTGGCTGGTGCAGATGCCGTCGGCGCGGGTGCAGCGCGGGGCGAAGGCGCAGCCGTCGGGGAGGTCGCCCAGCTCGGGCGGCATGCCAGGGACGGGAGTGAAGGCGCGGTCGGGCAGGGCCTGCAGGAGGCCGCGGCTGTAGGGGTGGCGGGGGCCGGGGTCGCCGAAGAAGGCGGTGGCGTCGGCGAGTTCGACGATCCGCCCCGCGTACATGACGGCGACCCGGTCCGCGATGCGCTCCGCCGCCGCCAGATCGTGGGTGATCATCAGCAGGGCCCGTCCGCCCTCCCGCGTCCCGCCCGGGTCGTCGACGTGCCGGCGCAGTTCGTCGACCGTACGGTCCACCAGGTCGCGGTCGAGTCCGGTGGTGGGTTCGTCGGCGAGGAGCAGGGGGGCGTCGCCGACCAGGGCGAGGGCGGTGGCGGCGCGCTGGGCGAGGCCGCCGGAGAGTTCGTGCGGGTACCGGTCGAGGTGGGAGGCGGGGAAGGCGGCCCGTTCGGCGGCCGCCTCCGCCGCGGCGCGCAGGGCGGCGCGGCCCCGGGTGGCGGTGAGGGCGGCGACGGTCTCCTCCAGCTGGGAACGGACGGTGCGCACGGGCGTGAGGTGGGCGGCCGGGCTCTGCGGTACGAGCCCGATGAGCCGGCCCCGTACCGTGCGGGCGAGGGTCCGCTCGCCCGCGGTGAGCAGGTCCAGGTCGCCCAGCAGGGCCGAGCCGGCGGTCTGCGCGTTGCCGGGGAGCAGCCCGAGCAGCGCGGAGGCCAGCACGGACTTGCCGCAGCCGCTCTCCCCGATGAGGGCGAGGCACTCCCCCGGCGCCACGTCGAACCGGGCCCCGGTGACGGCCGCGACGTGCCGCCCGGCGGGCATGAGGAACCGCACGGAGAGGTCACGCACGGACAGCACGGGGGCTCGCCGGGGGGCCGGGCCCGCTCCCGTGTCCGCCGGCTGGGGGCCGATTGAGGTGCTCACAGCATCAGCTCCGATCGGTGACGGGGATGGAGCCGCTCCCGCCACGCGCCCGCGAGGCCCGCGATGGCCAGGGTGGGGACGATGAGGAAGAGGCCCGGGAAGAGGGTCGGCCACCACTGGCCGGCGAGGAGGGAGCCGCGGGCCGTCTGGATGAGGGTGCCGAGGCTCGCCGTGTGCGTGGGCAGGCCCAGGCCGAGGAAGGACAGGGCCGACTCGTGCCACATGGCGTGCGGCACCATCAGCACGGCGGCCAGGGCGGCCTGCGGCAGCACGGCCGGCAGCAGATGCCGTACGGCCACCCGCCACCGGGAGGCCCCGCCGGAGACGGCCGCGTCGATGTAGGGCCGCGACCGCAGCGACAGCACCTCGGCGCGCACGATCCGGGCCGTGGACAGCCAGTGGGTGAGCGCGACCGAGATCACCACCGGCCACACGCCGGGCCGGAACATCGCGACGATGAAGATGCCGAGCAGCAGGTGCGGCACGGAGGAGAACGTGTCGACCACCCGCATCAGGGCGCGGTCGGCCCAGCCGCCCAGCGCCCCGGCCGCCGCGCCCACGGCGGTGCCGACGACGGTCGCCGTCACCGCCGCCGCCACGCCGACCAGCAGCGACACGCGCAGTCCGTAGACGCAGCGCAGCAGCAGGTCGCGGCCGACGTCGTCGGTGCCGAACGGGTGCTGCAAGGAGGGTGGTTGGAGCTTGGCGGCGAGGTCGACGGCCTGCTGGTCGAGCTGGGCCAGCGGCGGCACGAGCAGTACGGCGAGGACGGTCACGGCCACCAGCGCGGCGGAGGTGCGCACGCGCAGGGCGCGGGTGGAGCGGCGCTTCGGCCCGTACGACCGCCACGCGCTCTCGGCCGGGGAGCCGGCGGGCGCCGGTGCGTCACATGTCACTGAGCTTCACCCTCGGGTCGAACAGTCCGTAGAGCAGGTCGGCGAGCAGGTTGCCGGCGAGCACGGCGGCGGTGGCCAGGGCCGTCAGGCCGGCGAGCAGCGGGAAGTCGACGGCGGTGGCGGCCTCGACGGTGGCGGCGGCGATGCCCGGCCAGCTGAAGACGCTCTCCACCAGCAGGGCGCCGGTGATGAGTTCGGGCACGCGGGAGCCGATGAGCGTGAGCACCGGCAGCAGCCCGGAGCGCAGGGCGTGCCCGAGCAGCACGGTGCGTTCGCTCAGGCCGCGGGCGCGGGCGCCACGCACGGGGTCCTCGGCCAGCGCGTCGCCGACGCCCTGGCGGACGTACAGCGTGAACCAGGGCAGCTGGGACACCGCGAGGACCCCGGCGGGCAGTACGAGGTGGCTCGTGACCTGCCCGAACGTCACCTGTTCACGGCCGGTGTCGGTCAGGCCGCCGGCCGGCAGGACGTCCCACTGCAGGGCGAACAGCCAGATCGCGAGCAGCGCGATCCAGAAGACCGGGGCCGCCTCCAGGGTGTAGGCGAGGGAGGTCACGGCCCGGTCGACGGCGGAGCCCGGGCGGCGGGCGGCGAGCACACCGAGGACCGTGCCCACCAGCACGGCGGCGGCGAAGGCGGCCGCGCACAGCAGGGCGGACCACACGAGGCGTTCGCCGATCACCTGGGCGACCGGCTGCCGCAGCACGCTGGAGTGGCCGAGGTCGCCGGTGAGCGCCGAGGTCAGCCAGTCCCACCAGCGGACGGCGAACGGCCGGTCCACGCCGAGGTTCTCGCGCAGCCGGTCCAGGGTCTCCTGGTCGGCGCCGAGCGCGGCGGTGCCGGCGTAGGCCTTGACGGGGTCGAAGGGGGAGGCGGCGGCGATGGCGAACACGCCGAAGGTGACGACGAGCAGGACGGGGACGGCGAACAGCGCCCGCCGCCCCGCCAGCCGTGCCATGGCTCCCCAGGGCACGCGGCTCACTTCTTCGGCTGCCAGTCCTCGATGTTCCACCAGGGGCCGCTGGCGAAGCCGTGCTCGTGCGGCTCCAGTTGGGTGCCCAGGCCGTCCCAGCGGTCGGCCAGCACGTAGAGGTGGTCGATGTGGGTGAGGAAGGTGTAGCCGGGGTCCTGCACCAGGGCGCGCTGCACCTTGTCGTAGGCGGACCGGCGCTCGTCCGGGTCCTGGCTGCGGCGGCCGTTGTCGAGGGCGCGGTCCACGGCCGGGTTGTCGTAGCGGGCCATGTTGTTGAAGCCGTCGCCGGCGAGGGAGGAGTGCAGCAGGGTGTACAGGCCGAAGTCGGGGTCGCCGGTGCTGCCGAAGCCGGCGAGGACGGCGGTGTCCCTCATGCGCGGCTCGATGACCTCCCAGGTGGCGCTCTCCACCCGGACGTCGATGCCGGCCTTCTTGGCGTCGGAGGCGTAGGCGAGGGCGTGGTCCTGGCGGACCTTGTCGCCGGAGGGGTAGAGCAGGGTGAAGGAGGCCCGCCGGCCGTCCTTGGCGCGGATGCCGCCCTCGCCGGGCTTCCAGCCGGCCTCGTCCAGGATCTTCCTCGCCCTGCCGAGGTCGTGGGCGCGTTCGACGGACTTGCTGAACGCCGGGTCGTCGACGGGCAGCGGTCCGTAGGCCGGGCGGCCCGCGCCGTCCAGGATCCGGTCGACCATGGCCTCGCGGTCGACGGCGGCGTCGAGGGCCCGGCGGATCGCGCGGTCGCCGGTGACCTCGTGCGCGGTGGGGAGGGTGACGGCCCGGAAGTCGTAGGAGCGGGCCTGGTAGGTGCGCTTGCCGTCGTCGTTCTTGAAGGTGGCGGCGAGGTTGGGCGGGAGGACGGCGCCGTCGAGGTCGCCGGAGCGCAGGCGGGTGGCGCGGACGTTGTCGTCGGCGACGATCGCCATGGTGAAGCTCTTCACCTTCGGCGCGCCGCCCCAGTAGCGGGGGTTGGCCTTGAAGGTGAGCTTCTCGCCCTTGCTCCACTTCGACAGGACGTACGGTCCCGTACCGACCGGCTTGGTGTTGAAGGAGCCGGTGTTCGGGTTCTGCCCGCCCGCGAGGTGCTCGGGGACGATGGGCAGGACCGTGCGGGCGGCGAAGGGGGCGTAGGGGTACTTGAGGGTGAAGACGACCCGGTCGTCGCCCTCGGCCCGGACCTCCTTGACGGCGTCCAGCTCGCTCTTGAAGGTGTTGTTCGTCTTCGCGTCGAGCACGGTCCGGTAGGTGTAGACGACGTCGGCGGCCGTCAGCGGCTCGCCGTCGCTGAACTCGACGCCCTCGCGCAGGGTGAAGGTGTACGTGCGGCCGCCGTCGGTGACCTCGGGCAGCGCGGCCGCCAGGGCGGGCTTCAGCTTCAGGTCGGCGTCGCGGGCGAGGAGCCCGTCGAAGACCTTGGAGTTGCCGTCCTTGCCGTAGCCGAGCAGCGGGCTCAGGGTGTCCGGCTCGGAGGCCACCCCGATGACGACGGATCCGGCGGACGTGCCGTCGTCCGAGCCGCCACTGCTCGGCGCGGAGCAGGCGGTGACCGCCGCGGCCAGCGCCGCCGTGACGGCGGCCCCTCGTATCCGACGGGTCGACATGTGACCTCACACCCTTGTTGCGCTAGTCAGGTTGTTGCCAAGACTTCGCAATTAAACAGCCAAGGGGGGTGGTCGCGCACCATCGCGGTGCGGAAGAGCCAGGCCGTGGACGCACGCGCGGGCCGGTGGCGCACCCCGGACCCCGGGTGCGCCACCGGCCCGTACGCCTGCCGGCTCAGCCCTGGGTCAGGGTGATGTCCTGGCCCGAGACGGCGTGGAAGGTGGGCAGCGGCAGGCCGCTGAAGGTGCGCAGTTCCATCAGGGTGGCCTCGACGTGTGCCGCGCCGGGCACGAGCACGCCGGGCGCGGGCCGGCCCGAGTTCACCCAGCGGTGCACGATGCCGTCGCACACGGCCCGGGTGCCGCCGACGCCGTAGCGGGTGGTGGAGAGGCCCTGGCGCACGGAGGAGCTGACGAAGACCGGACCGCTGGAACTCGCGCAGCGGTAGGTGCCGGACAGGGTGACGGTGCCGTCGGCGGCGACGCGGCCCACCGCGTCGACGGTCACGGACTCGTACGGGGCGAGGGTGGACGCGGTGGCGGGGGCCGCGCCGGCGCCGGTCAGCGCCAGCAGCGCGGCACCGGCCGCCGCACCGAGAAGAGAACGCACACGCATGGGGGAAACCTCCCGGAATGAGCGGAATGTCGTACTTCCACTCGTACCGGCCCTCCGGGCCGCCGCCGGTGACCCTCACCCCTTCGGTGGCGAGTTGGCACCGGGCGTCGTGGAACGGTCCGGGGAATGTCCGGGACGTGTCACGCTTCCGGCCGCGCCGTTCCGATGAGCCCGGGGCGGGAGGATGGTCTGTCCGTACGAGTCGCCCGAACCGTTCGGACGGCCCTACCGACGTGGAGGTGCGCCATGTGTGCCCACCAGCCCCTGTGCCCCGCGACCGGCTCCCGCGCCGCGCACGTCGTCGCCGCCCACCCCGAGCAGGGCTGGAGCCTGCGGTGCGACGGGGCGATCGTCTTCGACGACACCGGCGAACTGCTGCCGGACGGACGCGTGGTGGAGCCCCGCCGGGTGGGTGTGGAGCAGCTGGCCGCCGCGGCCTGACCGGAATGTCGCCTCAGGGCAGGACCGCGAAGCCGTCCAGTTCCACCAGCGCCTCCTCGTCCCACAGCCGGACCACCTGGACGACTGCCATGGCCGGGTAGTCACGGCCCGCCAGCTTCCGCCACAGGCGGCCCAGTTCCCGGGCGTGGGTGCGGTAGGCGGCGACGTCCGTGGCGTAGACGGTGACGCGGGCCAGGTCGGCCGGGGTGCCGCCGACCGCCGCGAGGGCGCTCAGCAGGTTGGCGAGGGCCTTCTCGAACTGCTCGGGCAGGGTCGCTCCGGCCACCTTGCCGTCGGTGTCCAGCGCGGTCTGCCCCGCCAGGAACACCACGCGGGAGCCGGTGGCGACGACGGCGTGGGAGAATCCGGCCGGCGGGGACAGGCCGGGCGGGTTGACGCGTTCGGTGCTCACCGGGCCTCCCGCCGGGCGTACAGCTCCTTGGCGATGATGCCGCGCTGGACCTCGCTGGCGCCCTCGTACACGCGGGGCGCGCGGACCTCGCGGTAGAGGTGTTCGAGCAGGTGGCCGCGGCGCAGCGCCCGGGCGCCGTGCAGCTGGACGGCCGTGTCGACGACGTACTGCGCGGTCTCGGTGGCGAGCAGTTTCGCCATGGCGGAGCGCCCGGGCACGTCCGGGGCACCCTCGTCGTACGCGGTCGCCGCCGCGTAGACCATCAGCCGGGCCGCCTCCGTGCGCAGGGCCATCTCCGCGACCTGGTGGGAGACGGCCTGCAGGTCGCGCAGTGTGCCGCCGAAGGCCTCGCGGCGGGCGGTGTGCGCGAGGGTGGCGTCGAGCGCCGCCTGAGCCATGCCGACGGCGAAGGCGCCGACGCTGGGCCGGAACAGGTTGAGCGTGCCCATGGCGACCGGGAAGCCGCGGTCGACCTCGCCCAGCACGTCGTCGGACGTCACCGGTACGCCGTCGAAGTCGAGCGCGCCGATGGGGTGCGGAGCGAGCATGTCGAGCCCGCGTCCGGTCAGCCCCGGGCGGTCGGCGGGCACGAGGAACGCCGTGACCCCGCGGGCGCCGGCGCCCGGGGTGGTCCGCGCGAAGACCGTGTAGAAGTCCGCCTCCGGCGCGTTGGAGATCCAGCACTTCTCGCCGGTGAGCCGCCAGCGGGCGGTGCCGTCGGGGTGGGCGGTCAGCTCCAGGGCCGCCGCGTCCGAGCCCGCGCCCGGCTCGCTCAGGGCGAAGGCCGCGACGGCCGTGCCGTCGGTGACCCCGGGCAGCCAGCGGGCCCGTTGGGCCCCGGTGCCGTGCGCGTGGACCGGGTGGGCGCCGAGACCCTGCAGGGCCAGGGCCGTCTCGGCCTCCGTGCAGGCCCGGGCCAGGGACTCGCGCATCAGGCACAGGTCGAGCGCGCCGGAGGCGAACAGCCGCCCGAGCAGGCCCAGTCGGCCCAGTTCGGCGACCAGGGCCCGGTTCACCCGGCCCGGCTCGCCCTTCTCGGCCAGGGGGCGCAGCCGCTCCGCGGCCAGGGCGCGCAGCTCGGCGCACCAGGCGAGTTGTGCCGGTTCGAGCGAGAATGCGGTCATCGCCGGTCCCTTCTCCGCCGCCCTGCGTCCGGCCGGGCCACTCCGAGGCTATCGCGAACCGTTGACTGTCGTCACCAACACGATACGCTCCAGAGGCGAGCCCACCACGCCAAGGGGGCGAACCGTATGCATGCACGGCGCACGGCCCACGTCGACACCTTCGCGCGCGACCATCTGCCACCCCCCGACCAATGGCCCGAGCTCCGCTTCGACCTGCCGGAGCTGCGCTATCCCGAACGGCTCAACTGCGCCGCCGAACTGCTGACCGGCCAGCCCGGCGACCGCCCCGCGTTCCTCACCCCCGCCGGCAAGCCGTGGACGTACGACGATCTGCGGGCCCGGGTCGACCGCGTGGCCCACCTGCTCACCGGTGAACTCGGTGTCCTCCCCGGCAACCGGGTGCTGCTGCGCGGACCCACCACGCCCTGGCTCGCCGCCTGCTGGCTCGCGGTGCTGAAGGCGGGGGCCGTCGCGGTCACCGTGCTCGCCCAGCAGCGCCCGCACGAACTGAGCACGATGTGCGAGATCGCCCGGGTGCGGCACGCGCTGTGCGACATCCGCTCCGTCGACGACCTCGCCAAGGCCGAGATCCCCGGCCTGCGCATCACGACCTACGGCGGTGACGCGCCCGACGACCTGCTCCACCGCCCGGCGCCCGAGACCCCGTTCGAGGCCGCCCCGACGGCGGCCGACGACGTGGCGCTGATCGCCTTCACCTCCGGCACCACCGGCCGCCCCAAGGGCTGCATGCACTTCCACCGGGACGTCCTGGCGATCGCCGACACCTTCTCCCGGCACGTCCTGCGGCCCCGCGCCGACGACGTCTTCACGGGCAGTCCCCCGCTCGGCTTCACCTTCGGCCTCGGCGGGCTGGTCGTCTTCCCGCTGCGGGCCGGGGCGAGCGCGCTGCTGCTGGAGCAGGCAGGTCCGAGGCAGCTGCTGCCGGCCATCGCCCGGCACCGGGTCTCCGTGCTGTTCACCGCCCCCACGGCGTACCGCGCGATGCTCGGCGAGCTCGACGGCCACGACCTGTCGTCCCTGCGCCGGTGCGTCTCGGCCGGCGAGAACCTGCCCGCCGCCACCTGGCAGGCCTGGCACGAACGCACCGGCCTGCGCCTCATCAACGGCATCGGCGCCACCGAGCTGCTGCACATCTTCATCTCCGCCGCCGACGAGCACATCCGCCCGGGCACCACGGGCGTCCCCGTGCCGGGCTGGCAGGCGCGCGTGCAGGACGCCGACGGCGCGCCGGTGCCCGACGGGCAGCCCGGGCTGCTCGCCGTGCGCGGACCGGTCGGCTGCCGCTACCTCGCCGACCCACGGCAGCGCGGGTACGTGCGCGACGGCTGGAACATCACCGGCGACACCTACGTCCGCGATCCCGACGGCTTCTTCCGGTACGTCGCCCGCGCCGATGACATGATCATCTCGGCCGGGTACAACATCGCGGGCCCCGAGGTCGAGGACGCGCTGCTGCGCCACCCGGACGTGGTGGAGGCGGCGGTCGTCGGGCGGCCCGACGAGGAACGCGGCCAGGTGGTGGTGGCCTTCGCCGTGCTGAGGGAGGGCGCCGACCGGGACGCCGGGGCACTGCGCGCCTTCGTCAAGAAGGAACTGGCCCCGTACAAGTGCCCGCGCCGGATCGTCTTCCTGGACGCGCTGCCGCGCACGGCCACCGGCAAGCTCCAGCGGTTCCGGCTGCGCACGGAAGGCGGCCGGGACTGATCCGTACGACCTAAGATGATCAACGTGTCCGACCAGCATGCACCACGGTCTCTCATCGTCACGCTCTACGGCGCGTACGGACGCTTCGTCCCGGGCCCCGTGCCCGTAGCCGAACTGATCCGGCTGCTGGCCGCGGTCGGCGTGGACGCCCCGTCCGTGCGCTCCTCGGTGTCGCGGCTCAAAAGACGCGGGCTGCTCGTGCCCGCCCGCACCGCCCAGGGCGCGGCGGGGTACGAACTGTCCCCGGACGCACGCCAGTTGCTCGACGACGGCGACCGGCGCATCTACGCGACGGCTCCGCCGGAGGACGAGGGCTGGGTGCTGGCGGTGTTCTCGGTGCCGGAGTCGGAGCGGCAGAAGCGGCACGTGCTGCGCTCCCGCCTGTCCGGACTCGGCTTCGGCACGGCCGCCCCGGGCGTGTGGATCGCGCCCGCCCGGCTGTACGAGGAGACCCGGCACACCCTCGCGCGGCTGCGGCTCGACACGTACGTCGACTTCTTCCGCGGCGACCACCTCGGCTTCGCCCCGACCGCCGACGCCGTCGCCCGCTGGTGGGACCTGGCCGCCATCGCCAAGGAGCACGAGGCGTTCCTCGACCGCCACGAACACGTCCTGCGCGACTGGGGGAAGCGCGAGGACACCCCGCCCGAGGACGCCTACCGGGACTACCTCCTCGCCCTGGACTCCTGGCGCCACCTCCCCTACACGGACCCGGGCCTGCCCGCCGCGCTCCTGCCGGAGGACTGGCCGGGGGTCCGTTCGTCGGCGGTGTTCCGGGGACTGCACGAGCGGTTGCGGGACGCGGGGGCGGGGTTCGTGGGGGTGTGACGGCACGGTGGCGTCGTCCCGTGGCCGCCGTTAGCTCCGCCACGCCCCCGGGTACTCGGCAGCACGCTTCGCAATCCGCACCACACGCAGCACACGGGAGACGGCCATGGAACGGCAGGAAGGTCCGACGCGGCCGGCTCTGATCGTGGTCGACATGATCAACACCTACGACCACGAGGACGCCGAGCTGCTCGTGCCGTCCGTCGAGCAGGTCGTGCCCGTCATCGCGGACCTGATCGACCGGGCCCGCACGGCGGAGGTGCCGGTCATCTACGCCAACGACAACTTCGGACGGTGGCGCTCGCACCACGGAGAGCTCGTCGACGCCGCGCTCGCCCGGCCGCACGCCCGTCTGATCGAGCCGATCCGGCCCGACGAGGAGTCGCTGTTCGTGGTGAAGGCCCGCCATTCGGTCTTCTTCGAGACGCCCCTGGCCTACCTCCTGCGGAGCCTGGGCGTCGGGCACGTGGTGCTGACCGGCCAGGTCACCGAGCAGTGCGTCCTCTACTCCGCTCTCGACGCGCACATCCGCCACCTGGAGGTCACTGTCCCCCAGGACGCCGTCGCCTCCATCCACCCGCACCTGGCCGACGCCGCCCTGGAGATGATGCGGCGCAACATGGGCGCCCGGATCACCACGGCCAAGGAAGTGGACTTCACCCGATCCGTCCCGCACACGGCCTAGGCAAGGGCCGTCGCGTCACAGACTCAGCCGCGGCTTCGGCGCGTCCGTGCGGCCCGTGCGGGGGCGGCGGCTGCCTGCGCGGTAGGGGGCCGGCCAGGGGGCGGCCGGGCCCGTGTAGTCCTGTTCGGCTGCCGCGTGCAGGGTCCACTGCGGGTCGTAGAGGTGCGGGCGGGCCAGGGCGCACAGGTCCGTGCGGCCGGCCAGGATCAGGGAGTTGACGTCGTCCCAGGAGGAGATCGCGCCGACCGCGATCACCGGGACGCCGGTGGCGTTGCGGATGCGGTCCGCGAAGGGAGTCTGGTACGACCGCCCGTACTCGGGCCGCTCGTCCGCCACCACCTGCCCGGTCGACACGTCGATCGCGTCGGCGCCGTGCGCGGCGAAGGCCCGGGCGATCTCCACGGCCTCCTCGGCGGTCGTCCCGCCCTCGGCCCAGTCGGTCGCGGAGATGCGGACCGTCATGGGCCGCTCCGCCGGCCACGCGTCGCGCACGGCGTCGAAGACCTCCAGCGGGAAGCGCAGCCGCTTGTCCAGGGTGCCGCCGTAGGCGTCGGTGCGGCGGTTGGTCAGCGGCGAGAGGAAACCGGAGAGCAGGTACCCGTGGGCGCAGTGCAGTTCGAGCAGGTCGAAACCGGCCCGGGCGGCACGCACGGCGGCGGCGGCGAACTGTTCGCGCAGATCGGTGAGCTGGGCCCGCGACAGCTCCCGCGGGGTCTGGCCGAACGGCTTGTACGGCACCGCCGACGCGGCCACGAGTGGCCAGTTGCCCTCCTCCAGCGGCTCGTCCATGCCCTCCCACATCACCTTCGTGGAGCCCTTGCGGCCGCTGTGGCCGAGCTGCACGCCGATCGCCGTGCCGGGTGCCCGGGCGTGCACGAAGTTCGTGATCCGCTTCCAGGCCTCGGCCTGCCGCCCGGTGTAGAGGCCGGCGCAGCCGGGCGTGATCCGGCCCTGCTCGCTGACGCACACCATCTCCGTCATCACCAGCCCGGCCCCGCCCAGTGCCCGCGCGCCGAGGTGGACGAGGTGGAAGTCGCCGGGGACGCCGTCGACGGCCGAGTACATGTCCATGGGTGAGACGACGACCCGGTTGCGCAGGGTCAGGCCGCGCAGCCGGAACGGGGTGAACATCGGGGGCGTGCCGGGCGGGCAGCCGAACTCGCGCTCCACCGCCTCCGTGAAGCGCGCGTCGCGCAGGCGGAGGTTGTCGTGGGTGACGCGGCGGCTGCGGGTGAGCAGGTTGAAGGCGAACTGGCGGGGCGGCTGGTCCAGGTAGAGGGCGAGGTTCTCGAACCACTCCAGGCTGGCGCGTGCCGCGCGCTGTGTGGAGGCGACGACCGGGCGCCGCTCGGCCTCGTAGGCGGCCAGGGCCTCGGGCAGACAGTCCTGTTCCGCCAGGCAGGCGGCGAGCGCCAGGGCGTCCTCGACGGCCAGCTTGGTGCCGGAGCCGATGGAGAAGTGGGCGGTGTGGGCGGCGTCGCCGAGCAGGACGACGTTGCCGTGCGACCAGCACTCGTTGACGACCGTGCGGAAGGTCGTCCAGGTGGAGTGGTTCGACTTCAGGGGCCGGCCGTGGAGCGTCTCGGCGAAGATCTTGGCGCAGCGCTCGACCGACTCCGCCTCGCCGAGCTCGTCGAAGCCGGCCGCGTGCCAGACCTCTTCGCGCATCTCGACGATCACGGTGGAGGCGTCCGGCGCGTAGGGGTAGCCGTGGAGCTGCATCACGCCGTGTTCGGTCTCGGCGATGTCGAAGCGGAAGGAGTCGAATGCGAAGTCCGCGGCGAGCCAGATGTAGCGGCAGCGGTGTGCCGTGACCCGGGGGCGGAAGACGTCCGCGTAGGTGTCGCGGGTGGTGCTGTGGATGCCGTCCGCGGCGATGACCAGGTCGTGCGTGCCGGGCAGGTCGTCGGGGGCCACGGTGCGGAAGCGGAGGCGGACGCCGAGGTCGCGGCAGCGGCCGTGGAGGATCTCCAGCAGGCGCCGGCGGCCCAGCGCGGCGAATCCGTGGCCGCCGGAGGTGTGGCGTACGCCGCGGTGGACGATGTCGATGTCGTCCCAGCGCACGAAGTCCCTGCGGAGGGCCTCGTAGACCGTGGGGTCGGCGTGTTCGATGCCGCCGAGGGTCTCGTCGGAGAGGACCACTCCGAAGCCGAAGGTGTCGTCGGGGGCGTTGCGTTCCCAGACGGTGATGTCGCGGGTGGGGTCGAGGCGTTTGAGGAGGGCGGCGGCGTAGAGGCCGCCGGGGCCGCCACCGATGACTGCGACGCGCAGCGGGTCGCCCGGCCCGGTGTGCGGGTGGGGTGTGGTCGCTCGCGCAGTGCCCCGCGCCCCTGAGGGTGCCGCTGTCACCGTCCGCTCCACTTGGGAGGGCGCTTCTCGGTGAAGGCCGCGTGGAACTCCGCGTAGTCCTCGCCGGTCATCAGCAGGGCCTGGGTGGAGGCGTCCAGCTCTACCGAGGCCGCCAAGGGCATGTCCAGCTCGGCCGTCAGCAGCGCCTTGGTCTGGGCGTAGGCCAGGGCCGGGCCCTCCGCCAGGCGGCGGGCCAGCCGGCGGGACGTCTCGTCCGCCTGCCCCTCCTCGGTCAGTTCGCTGATCAGGCCGATGCGCTCCGCCTCGGGG
The DNA here is from genome assembly GCF_031181705.1 of Streptomyces sp. Classification (GTDB taxonomy): domain Bacteria; phylum Actinomycetota; class Actinomycetes; order Streptomycetales; family Streptomycetaceae; genus Streptomyces. The sequence continues at coordinate 24,673 of NZ_JAPSKN010000046.1, forward strand.
GCGCGGACCGGGTCGCCCAGCATCAGCAGGCGGGTGGCGTGGCCCAGGCCGACGACCCTGGGCAGCAGGTAGGCCGCGCCCATGTCGCCGCCGGACAGGCCGACCCGGGTGAAGAGGAACGCGAAGCGGGTGGTGGGGTCGGCGACGCGGAAGTCGGCGGCCAGGGCCAGGACCGCCCCGGCGCCCGCCGCCACCCCGTGCAGCGAGGCGATCACCGGGAACGGGCACTCGCGGATCGCGCGAACGACCTGGCCGGTCATCCGGTTGAAGTCGAGGAGCCGGGCGGTGTCCAGGGCGAGCGTGGCGCCGATGATCTCGTCGACGTCGCCGCCCGAGCAGAAGCCGCGCCCCTCGCCGGCCAGCACCAGGGCCCGTACGGCCCGCTCCCGGGAGAGCTCGGCGAGCAGGTCGCGCAGGTCGGCGTAGGCGCCGAAGGTGAGCGCGTTGAGCTTGGCCGGGCGGGCAAGGGTGACGGTCGCGACGCCGTCGGCGACGTCGACGCGCAGGTGCTCCCAGCCGGGGGTGCGGACGGCGGAGCCGGTGAAGGGACTCATGACGGGCGGCCTCCTCGGGCGGGCACTGCCTCACTGAGCTCTACCCCCCGAAGCTATCACTCATTCGTGACCGTCGTCATGAGTGCGCGATATCCCGGCCGGGTAGGAATCCGGTGGGTCCGGGAGTGCTCCGGGCCGGTCACATCCGTCACAGCTCGTCCACACCGGCGTAACGGTGGGAGCAGCCGCGCGCGGCACCGCGTTCACCTGGGTAAGCCGTCGGCAAGGGGGGCGACGGTGCCCCCGCCGGTGCCCCTCGGACGCGTCCGGGAAGTGGCGCCGTACCATTCATAAGGTTGAAAGCAGGATGTCCTGCTCCATGAACGGACCCGCCTTGTACGAACTCCCCTCAGCCCCCGCCTCCTGGCGCGTCGCGCTGCCGCACACCGCCGCGGCGGTGCCCGTGGCCCGTGCCCTGGTCCGTACGGCGCTGGCCGAGCTGGAGCACGGGGCGGACTGCGACACCGCCGAGCTGCTCACGGCGGAGCTGGTGGCCAACGCCGTGGAGCACACCTCCGGCGAGACACCGATAGAGCTGGTCGTGGAGCTGATGCCGTCGGGCTGCCAGGTCGAGGTGCACGACACCGACCCGGCCCCGCCCGGCGACCTCACCTGTCCGGCCGGCGGGCCGCCCGACCCCTGGCAGGAGCACGGGCGCGGTCTGCTGCTGATCCGCGCCCTGAGCTCCTCGTGCGGGCACCGGCCGACGGAGTCCGGCAAGGCCGTGTGGTTCAGACTGCCTGCGGTTCCCGCTCAGCGGCGTCCGTCGGCGTGAGGCGGGCCAGCCGCGAGTTCCGGCGCCCGTAGAGCAGGTACAGGGCGAGGCCCGCCGCCAGGAACACGGCGAACTGGAGCCATGTCGCCCGGCCGGTCTCGTACATCAGGTACAGGCAGAAGCCGACGCCGAGCAGCGGCGTCAGCGGGTACAGCGGCACGCGGAAGGTGCGGGCGAGGCCCGGCTCGCGGCGGCGCAGGGCGATGACCGCGATGTTGACGACGGCCATGACGGCGAGCGTGCCGATGGTGCACAGGTTGACCACGGCGTCCAGCGGCGCGAAGGCGGCGGGCAGCGCGAAGACCAGCGCCACGATCAGCGTGCCGGCGACCGGCGTGGAGGTTTTTGGCGAGACCCGCTCGAAGACCCGTGGGACGAGCCCGTCACGGGACATCGACAGCAGGATCCGGGTCTGGCCGTACATCACGGCGAGCACCACCGAGGCGATGGCGACGACCGCGCCGAAGGCGATCACGCCGCCGCCGACGGTGGAGCCGGTGACCTGGTTGACCACGTACGACAGCGCGGCGGGGCGGCCACCGACCGCGTCGCCGCCGATGGCACCGATGGCGGCGAGGGCGACCGCGCAGTAGAGCACGGTGACCAGGCCGATGCAGACGAGGATCGCGAGCGGGATGTCCCGGCGCGGGTTCTTCGCCTCCTCGCCGGCCGTGGTGATCGCGTCGAAGCCGATGTACGAGAAGAAGGCGGCGGTGGTGCCCGCGCCGATCCCGGCCAGGCCCTCCGGCGAGAACGGGGTGAGGTTGCCGTCCTCGAAGGCGGTGAAGCCGATCGCGACGAAGGCCACGAGCACGGCGAGCTTGAGGACGGCCATCGCGGCCGTGGCCCGGGCGCTCTCGCGCACCCCGCGGACCAGCAGTACGGCGGCCATGGCGATGACGATCACGGCCGGCAGGTTGACCACGCCGCCCTCGGCGGGGCCGCCCGACAGGGCCGTGGGCAGCCGCAGTCCGACCAGGCCGTCGAGGAGCTCGTTGACGTACTGGCTCCAGCCGACGGCCACCGCGGACACCGACACGCCGTACTCCAGCAGCAGGCACCAGCCGACGAGGAAGGCCGTGCCCTCGCCGAGCCCGGCGTAGGCGAAGGAGTACGAGGAGCCGGAGACCGGGATCGCGCCGCCCAGCTCGGCGAAGGCGAAGGCGGTGAAGACGCAGGTGATCGCGGCCAGGACGAAGGAGATCACGACGGCCGGGCCTGCCTGGGCGACCGAGTCGGACAGGCCGACGAAGATGCCGGTGCCGACGATCGCGCCGACGCCGAAGCAGACGAGCTGGAAGAGGCCCATCGTGCGCTTGAGGCCGTGGCCTTCACGGTCGGCGCCGGATTCGGCCACCAGCAGGTGGGGCGACTTGTAGCGGGGCATGCGGATGGTGCTCGTTTCTGGTGGTGCTCGGATGCGACGGGTGCGTCGCGCGGGACGGCCGCGGAGAAGGGGTGGTTCCGGGCCGCCGGTCAGCATAAGGCCTGTTCAGGCGAGGGTTGCCACCATGACCGCCTTGATGGTGTGCATCCGGTTCTCCGCCTCGTCGAAGACGACCGAGTGGGCGGACTCGAAGACCTCGTCGGTGACCTCCAGGTGGTCCAGGCCGTGCGAGGCGTGGATCTCCCGGCCGACCTCCGTGCCGAGGTCGTGGAAGGCGGGCAGGCAGTGCAGGAACCTCACGTCCGGGTTGCCGGTGGCGCGCAGCACGTCCATGGTCACGGCGTAGGGGGCGAGGGCGGTGATGCGCTCGTCCCAGACCTCCTTCGGCTCGCCCATGGAGACCCACACGTCCGTGGCGACGAAGTCGGCGCCGCGCACCCCCTCGTCCAGGGTCTCGGTGAGGGTGATGCGCGCGCCGCTGCCCTCGGCGAGCGCCCGGGCCCGGTCGACGACCTCCTCGGCGGGCCAGTAGGCCTTCGGGGCGACGAGCCGTACGTCCATGCCGAGCAGGGCGCCGGTCACCAGGTAGGAGTTGCCCATGTTGAAGCGGGCGTCGCCCAGGTAGGCGAAGGAGATCTCCGTCAGCGGCTTGGCGCAGTGCTCGGTCATGGTGAGCACGTCGGCGAGCATCTGGGTGGGGTGCCAGTCGTCGGTGAGCCCGTTGTAGACGGGCACCCCGGCGTGCGCGGCCAGCTCCTCCACCTTCTGCTGGCTGTCGCCCCGGTACTCGATCGCGTCGTACATCCGGCCCAGCACCCGCGCGGTGTCCTTGACCGACTCCTTGTGCCCGATCTGGGAGCCGGAGGGGTCGAGGTACGTGGTCGAGGCGCCCTGGTCGGCGGCCGCGACCTCGAACGCGCAGCGGGTCCGGGTGGAGGTCTTCTCGAAGATCAGCGCGATGTTCCGGCCCCGCAGGTACGGGGTCTCGGTCCCGGCCTTCTTGGCGGCCTTCAGCTCCGCGGCCAGCTCGACCAGGCCGCGGAACTCCTCCTCGGTGAAGTCCAGCTCCTTGAGGAAGTGGCGGCCGGCGAGGGCGGTCGGGACTGTCGCCATGGGGGCGCTCCAGGGATACGGGGACGGTGACGAGACAGGAACGGGGACACTGACACTGACTCCCTGGAATACTATACGAAACTCAGCATGCCTATACGGAGTGGTGCGCTCACACGGGGTCGCGTTCGACCGGGCAGCTCATGCACCGCGGTCCGCCCCTGCCCCGGCCCAGTTCGCTGCCCGGGATCTCTATCACCTCGATGCCCTGCTTGCGCAGGTGGGTGTTGGTGGTGGCGTTCCGCTCGTAGGCGACCACGACACCGGGTTCGACGGCCAGGACGTTGCAGCCGTCGTCCCACTGCTCGCGCTCGGCCGCGTGCACGTCCTGGGTCGCGGTCAGCACCCGGATCTCGTTCAGGCCGAGGGCCGCGGCGATCGCCCGGTGCATGTGCTCGGGCGGATGGTCGGTGACCTTCAGCTCCTTCTCGCCGACGCCCGGCTCGATGGTGTACGAGCGGAGCATGCCGAGGCCCGCGTACTGGGTGAAGGTGTCGCCGTCGACCATCGTCATCACGGTGTCGAGGTGCATGAAGGCGCGGCGCTTCGGCATGTCGAGGGCGACGATCGTCTCGGCCGAGCCGGCGGCGAACAGCTTGTGCGCGAGCATCTCCACGGCCTGCGGGGTGGTCCGCTCGCTCATGCCGATGAGCACGGCCCCGTTGCCGATGACCAGCACGTCCCCGCCCTCGATGGTGGACGGGTAGTCGGCCTGGCCCTCCGACCAGACGCGGAAGCTCTCGTCGCGGAAGAGCGGGTGGTGGCGGTAGATCGCCTCGAAGTGCACGGTCTCGCGCTGCCGGGCGGGCCAGCGCATGGCGTTGATGGACACGCCGTCGTAGATCCAGGCGGAGGTGTCCCGGGTGAAGAGGTGGTTGGGCAGGGGGCCCAGCAGGAAGTCGTCCAGTTCCATGACGTGGAAGCGCACGGAGGTCGGCTCCGGGTGCACGTCGAGGAACTCGCGCTTGGTCATGCCGCCGACGAGCACCTCCGCCAGCTCCCGCGCGGGCAGGTGTTCGAAGGCGGCTCTGAGGTGGTCGGTGGCCAGCGGGCCGTACTCCTTCTCGTCGAAGACCCGCTCCAGGACCAGGGATCTGGCCTGCGGCACCTGAAGCGTCTCGGCCAGCAGGTCACCGAAGAGGTGGACGGTGACGCCCCGGTCGCGCAGGACGTCGGCGAACCCGTCGTGCTCGGCGCGGGCCCTGCGCACCCACAGCACGTCGTCGAAGAGCAGCGAGGTCTTGTTGCTCGGGGTGAGCCTTTTGAGCTCCAGATCGGGCCGGTGCAGGATGACACGGCGCAGCCGCCCGGCCTCGGAGTGGACGTGGTATGCCATGCCTTCATCCTGACCGCAGGAGCCCGTCTTGACTCACCTCGCGCGCGTTTCCGACCGCTCCTGTTCGCGTCGGGGTGACGACAACGCCTCGTGACCGTGTCAGCGGCTCGGCAGCGGCTGGAGCCGCTCCGGCCGGGCCGGCCCGCGGCGGGTCGCACGGCCCGGTTCCAGCGCGGCCCGGGCGACGATCCAACCGGCCAGGGCGTCCGGCTCGGCCGGCTCGCAGGCCGGCAGGCCGGCGTATCCGGCGAGGGCGGCGGCCGCGTCCCCGGCGGCGAGGTGCTCGTCGGCGTGCGCGGCGCGGTCCCCGGCGGCGAGGTGCTCGTCGGCGTGCGCGGCGCGGTCGGGCGGGTGGCGAAGGCGTGGGTGGTGACGTCGGGCCACGGGGTGC
>NZ_JAPSKN010000046.1:30325-36287 GCF_031181705.1 Streptomyces sp.
GTCCCCGGCGGCGAGGTGCTCGTCGGCGTGCGCGGCGCGGTCCCCGGCGGCGAGGTGCTCGTCGGCGTGCGCGGCGCGGTCGGGCGGGTGGCGAAGGCGTGGGTGGTGACGTCGGGCCACGGGGTGCGGTCGCGCGGAAGCGGGGGCCGTCCGGCGGCGGCTCGGCCGCGGGGTCGACGTTGCGGCAGCCCGGAATCCGCCTGCTGTCCGGAGTCGCCGGACGCGCCGGGCGCCGGACCTGTCCGCACCGGCCCCCTGAGTCGGTTTCACCTGCCCGGACCGGCCGGCGAAACCGGCACGGCACCCCACGGTTCCCAGGGACGGTTGGGGCCGGCCTCACAGCCTCCGGCCGGATCGCGCCGGGGTGGCGCGATCCGGCCGGACACCGCCGCCGTACGGGGTCACAGCCGCGGGTCCACCGGCTCCGACTCCAGGGCCAGCACCCCGAACACCGCCTCGTGCACCCGCCACAGCGGCTCGCCCTCGGCCAGCCGGTCCAGAGCCTCCAGGCCGAGCGCGTACTCGCGGATCGCCAGGGAGCGCTTGTGGTTGAGGAAGCGGGAGCGCAGGCGGGCGAGGTTCTCCGGGCGGGTGTACTCCGGGCCGTAGATGATCCGCAGGTACTCCCGGCCGCGGCACTTGATGCCGGGCTGGACCAGACGGCCCTGGCCGTCGCGGACGACCGCGCCGACCGGCTTGACGACCATGCCCTCGCCGCCGCGGCCGGTCATCTCCAGCCACCAGTCGACGCCGGCCCGGACCGACTCGGGGTCGGCGGTGTCGACGTAGAGCCGGCGCGTGGTCTGCAGCAGGCCGCTGCCGTCGTGCTCGACGAGCCGGTCGATGAGGGCGAGCTGCTCGTCGTGCGGCAGGGCGGCCAGGCTGCGGCCCTGGACCGCGAGGATCTGGAACGGTGCCAGGCGGACGCCGTCCAGGCCGTCGGTGGTCCAGCAGTAGCGGCGGTAGGCCGCGGTGAACGCGGCGGCGTCGGCGGCGCGTTCACCGGTGCGGGCCAGCAGTCCGGACACCTCGACACCCCGCTCCGCCGCGCCCTTGAGCGCGGCCAGCGCGCCGGGGAACACCGCGCCGGACGCGGCGCCCACGGCGGCGTACTGGGAGCGCAGCAGCCCGGACGCCTTCAGCGACCAGGGCATCAGCTCGGCGTCCAGCAGCAGCCAGTCCGTCTCCAGGTCGTCCCACAGGCCCGCCTCGCCGATCGCCGTGCGCAGCCGCTCGAGGATTCCCTCGGTGAGGGTGTCGTCGTCGAGGAAGGGGCGGCCGGTGCGGGTGTAGAGGGACCCGGTCGGCCCTCCCCCGCTCTCGGCTGCGCTCGGGCGGGAGGTGCCCCCGACGCCGAAGCGCCTGCGGGCCGCCTCCGCGTCGCGGCACACCAGGGCCACCGCCCGCGAGCCCATGTGCTTCTCCTCGCACACGACCCGGGCGACGCCGTCCCGCTCGTACTGGGCGAAGGCCTCGGCCGGGTGCTCCAGATAGCCGTCGACGTGACTCGTGGCCGTGGGGGCCATGGTCGGCGGGAGGTACGGCAGCAGCCGCGGGTCGACCGCGAAGCGGCTCATGACCTCCAGTGCCGCGGCCGCGTTCTCCTCGCGGACCGAGATGCGCCCCTGGTACCGGGTCTCCACGACCCGCCGGCCGTGCACGTCCGCGAGGTCCAGCGGGCGGCCGTCGTGCCCGCCGGGCGCCTCGCTGCGCAGCGGCTTCAGCGGCTCGTACCAGACCCGCTCGGCCGGTACGTCGACCAGCTCGCGCTCCGGCCAGCGCAGCGCGGTGAGCTTGCCGCCGAAGACGGCGCCGGTGTCCAGGCAGATGGTGTTGTTGAGCCAGGTGGCCTCCGGGACCGGGGTGTGGCCGTAGACGACCGCGGCCCGGCCCCGGTACTCCTCCGCCCACGGGTAGCGCACCGGCAGGCCGAACTCGTCGGTCTCCCCGGTCGTGTCGCCGTACAGGGCGTGGCTGCGGACCCGGCCGGAGGTGCGGCCGTGGTACTTCTCGGGCAGGCCGGCGTGGCAGACGACGAGCCGGCCGCCGTCGAGGACGTAGTGGCTGACGAGCCCGTCGAGGAACCGGCGCACCTCGGCGACGAACTCCTCGCTCTGGCCCGCCATCTGCTCGATGGTCTCGGCGAGGCCGTGGGTGTGCTGGACGTTGCGGCCGCGCAGGTAACGGCCGTACTTGTTCTCGTGGTTGCCGGGGACGCACAGCGCGTTGCCGGACTTCACCATGGACATCACGCGGCGCAGCACACCGGGGCTGTCCGGGCCGCGGTCGACGAGGTCGCCGACGAAGACGGCCGTGCGGCCCTCCGGGTGGACGCCGTCGGTGTAGCCCAGCTTGCCGAGCAGCGCCTCCAGTTCGGCGGCGCAGCCGTGGACGTCGCCGATGATGTCGAACGGGCCGGTGAGGTGGGTCAGGTCGTTGAAGCGCTTCTCGGTGACGATCGTGGCGCGCTCGACCTCCTCCACCCCGCGCAGCACGTGCACCTTGCGGAAGCCCTCGCGCTCCAGGTGCCGCAGGGAGCGGCGCAGTTCGCGGGTGTGGCGCTGGATGACCCGCCGGGGCATGTCGGCGCGGTCACAGCGGGCCGCGTTGCGCTCGGCGCACACCTCCTCGGGCACGTCGAGCACGATGGCGATGGGCAGCACGTCGTACTGCCGGGCCAGGTCGATCAGCTGCCGGCGGGCCTCGGACTGCACGCTGGTCGCGTCCACGACCGTGCGGCGGCCGGCGGCCAGGCGCTTGCCCGCGATGTAGTGCAGGACGTCGAAGGCGTCCCTGGTGGCGCTCTGGTCGTTCTCGTCGTCCGAGACCAGGCCGCGGCAGAAGTCGGAGGAGATGACCTCGGTCGGCCTGAAGTGCCTGCGGGCGAAGGTGGACTTGCCGGAGCCGGAGGCCCCGATCAGCACCACCAGGGACAGGTCGGTGACGGGCAGCACGCGCCCCTGCGTCTCGTCGGTCATGCCGCCTTCGCCTCCTTCGGGCCGGCCAGGGTGAACAGGGCCATCTGGGTGGGCGGTCCCACCTCGGGGTCGTCGGGTCCCACGGGCTCGAACGCGACCGTGTAGCCGTGGCGTTCGGCCACCGCCTGAGCCCAGGCCCGGAACTCGGCGCGGGTCCACTCGAAGCGGTGGTCGCCGTGCCGGACGTGTCCGGCCGGGAGCGTCTCCCAGCGCACGTTGTACTCGACGTTCGGGGTGGTCACGAGGACCGTGCGCGGGCGGGCCGAGCCGAACACCGCGTACTCCAGCGCGGGCAGCCGGGGCGGGTCGAGGTGCTCGATCACCTCGCTGAGCACGGCCGCGTCGTAGCCCTTGAGCCGGGTGTCGGTGTAGGCGAGCGAGCCCTGGAGGAGCCGGACGCGGGACGCCTGCCGTTCGCCCATGCGGTCCAGTTTCAGCCGCCGGGAGGCGATGGCGAGCGCCCGTACGGACACGTCGACGCCGACGATCTCGGTGAACGCCGGGTCCTTGAGGAGTGTCTGCACCAACTGGCCCTGGCCGCAGCCGAGGTCGAGCACCCGGGCGGCCCCGGAGCGCCGCAGCGCGGTGACGATCGCCTCGCGGCGCTGCACGGCCAGCGGGGTGGGCTTCTCCTCGGTCTCCTTCTCCGCCTCGACGGCGTTGTCGATCGCCTCGACCTCGCTGTCGTCGGCCTCGGCGAGCCGCACGAGCTCCAGCCGCTCGGTCGCCTGACGGGTCAGGGACCAGCGGCGGGAGAGGTAGCGGCTGGTGATCAGCCGCTGCTCGGGGTGGCCGGGCAGCCAGCCCTCACCGGCGCGCAGGAGTTTGTCGACCTCGTCGGGGGCGACCCAGTAGTGCTTGGCGTCGTCCAGGACGGGGAGCAGGACGTAGAGATGGCGCAGGGCCTCGGCGAGGGTGAGCGTGTCCGATTCCAGGACGAGGCCGACGTAGCGCGAGTCGCCCCACGCGGGGAACTCGGTGTCCAGCGGCACGGGCTGCGCGGTGACCGTCCAGCCGAGCGGCTCGAACAGCTTGGCCACGAGGTCCGGGCCGCCGCGGGCGGGCAGCGCGGGCACCTCGATCCGCAGCGGCCTGGCCTGGCCGGGCAGCTCCGGGCGGGCGTTGCAGACGCCCTTGATCGCGCTGGAGAAGACGTGGCTCAACGCCACGGCGAGCAGGGAGGAGGCCGCGTAGGGCCGGTCGTTGACGTACTGGGCGAGCGCCGCGTCCGGGGCGCCGCCGCGACCCTTGCCCTTGCCCTTCCTGACCAGGGCCACCGTGTCCACTTCCAGCAGCAGCGCCGCCGTGCAGCGCCGGGCGTCGGCCTCGGGGTAGAGGACGTGCGCCGTGCCGGAGGAGGTGGAGAACGCCTGCGCCTTGTCGGGATGCTTGTGCAGCAGGTAGCCGAGGTCGGTCGCGGGGCGTTCCGGGGTGCCGGTGGTACTGATCGTCAGGAACATGCGGAGGGCCTCTCCGGCCGGGTCGGATGACTGCGGTGCCGTACGCGCGAGAGCCCCCAGGAAGGGTGATCCTGGGGGCTCGGCAGGACGACGCCCACAGCCTCGCACACCTGTGCCCACCAGCGCCTTCGGTTATCGAGGGCGGACGGACCCGGTCCGCTACGACAGCTGCGACTGCACCTGCGAGGAGATCAGCTCCAGGTGGTCCAGGTCGTCCAGGTCGAGGACCTGGAGGTAGATGCGGCGGGACCCGATGCGGGCGTAGCGGCCGATCTTGTCGACGACCTCGGCCGGGGAGCCGGCCAGCCCGTTGAGCTTGAGCTCGTCGACCTCGCGGCCGATCGCGGCGGCCCGGCGGGCGACCTCCTGGTCGTCCCGGCCGACGCAGACGACGAGGGCGTTGGAGTAGACCAGGTCGTCGCCCGTGCGGCCGGCCTCCTCGGCGGCGGCGCGCACCCGGGCGAACTGCCGCTCGCTGTCCTCGACGGAGGCGAAGGGCATGTTGAACTCGTCGGCGTACTGGGCGGCCAGGCGCGGGGTGCGGGTCGGGCCGTGACCACCGACGAGCACCGGGATCCTGGCCTGCGCCGGCTTGGGCAGCGCGGGAGAGTCGGTGAGGTCGTAGTAGGTGCCGTGGAAGTCGTAGGTCTTGCCGGGGGCCGTGGCCCACAGGCCGGTGACGATCTCCAGCTGCTCCTCGAGCCGGGCGAACTTCTCCTTGGGGAAGGGGATGCCGTAGGCCTTGTGCTCCTCCTCGAACCAGCCGGCGCCGAGGCCGAGTTCGACGCGACCGCCGGACATCTGGTCCACCTGGGCGACCTGGATGGCGAGCACGCCGGGCAGGCGGAAGGTGCCGGCGGTCATCAGCGTGCCGAGGCGGATGCGCTTGGTCTCGCGGGCGAGTCCGGCCAGGGTGATCCAGGCGTCGGTGGGGCCGGGCAGACCGTCCACGTTGCCCATGCGCAGGTAGTGGTCGGAACGGAAGAAGGCGTCGAAGCCGAGGTCCTCGGTGGCCTTGGCGACGGCGAGCAGAGTGTCGTAGGTGGCCCCCTGCTGGGGCTCGGTGAAGATGCGGAGATCCATACATCCATCCTGCACTCCGGGGCGCGCGACCACGCGATCGGTCCCCCGTCCCACGCCGTCCCCGGTCGGGTGAAATTACGTCAATACCGCAGGACCGGCGTGACCGGGCCAGTGACCGCCCCCGGCGGTGATCGTTGGCTCGGGCGGAGCCGGAGCCCCCGGCTTCCGCACCGGCCGGTCACCGCCGGGGCGTCACCCGCGTCGGCCTCCCCGGGGGGGCCAGGGGCCGAGGAGGCCGTCATGTCCGAAGAGACCGTGCCGCAGCAGGGCGGGACGACCGGACAGCCGAAAGGGCTGTTGCAGCAGATGGAGGAGCTGATGGCGGCGTTGAACGCGGACCTGTCGGCGTTGGACGCGGACCTTCAGGCGTCAGGGGATGCGGGTCGCCAGCCCGTCCAGGAGGGACAGGCCGGCTAGGCGACCGGCCGGGGTTCCGGGGGG
>NZ_JAPSKN010000189.1 GCF_031181705.1 Streptomyces sp.
CCGCGTCGAACTCCCCGGATCAACCCCCAGCCTCCCCAACGCCTCCGACAGCGTCCGCGCCCCCCGGGCCGCCTCTTCCAGCCGCTCCCTGGTGTACGCACTCGCCCCCATCGAGCCCCTCCCGCTCACTCCGTCCTCGACCACGCGTTCGCGATCTCGTACGGAGTAACGAACCGACTATCGGACGGTCACGCCCGAAAAGCGGAGCGGCTCGTACCGGAGTGCGCCGGTGCGAGCCGCTCTCGCAAGGGGCTGGGATCTCAGATGCCCAGGTCCTTGATGATCTTGGCGACGTGGCCCGTGGCCTTGACGTTGTACAGGGCCCGTTCGACCCTGCCCTCCTCGTCCACGATCACCGTGGAGCGGATGACGCCGACGACCGTCTTGCCGTACAGCTTCTTCTCGCCGAAGGCGCCGTAGGACTCCAGGACCTTCTTGTCCGGGTCCGCGAGCAGGGTGATCTTCAGGGACTCCTTGTCGCGGAACTTCGCGAGCTTCTCCGGCTTGTCGGGGGAGATGCCGATGACGTCGTAGCCGGCGCCCGCCAGCAGCTGGAGGTTGTCCGTGAAGTCGCAGGCCTGCTTCGTGCAGCCCGGCGTGAGGGCGGCCGGGTAGAAGTACACGATGACCTTGCGGCCCTTGTGGTCCGCCAGGGACACCTCGGTTCCGTCGGCGTCGGGCAGGGTGAAGGCGGGGGCCACGTCCCCCGGCTGGAGTCGCTCGCTCATCCGGCCAGCCTAACCGGGGGTCGACGCGATGCGACGAGCCGTGGAGCTGACAGACTGTCCGGCACAGGCTCACACCGACTTCGGAGGCGACACGGTGGCGGACACGGCGGACACCAGGACCCCGGCGCAGATCGAGGCGGACATCAGGCGCCGCCGCGCGACCCTGGCCGAGACCCTCGACGAGATCGGGGTGCGGGTGCACCCGAAGACGATCGTCGGGGATGCCAAGGCCAAGGTCGCGTCCAACATCGACCACACCCTGGGGCGGGCCTACGTGGGGGTCAACAAGGCCGTCACGGATGTGCGCGCGCGCTTCGTGGACGAGGACGGGGCGCCCCGGCTGGAGCGGGTCGTGCCCGTCGCGCTCGTCGTGGTGGGCGTGGTCGGGCTGCTCGCGGTGAGCACGCGGCGCCGCAAGGGCTGACCCGACTGCGGACGTTCCCCGGGAAGACAGGTAGGTTTCAGGGCGTGAGCGCCAACAGAAACGAGCACAGCACCCATCCCGACAAGCTGCCCATCCGGATGCTGCACGACCGCGTACTCGTGCGGCAGGACACCAGCGAGGGCGAGCGGCGTTCCGGCGGCGGCATCCTGATCCCCGCCACGGCGGCGGTCGGCCGGCGGCTGGCCTGGGCCGAGGTCGTCGCGGTGGGGCAGAACGTGCGGACCGTGGAGCCGGGCGACCGGGTTCTTTTCGACCCGGAGGACCGTGCCGAGGTGGAGGTGCGGGGCATCGCGTACGTGCTCATGCGCGAGCGCGACCTGCACGCCGTGGCCGCGGACCGGTTCGAGGGTTCGGAGGACTCGACGGGCCTGTACCTGTAGGTCCGCGGAGCAGCGGGAAAGGGGCCGGTGGCGCTCGTCACCGGCCCCTTCGGCGTGCCGTCCGGCTTTGCTACGTTGGAGGGACCCCGACGAGACGCGCCGTACCGGGATCAAGGCAAAGACGACGCACCGACACCGTCAGCCCGTTTCCCGGAGGTGCCCGTCATGGCCTGGGTTCTGCTCGTCGTCGCCGGTCTGCTCGAGGTGGGGTGGTCCGTGGGCATGAAGTACACCGACGGCTTCACGCGCCCGATCCCGAGTGTGCTCACCGGCGCCGGCATCGTCGCCAGCATGCTGCTGCTGTCGCAGGCCGCGAGGACTCTGCCCATCGGTACCGCCTACGGCGTGTGGGTGGGGATCGGCGCGGCCGGGGCGGCGGTGTTCGGCATGGCGGTGCTGGGGGAGCCGGCGACCGCCGCCCGGATCTTCTTCGTGTGCCTGCTGCTGGTCGCCGTGGTGGGGCTGAAGGCGACCAGCGGTCACTGAGTCATTCGCGGCGCGCGCCCTGCGGGACCACGCCCCAGCCGGGGCCGGTGGTGCCGCCGGTGGCGCCACCGTCGGTCGTCCCGCCGTCGCCGCCTGTGCCGCCGTCGGCCTCGCCGCCGTCACCGCCGGTGGCGCCGCCGTCGGTGGTGCCGCCGTCCGCCGTGCCGCCGCCGGTGGGGGACTCGCCGCCCGTGCCGCCGTCGGTGGTGCCGCCGTCGGTCTGGCCCTGGTTCTGTCCCTGGGGCGCGCTCGGGGTCTGGCTGGGCGTCTCGGTGCCGTCGTCCTGGCCGCCGGTGGAGGAGCCGCCGTCGGTGGCGCCGGTGGTGGGGTCGGCCGGGGCCTCGGTGCCGGGGGCCTGGGAGACGTCGGCGCCGGGCTGGAGCCTGAGGTCGAAGTTCTTGACCGGCTTGTCCTTGAGGGCGTCGCGGGTGAACTGGGCCCAGATCTCGGCGGGCGGGCCGCCGCCGTTGATGCGGGGCAGGCCGAGGGCGCCGTAGAGCGGCTTCTGGTCGGCGGTGACGGGGTCCTGGCCCATGACGGAGACGACCACGGCGAGGTCGGGCGTGTAGCCGGCGAACCAGGCGGCCTTGTCCTTCTCGGCGGTGCCGGTCTTGCCGGCGACGGGGCGGCCGGCGGCCTGGGCGGCGGCGGCCGTGCCGTTCTGCACGACGCTCTGCAGGACCTTGGTGGTGGTGTCGGCGGCCTCGCGGCTGACGGCCTGCCGGGTGCGCCTCTCGGGCAGGTCGATCGGGGTGCCTTCCTTGGTGACCTTCTCGACCATGGTGTAGGCGCCGTGGCGGCCGTGGTTGGCGAGCGTGGCGTAGGCCTCGGCCATGTCGAGGACGCTGGCGGTGGCCGTGCCGAGCGCGATGGCGGGGCCGTCGGCGAGGTCGGGGGTGGCTTCGGGGATGCCGAGGTCGATGGCGGTCTGCTTGACCTTCTGCGGGCCGACGTCGGCGGCCATCTGCGCGTAGACCGAGTTCACGGACTTGTCGGTGGCCTCGGTGACGGTGATGTCGCCGTAGGAGACCTGGTCCTCGTTCTCGGGGGCGTACGGGTCGCCGGCCCAGCCCTGGACGGGGCGCTGGTTGGTGCCGTCGTAGATCGTGTTCGGGGTGATGACGCGGCCGTCCTGCGTCTCGCTGTGGTTCTCGACGGCCGCGGTGAAGACGAAGGGCTTGAAGGTGGAGCCGACCTGGAAGTCCCTGCGGGTGGCGTTGGGGGTGTACTGCTTGACGTAGTCGATGCCGTTGTACATCGCCACGACCTTGCCGGTCTTCGGGTCGACGGCGGCGCCGCCCGCGCGGACGTAGCGGTCGACCTTGTTGCCCTTCTTGTCGAGCTTGTCCATCAGCTTGTCGTTGACGGCCTTCACGAAGGCGTCCTGCTTGGGCTTCTGCAGGGTGGTGGTGATGCGGTAGCCGCCGGCGTCGAGCCTGGCCTCGTCGACGATCTTGTTCTGGACGAGGTAGTCCCTCACGATCCGGACGATGTAGCCGCGCTGCCCGGACATGCCGGTGGAGAGGGTGGACTCCTTCGGCATGGGGAACTTCATGCCGGCCCGCTCCGACTCGCTGAGCCAGCCCTTCTTGACCATGCCGTCCAGCACGTAGTTCCAGCGGGACTCGGCGGCCTCGCGGTTCTCCGGGTGGGCGACGACGTCGTACTGGCTGGGCGCGTTGACCAGCGCGGCGAGGTAGGCGGCGCGGCCGGCGTCGAGGTCCTTGGCGTCCATGCCGTAGTAGGCCTGGGAGGCGGCCTGGATGCCGTAGGCGTTGCGGCCGAAGAAGCTGGTGTTGAGGTAGCCCTCCAGGATGTGGTCCTTGCTCACCTCGCGGTCCAGCTTGATCGCGATGAAGAACTCCTTGGCCTTGCGCGTGACGGTCTGCTCCTGGCGCAGGTAGTAGTTCTTCACGTACTGCTGCGTGATCGTGGAGCCGGACTGCTTGCCCTTGCCGAGGGCGGTGTTCCAGGCGGCGCGGACCATGGCCTTGGGGTCGACGGCGGACTCGGTGTAGAAGTCGCGGTCCTCGGCGGCCAGGATGGCGTGCTGGGCGTCCTTGGAGATCTGCGCGAGGGTGACGTTCTCGCGGTTGACCTCGCCGTCGCGGGCGATCACGGAGCCGTCGGCGTACAGGTACACGTTGGCCTGCTTGGTGGCGAGCGCGTTGGCCGGCGGGATCTTCACCAGCGAGTAGCCCACGAAGAAGCCGCCGACGAGCAGCAGGGCGGCGACGAGGAACGCGCCCAGCGTCAGGCGCCAGGTCGGGATGATCCGGCGCCAGCCCGTCCGCTTCGGTTTCGCGGCCGCTCCGGGCGTGCCGGAGTCGCCGTCCGGTTGCGGCTCTCCCGGTGCCCAGCCCTGGTTCGGCTGCTGCGGCTGAGGCTCGTCACTCATGTCGTGCACGGACTCCTGTTTCGCGTCGTACGTCGTTCCCGTACGTCTCTGCTCGCTCTTGCGCCCCTGTGATGAAGACTGTCCCATCCGGCGATCAGTTCCCTGATCGAGGGCCGTGTCGTGAGCCGTGGGGCGAGGCGGGCGGCGCGCGGACGAACGCCCGGGCGGGCCGTGGGCGGACCGCACCCTGGACCGCCCGTGCGCGTCGGGATCCTTCTCGCGCGAGATCCGCCCCACGAGGGACGCATCCCCGAGGGTGATCCGACCGCATGCGCGTCGGCCCGGTGCTCCGCCCCGGCCGGCACCGCCGTCACGCCGCTCGCCCTGGCCACGGGCGCCTCGGCCCACGCGGACGCAACGGATCGTACCGTCAATGCCGGTGCCGGCTCGCCCCGCGGCGTCCCCGTCCGCGCGTGGTTATTCCGTGGCAGGCCCCTCCCCGCGGGCACTAGGCTCCTGCGCTTCGGTGCCGGTCGGCGAGGAGGGCGGTGGAGGTGGGCGCTGGGCGGTTGTACGCGGCCGTCGCGGCGGGGGGCTTCCGGCGGTACGCGACCTATCGGGCGGCCACGGCGGCCGGGGTGTTCACCAACACGGTCTTCGGCGTCATCCTCGTCTCCACGTATCTCGCGCTGTGGGACGAGAGGCCGCACCTCGGCGGGTACGACCAGACGCAGGCCGTGACCTACGTGTGGCTGGGGCAGTGCCTCTACGCGACCCTCGCCATCCAGGGCGGCGGCGCGGAGAGGGACCTGATGGAGCGCATCCGCACCGGCGAGATCGCGGTCGACCTGTACCGGCCCGTCGATCTGCAGCTGTGGTGGATGGCCGGGGACCTGGGGCGGGCGCTGTTCCAGATGCTGGGGCGGGGCGTGATCCCCTTCCTGTTCGGCGCGGCGTTCTTCCCGATGGCGCTGCCGACGGACGTCGTCCCGTGGGCGGCGTTCGTGGTGACGCTGCTGCTGGCGGCGGTGGTCAGCTTCGCGATCCGCTACCTGGCGGCGCTGAGCGTGTTCTGGCTGATGGACGGCATGGGCGTCAACCAGGCCCTGATGGTCACGGGGATCTTCTTCTCGGGCATGGTGCTGCCGCTGAACGCCTTCCCGGGCGTCTTCGGCGAGGTCGTGCGGGTGCTGCCGTGGGCGGCGCAGATCCAGATGCCGGCCGACGTGCTGATGGGGGAGGCGGATCCGCTGCGGGCGTTGGTGTTCCAGGCGGCGTGGGCGGTGGCGCTGCTGGCGGCGGGGCGGCTGGTGCAGTCGGCGGCGACCCGGCGGGTGGTGGTGCAGGGTGGGTGAGCGTGGTGCCCTGCGCGAGGGGATGCGGGCCTACCGGCTGATCGCCGGGATGTGGGTGCGCTCCGGCATGGCCTACCGCACCTCCTTCGTCGTCACGGTGATCGGCAACCTGACGGTGACCGGCCTGGACTTCGTGGCGATCCTGCTGATGTTCTCGCAGGTGGACTCGCTGGGCGGCTGGTCGCTGCCGGAGGTGGCCCTGCTGTACGGGCTGTCGGTGACGGCGTTCGGGCTCGCCGACCTGCTGCTCGGCTCGACGGAGACCGTGGGCTCCCGGATGCGGGACGGCTCCTTCGACACGCTGCTGGTGCGGCCCGCGCCGGTGCTCGCCCAGGTCGGCGCGGACCGTTTCGCGCTGCGCAGGCTCGGCCGGGTCACCCAGGGGGCGGTGGTGCTGGGCTGGGCGCTGGTGTCGGTGGACGTCGAGTGGACCGCGGCGAAGGTGCTGCTGGTGCCGGTGATGGTGGTCAGCGGCGCGGCGATCTTCTCGGCGGTGTTCGTGGCGGGCGCGGCCTTCCAGATCTTCGCGCAGGACGCCGCCGAGGTGCAGAACGCGTTCACCTACGGCGGGACGACGCTGCTGCAGTATCCGCCCGGCGTGTTCGGCAGGGACCTGGTGCGCGCGGTGACCTTCATGGTGCCGCTCGCCTTCGTCAACTGGGTGCCGGCGGCCCACGTGCTGGGCAGGCCGTACCCGATCGGCCTGCCCGGGTGGACGGCGTACGCCTCGCCGCTGGTCGCCCTGGCGTGCGGTGTCCTTGCGGGGCTGGCGTGGCGGGCGGGGCTTCGCTCGTACCGGAGTACAGGGAGTTGAGTTGACCGGTTCGGACAGCGGGTTCATCGAGCTCGACGGGGTCGAGAAGGTCTTCGAGGTGCGCCGGAAGACCGGTTTCCTGAAGCGGGAGCGGCGGCAGGTGCGGGCGGTCGACTCGATCTCGTTCCGGGTGGAGAGCGGTGAGATGGTCGGTTACATCGGCCCCAACGGCGCCGGCAAGTCCACCACGATCAAGATGCTGACCGGCATCCTCACGCCCAGCGCCGGGCGGGTGCGGGTGGCGGGCATCGACCCCTCCCGGGACCGCATCCGTCTCGCGCACCGCATCGGGGTGGTGTTCGGGCAGCGTACGACGCTGTGGTGGGACCTGCCGCTGGTCGACTCCTACCGGCTGACGCACCGCATGTACCGGATCCCGGACGCCCGTTACCGCGAGAACCTCGACCGGCTGGTCGAACTCCTCGGCCTGGCCGACCTGCTGGAGGTGCCGGTGCGGCAGCTCTCGCTCGGGCAGCGGATGCGCGGGGACATCGCGGCGGCGCTGCTGCACGACCCTGAGGTGCTGTACCTGGACGAGCCGACCATCGGGCTGGACGTCGTCTCCAAGGCGAAGGTGCGCCGGTTCCTGCGCGAGTTGAACGCCGAGCGCGGCACGACGGTGCTGCTGACCACGCACGACCTGCAGGACATCGAGCAGTTGTGCAGGCGGGTGATGGTCATCGACCGCGGGCGGCTGATGTACGACGGGCCGCTCACCGGGCTGCACGAGGCCGGGGACAGCGAGCGGACCCTGGTGGTGGACCTGGAGCGGGAACTGCCGCCCATCGAGGCGCCTGCGCCCGCGCGGGTCGTCCGGGTGGACGGGCCGCGGCAGTGGCTGGTGTTCCCGGCGGCCGAGTCGGCGGCGCCGCTGGTGGCGCGGATCGCGGCGCGGTACCCGCTGGTCGACCTGTCGGTGCGGGAGCCGGACATCGAGGCGGTCATCGCGAAGATGTACGCGGAGCGCGCGACCACGTAGTGCGCGGCAGGGGCGACTCGTAGGCTGCTGGGTATGACCGACGACGCAGTCCCGGACCTCCGCGCCTCCGACGCCGACCGTGAGCAGGTCGCCGACGTCCTGCGGGACGCCCTCGCGGAGGGCCGGCTCGACATGGCGGAGTTCGAGGAGCGCCTGGACGCGACGTACCGGGCCCGGACGTACGGGGAACTGGCCCCGATCACCCGGGACCTGCCCGTCCCCGGCGTCACGGCCCCGGTGGTGTCGCTGAACAAGGAGCCCGCCGCCGGGCCGGGCTGGTCCGGGCGGATCGTCGGCGGCGAGGGCTCCTCGACGTGGGCCGTCGCCGTGATGTCCGGCTTCCAGCGCAAGGGACGCTGGACGATGCCCCGGCGGTTCACCTGCTTCGCCTTCTGGGGCGGCGGGGAGATCGACCTGCGCGAGGCGGACTTCACCGAGCGCGAGGTCGAGATCAACGCGATCGCGATCATGGGCGGGGTGGAGGTCGTCGTCCCGCCCGGTGTCGAGGTCGTCGTCCGCGGCATCGGCGTCATGGGCGGCTTCGACCACCGCGAGGAGGGCGTGCCGGGCGAACCCGGGGCCCCGCGCGTGATCGTGACCGGCTTCGCCTTCTGGGGCGGCGTCGGGGTCCAGCGCAAGCTCACCCGCGCGGAGAAACTCCGCATCCGCGAGGCCCGGCGCCAGGAGAAACTGGACCGCGGAACGGAACGCCGGGAACTGGACTGAGCCAGGTGCCGCCGGGGCCAGCCCCGGCGCGTGCAGCGGTCGAACGCCGAGCCGGCCGAGGACGCCTGCCGCCCGGCCGGTCCGAGGCCGCCTGTGCCCGG
>NZ_JAPSKN010000190.1:0-5184 GCF_031181705.1 Streptomyces sp.
TGGCGTACCTGCGCGCGTAGGAGCGGCCGCAGGGCGCCCGGCCCGGCCGCGCGTTGTGGAAAAACCGGCGACTTGGTTTCATTGCGTCGCCATTCAGAGCCCTGCAGGGGAGCCACGGGTGACCAAACAGGACCGGGCCGTGCGGACCCGTCGCGCGCTGATCCGCTCGGCGGCCGAGCACTTCGAGGCCCGCGGCTACGACCGGGCCAGCCTGGCGGAGATCAGCGCGGGAGCCGGCGTCAGCTCCGGCGCGCTGCACTTCCACTTCGACAACAAGGCCGCCGTGGCCGACGCCGTCGAGCAGGCCGCCGCCCGTGCCCTGCGCCGGGTGGCGCTCGCGGGCCGCGGTGGCGACGGGTGCGCCCTGCAGCGGCTCGTGGACGTCACGCACCGGGTCGCCCGGCTGCTCCGTGCCGACGTCGTGGTCCGGGCGGGGTTGCGGCTCAACGCCGAGGCGGCCGCCGGGCGGGCTCGTGACCTGCGCCGGGAGTGGCGGGCGTGCGTGCACGACCTGCTGAACGAGGCGGAGCGCGGGGGCGAACTCGCCGCGGGGGTCCCGCCGCACCGCACCGGTGCCGTCGTCCTCGCCGCCACCACCGGCATCGAGGTGCTGGCCCGCGAGGACCGCGGCTGGCTCGCCCGCCCCTCCCTCACCGAACTGTGGCACCTGCTCCTGCCCTGCGTGGCCGCACCGCACCTCGCCGGCGCCCTGGACCCGGCCGGGCGCGAGCCGGACCAGCGCGCCCCGGAGGCGGACCCGGCCCCGGGCCCGACCCCGCAGGAGCCGGCCGCGGCGCCGCTCGCGCTGCGGTAGCGGGCGCCCTCGACCGCCCCCCGGTGGGCAGTCGGAGGGCGTCGGGTTGACCGGAACAAACCGGTTGGCAAGTTTTTTCGGCGCCCGGATCGCACGATGGTCTCCCAGCCCCCGGGACCGAGGAGCGACGAGTCATGGCACCACAGACCTGCCCCTTCCTGACGATCGACCCGTCCGGCCGGAACCTCTACGACGAGATAGCCCGAATCCGCGCCCGGGGCCCGGCCGTGGAGGTGGAACTCCCGGGCGGCGTGCGGGCGTGGTGGATCAACGGCCTGGAGCTGAACAAACGGCTCCTGGCCGGACCCGAGACCAGCAAGGACGCCTACCGGCACTGGCCCGCCTGGATCAACGGCGACATCTCCCGCACCTGGCCGCTGGCCATCTGGGTCTCGGTGCGCAACATGGTCACCGCCTACGGCGACGACCACAGCCGGCTGCGCAAGCCGATGGCCGCGGCCTTCACCAAACGCCGTGTGGACGCGCTGCTGCCGCGCGTCCAGGAGATCGTCGACCGGGCCCTGGACGGCCTGGAGCGGCTGCCGGAGGGCGAAGTGGTCGACCTGCGCGCGGCGTTCGCGGCGCCGGTGCCGCACGAAGTGGTGTGCGAACTGTTCGGCGTACCGCACGGCGAGGACGGTCCGCGCCGGGCCCTCTACCGCATCATCGGCCGCTTCTTCGACACGGCGATCTCCCTGGAGGACGCCCAGGCCAACGCGGTCGACCTCTACGCCACGCTGACGGCGTTCCTGCGGTACAAGCGCGCGCACCCGGCCGACGACCTGACGACGGCCCTCATCGCCGCCCGCGACGAAGGCAGCCTGAGCGAACAGGAGTTGATGGACAACCTCATCCTGCTGCTCACCGCGGGCTTCGAGACGACCGTCAACCTCATCGACAACACCGTGCACAGCCTGCTCGCCCACCCCGACCAGCTGGACCTCGTCCGCTCCGGCCGGGTGACCTGGGAGGACGCCCTGGAGGAGTCGCTTCGGTACGAGGCGCCGGGCGCCATGTCGGGCCTGCGCTACGCCGTGGAGGACATCGAGATCGAGCCGGATCTCGTCATCCCGAAGGGCGACCCCGTCGTCGTCTCGTTCGCCGGTGCCGGACGCGACCCGGAGCGGCACGGGCCCGACGCCGACCGGTTCGACGTCACGCGCGCGACCAGCCGCGACCACGTGTCCTTCGGCCACGGCGTGCACCACTGCCTGGGCCGGCCCCTGGCGATGGCCGAGGCGACGGTGGCGCTGACGTCCCTGTTCGAGCGGTTCCCGCGCCTCGCCCTGGCCGATCCGGGGCGTCCGCCGAAGCGGCTGCGCTCGATCATCTCCACCGGCCACCAGGAGTTGCCGGTGCTGCTGCACGGCCCGCGGACGGGCCCGCGCCCGGCGGAGGCCGAGGCGATCAGGAAGCTGTCCGGCCTGCGAGGAACGAGCGGTACCAGGGTGCCGCGCGCCTGAACCCGGCCGCGAACCCGTCCCCGGGCGGGCAGTCGAGGTCCTTCCAGAACCCGTCGTCCACGAACCAGTGGTCGACCGTGAGCATGGAGAGGTGGTGGAGGGCGCGCGGTGAACCGGCGGCCCGCTCCAGGGCGGTGGCGACGTCCACCGCCTCACCGCCGCCGGGTACGCCCAGTTCTTCGCGCACGGCCCCGAGCAGTTCGGTGACGGGCACCGGCTCGGGGTGGGCGACGTAGTGCGCGCCGCCGTCGTGCGCCGGGGACAGCGCCGCGGCCACCACCGCGCGGCCCAGGGTGGAGACGTCGATCATCGACTGCAGCGCCGTGCAGCCGGTCACCGTCGCCGACAACTCGCCCAGCAGCCAGGCCACTGCGGGCACGACCCAGCGGTCGCCCTCGCCGTACACGAGGTGCGGGCGCAGCACCAGGCCGCCCGCGTCGAGGACGTGCCGTTCGGCGGCGGCGCGGGAGCGGCTGGTGGCCGACGCGGGCGCGATCGGGGCCTGACCGGGGCGCACACCGCGGAAGGGGCCCCGGCCGTGGACGGCGGCCGTGCTCACGTACACGATCCGGCGCACTCCGGCGCGCACGGCCTCCTCGACCAGGGCCCGCGTGCCGTGGTCGTTGACGGCCTCGACACCGGCGTCGTCGCCGCTGATCCGCGTGGCGCAGTGCAGCAGCACGTCGACGCCGGTACAAGTGCCGCGCAGGGAGGGCGGGTCGGACAGGTCGCCGCGGACGGCGTCGGGTCCGTGCGCGCCCTGCCGGGACAGCTGTCGTACGCGCACCCCGGGGCGCAGGCGGGCCGCGGCCGCCACCCGGCTGCCGACGAAGCCGCTCGCGCCGGTGAGGAGGAAGGTGACCGTCACGACAGGGACCGTACCGGCCCGGGCCGCGCGGAGGTGAGGGAGGCGGTGAAGACCGGCTCGCCGTCCTGCCGCCCGGACACCCGGACGGTCACCTCCCCGGGGTTCTCGTCGAGCACCTCGGCCTCCAGCAGGCAGGGGCTGTGCAGTTCGGCGTAGCGGGCGAAGGTGGCGGACATCGCGCGCGGCAGGAAGGGGTGCAGGCCGGAGGCGGCGGTCGCGGCCTGGCGGGCCGCCTCGAACAGGACCATGCCGGGGACGTGGTCGTTGGGCCGGGGGAAGAGCACGGGGTGGCCGGTGTCCACGCGCAGCCGCCAGACGCCGGGCCGGTCGCCGGGTGCGAGGACGACGTCCTCGGCGCGGGTGCGGCCGGCGAGCCCGGGAGCGATGCCCGGCAGCGGCGGCACGGGCGTGTCCATGGCGGCCAACTGCCGCGCCCGCAGGCGCCGGTAGGCGAGCGGTGAGGTGCAGCCGGTGCTGCCGGTGCCGCGGGCGACGAACCGGCCCGCGCGGCGGAACTCCATCGTGGTCCGCATCGCGGCCAGGCCGCGGCCACGGCGGCGTATCTCGGAGCAGACGACGTCGACGACGACCGGCTCGGCGGCGTCCGCCGGCCGCAGCGCCGCGGGGTCGGTGACGACGCTGAGGTCCCACATGACGAAGTGGCTGTCGGCGGGGGCCCCGAACTCGGCGTGCGCGAGCACCATCGCCGCCTGCCGCAACGTTTCGCCCACGACCATCGGGTCCTGGTGCATCCCGTCCACGGAGCCGAAGAAGCGGTGGGCGACCGGCCAGTGCGCGGTGAAGCGGAAGCGGGTTTCGGAGATTCGGGTCCACCCGGTGGGGAAGACGTCGGTGTCGGTGGTGCGGTGGGCGAGTTCCTTCGTGACGGTCCGGTATGGCGCGTTCTCGACGGCCGCCGCGGCTTCGTTTGCCCGGTGGTCCGCTCGTCGGGTCTGATCGTCCGTGAGCGCGCTCGAAGGCCCTGTCCGCGGCATGAGAACCCCCGCTCATCGGCTGCCCGGCTGTGGTCGGCGTTTGACTAAGATACGGACGAGCCGGTTTTTTTCAAAGGGTGAGCCAAGCCGCTGGGACAGGCTCTCGCGCCCTCGCCACACAGCGAGTTCACAGGGATCGACGGAGATCAGGAGGCACCCGATGGCGCGACAGGAGCGCGCGATCCGCACCCGGCGGACCATCCTGGAGGCGGCCGCGGCCGTCTTCGACGAACGCGGCTACACCTCGGCGACCATCGGGGAGATCCTGGACCGGGCGGGCGTCACCAAGGGCGCGCTGTACTTCCACTTCGGCTCCAAGGAGGAGCTGGCGATCGGGGTGTTCGAGGAACAGCTCGCGATCACGCTCCCACCGCAGTCCGGCAAGCTCCAGGAGCTCGTCGACTCCGGGCTGGTGCTGGCCCGCCGGCTGCGGTCCGAGCCGCTGGTGCGCGCCAGCGTGGGGCTCGCCCTGGACCAGGGCGCCATGGACCTCGACCGCACACCGGCCTTCCAGATGTGGATCGACCAGAACGTGCAGCGGCTGGGCGAGGCGAAGGCACAGGGCGAACTGCTGCCGCACGTGGACGTGGCGGAGACGGCGGAGCTGCTGGTCGGCAGCTTCTCCGGAGTGCAGCTGCTGTCCCAGCTGCGCTGCCAGCGGCAGGACCTGGAGCGCCGCGTCGTGGTGATGTTCGAGCACTTCCTGCCGAGCATCGCGGTCCCCGCTGTGTTGACCCGCCTCGACATCTCGGAGGACCGCGCGGAGCGGGTGCTGGCGCAGGGGTGGGTGGAGGAGCGGGGGTCTGAGGAGCGGGGGACCGAGCGGGTTTCGGACCCGGTCTCGGACTCGCTTTCGGACCCGGTTGCGGAGCGGGCCTCGGATGGGTCTGCGGGGGTTTCCGACCTCGGGCCGGACGGGGCCTCGGCGCGGGAGCGGGTGTCCGGCGGGCCGGAGGGGGCCGTGCCGGTGCAGGCGCCTTCCGGGGCGTAGGCCGCGCTCGCCCCGGGCGGTTCGGCTGGGCGCGGGCGGCGGTGGCGCAGGTG
>NZ_JAPSKN010000190.1:5284-8255 GCF_031181705.1 Streptomyces sp.
CCGGTTGTACGGTCGGCACGAGTTGATGTTCGCGTGCGGGGGAGGCGGTCGGGATGAGCGGAACGGCGGCGGGGAAGAGCGACGGGAAGAACGGCGGGGACGGGACGGCGCCCCGGCTGCCCCGGGTGCGCGGCTTCGCGGAGTGGCCCGCCGCGGGCTCGCCCAAGGAGGAGGGCAAGGCGCTGCGCGAGCGCGTCCCGCGCAGCGCGCACGCCACGTTCGACCCGGACCCCTCCCGGCCCGACGCGGTGAGCGCGGTCGAGGAGTCGGGCCGCGGCCGGCTCCCCGAGCTGACGCCCCTGCGGGTGGGCCGCATGACCGCCACCCCGTTCACGTTCCTGCGCGGCGCGGCCGGCCTCATGGCCCACGACCTGGCGCGCACCCCCATGACCGGGATCGGGGCCCAGATCTGCGGCGACGCCCACGCGGCCAACTTCGGCCTGTACGGCGACGCGCGCGGCGGCCTGGTCATCGACCTGAACGACTTCGACGAGACGGTGCACGGCCCCTGGGAATGGGACCTCAAACGCCTGGTGACCTCCCTGGTGCTGGCCGGCCGTGAGGCGGGCGCGGACGAGGACACCTGCCGCAAGGCGGCCCACGACGCGGCGGGCGCCTACCGCCGCACGATGCGGCTGCTGGCGAAGCTCCCGGTCCTGGACGCGTGGAACGCCATCGCGGACGAGGAACTGGTCTCCCACACGGACGCCCACGACCTGCTCGGCACCCTGGAGCGGGTCTCGGAGAAGGCCCGTCTCAACACCAGCGGGCGCTTCGCGGCCAAGTCGACCGAGGCCACGGAGGACGGCGGACGCCGCTTCGTGGACGCCCCGCCGGTGCTGCGGCGCGTCCCGGACGAGGAGGCCGCGGCGGTGGCGGCGTCCCTGGAGGAGTACCGGGAGACCCTGCCGGAGGACCGCCTGCCCCTGCTCGCCCGGTACGCGGTGCACGACGTGGCGTTCCGCGTCGTCGGCACCGGCAGCGTCGGCACCCGGTCCTACGTCGTGCTGCTCCTGGACCACCGGGGGGAGCCGCTGGTGCTCCAGGTGAAGGAGGCGCGGACGTCGGCGCTGGTGCCGCATCTGGTGACGGCCGGCTTCGAGCCGCCCGAGGCCGGTCATGAGGGCCGCCGCGTCGTGCTCGGCCAGAAGCGCATGCAGGTCGTCAGCGACAGCCTGCTCGGCTGGACGACGGTCGACGGACACCCCTTCCAGGTCCGTCAGTTCCGCAACCGCAAGGGCAGCGTCGATCCGGCCGCCCTGGCCGCCGACCAGATGGACGACTACGGCCGCATGACCGGCGCCCTCCTGGCCCGGGCCCACGCCCACAGCGCCGACCCCCGGCTCATCGCCGGGTACTGCGGCAAGAACGAGGAGCTCGACGAGGCGATGGCGGCCTTCGCCGTGGCCTACGCCGACCGCACGGAAGCGGACCACGCGGACCTGGTGGCGGCGGTGCGCGCGGGGAAGGTCGCGGCGGAGACGGGCGTGTGACGCGCGGCGGGCGCGTGGGCCCGGCCCGGCCGTGGCCTAGGCTGGTCGGGTGACGACCCCGGAAGCTGAGCAGGGTGGTGGCGGCGCCGGTGAGGAACAGGTGACGCCCGAGGACGAGGCGGCGCGCCCCGAGGCGCGGCTGGAGCGGGCCGTACGGGCCGCCGAGCAGGCGCTGATCGAGTACGAGATCGCGGTGGAGACCTTCCGCGTCGAGGTGGAGAACTTCTCCCGGCTCCACGAACAGAAGCTCGGTCCGCTCTACGCCCGTCTCGAGGAGCTGGACGCCCGGATTCTTCAGGCCCGCGCCGCCCGCAGCGGCGACCCCGAGGACCACCGCCGGGCGGAGGAGGCTCGGGCCCGGCTCGCGCCGATCCCGGGCGTGGAGGAGCTGCTGCACGGCTGGATGGACGACAGCGGCCTCTTCCCGGAGGCCGTGGCCATGCTCACGGACCAGGCGGTCCGCCCCCCGCAGCGCGTCCGGCCCAGCGAGGAGGCCCGCAAGCTCTACCGCGACCTCGCCCGCAAGGCCCACCCGGACCTCGCGCAGGAGGAGAAGGAGCGCCAGCGGCGCGAGGAGTTCATCACCCGCGTCAACGCCGCCTACGCCCGCGGCGACGAGGCGGAGCTGCGCGAGCTCGCCGAGGAATGGGCCAAGGGGCCCGAGCTGAAGCTGGGCCCCAGCCGTGCCGAGGAGCTGTACGCCCGCCTCGAATGGCTCGCCCAGCGCAAGGAGCTGCTCGCGCTGCTCGCCAAGGAGCTGGAGGACAGCGCCATAGGCCACATGCTCCAGCTGGCCCCGGACGACCCGGACCGCCTGCTGGACGAGATCGGGCAGCAGCTGCTCACGCAGGTCGGCGAGCGGGAGACGGAGCTGGCCGCGCTGCTCGGTGACGGCACGGACTGATCACCGCCCCGGACGTCCCGGCCGCCCCGGACGCCCCGGCCGTTCCGGGGTGGGTTCGGGTAGCGTCGGACGCATGAGTTTTGGAGCTGGTGTCCCCACCGTCGCGGTCGCGGACCTCAAGGACGGCGACTTCCTGCTGGACGTCCGGGAGGACGACGAGTGGAAGGCGGGTCACGCCGAAGGGGCGCTGCACATCCCCATCAGCGAGTTCGTCGCCCGGTACGGCGAGCTGACCGAGGCCGCCCCGCAGGACGGCCGGGTGCACGTGATCTGCCGCTCCGGCGGCCGTTCCGCCCAGGTCACCATGTACCTGGCCCAGCAGGGCGTCGACGCCGTGAACGTCGAAGGCGGCATGCAGGTGTGGGAGGCGGCGGGCCGTCCCGTCGTGACCGACGACGGGCAGCCCGGGTTCGTCCTCTAGGGCCTGTCCGCATCTAGGGCCTGTCCGCCTCCAGGGCCCGTCCGCGCGGCGGTCGGGATCCGGCCCGGGGCGCTCAGGCCGGCCGGACGTCGGCGCCGAACCCGCCGTGCGGATACCGCGCGGTCCGCACGACCCGGCGCACGCCCTCGCCCG
>NZ_JAPSKN010000191.1 GCF_031181705.1 Streptomyces sp.
GGCCGCGGCCGCGGCCACCGGTGGGTTGGTCAGCGCGGCGACGGCCGCCGGCGCCAACTGGGCGAGGACGGCGGCCTGCGCGCTGCTCTGCGCGACCGGCGGCTGGACCAGCTCCGCCACCCGGCCCGCGTCCCGCTCCGGCAGGCCGATACGGAAGTCGATGCCGAGCGGCCGGGTCACCTCCCGTTCCAGGAACGCCCCCGGGCGCAACCCCGACACCCGCCGCACGACCTCACCGACCAGATGGCCGTAGGTCAGCGCGTGATAGCCGGACCGGGTGCCCGGCTCCCACCACGGCTCCGTCGCCGCGAGCCGCTGTGTCGTCAGCTCCCAGTCGCAGAGCTGCTCCAGCGAGTGCGGCTCCCTGAGTCCGGCCAGACCGGCCCGGTGGGACAGCAGGTGCCGTACCAGGACCTTCTCCTTGCCCGCCGCGGCGAACTCGGGCCAGTACACGGCCACCGGCGCGTCCAGGTCGAGCAGTCCCCGGTCGGCCAGGAGGTGCGCACAGAGCGCTACCGGGCCCTTTGTCGTGGACCACACGTTGACCAGCGTGTCCCGCTCCCACGGACGGCTGCGCGCCCCGTCGGCCCAGCCGCCCCACAGATCGACCACGATCCTGCCGCCGACGGTGACGGCCACCGCGGCACCCAGTTCGCCCCGCTCCCGGAAGTTCTCCTCGAAGGCCTCGTGCACCGCCGTGAAACGCGGGTCGCAGTGACCGCGCACCCGCACCCCGTCGGCGCGTTCCTGGTCGCCGGGTGCCGCGTCACCGCCTGCCACCTGCTCGGACGCCTCGTTCTCGGACATGGGCCCCACCCCTTCGCCGGTCGTGTCCAGGCCCGGGCCGCGGCGACGCGCGGCCCGGGCGGGAAGAACGTACCGACCGGTCTGACCAAAGGGGAAGGCCGTCGTCGGGTAACGGCCGGATCAGATGTGCGAGCGCATCCAGCGCAGCTTGGCCGCCTCCTGGAACGGGCCGCCGCCCTCGTGGTCGTTGAAGTCGTACACCTCGATCGCCTTGTCCTCGTGGCTCCACGCGTTGAACGCCGCGAAGACGGTCGACGGCGGGCAGGTCTGGTCCTCCAGGGCGGCGGAGAAGAGGGCGGGGGCCCGGCCGCGGGCGGCGAAGTGGACGCCGTCGAAGTAGGAGAGCGTGCGCAGGGCCTCCTGGGTCCGGCCGCGGTGCGTCTTGAGGTAGAGGCCGATCTCCCGGTACGGGTGCCGGTCCGTGAGGGTCGCCGCGCGCGGGAAGTCGCACAGGAACGGCACGTCCGGCGCGATGCCCGCCAGGTCCGGCACCAGGCCGCCGACCGCTATGGTGATGCCTCCGCCCTGGCTGGCGCCCACCGCCACCGTGCGCGCGGCGTCCGTCAGCGGATGCGAACGGGCCGCCTCGATCGCGCGCACGGCGTCGGTGTAGACGCGGCGGTAGTAGTAGTTCTCCGGAGCGTCGATGCCGCGGGTCATGAAACCGGGGTAGGCGGGTGCGCCGCCCACCGGGTCCGCCGTGCCGCCGCCCGCGCCCCAGGCGCTGCCCTGGCCGCGGGTGTCCATCACGAAGTGCGCCCGGCCGGTGGAAGCCCACAGCAGATGCTCGTGCGGCAGTCCGCGCCCGCCGCCGTAGCCGATGAACTCCACGACCAGGGGCAACGGGCCGTCCGCTCCGGCCGGGAGGGTCAGCCAGCCCTTGACCGGATGCCCGCCGAAGCCGGCGAACGTCACGTCGAGCACCCGCACCGTGGACAGGCCCGTGTCGACCGGTTCGAAGCGGGCGTCCAGATCATGCTCGCGCGCCTCCTGGAGCGTCTTGGACCAGAACGCGTCGAAGTCCTCCGGCTCGCTGGACGCGCTGCGGTACTCGCGGAGTTCGTCGAGAGGAAGGTCGAACAGGGCCATGCAGGACCGCCTTTGATGAGGAACCGGTGCGGAGACAGCGCGGATCACCCTACGGCGGTGGTCGGAGGACTGACCAGGTGTTCGCCGGACGCGCCCGGGCCGGGAGTGGCCACCCTGGCGGTACTCCCGCAGGTCGGATGCGTGTGTGCGGGGCGAGTGCGGCCATGACGGGCGAAGCCCCGGACACGGGTGGTCGGGTCACCGAACGGTTGGCGCCGCCGCGCCGAACTGCCGGGCGCCTCATGGGTCGCCCCGCGTCGCGTCAGGCGCGGCGATGCGTCCACTCCGGTTCCGTGCGGCCCCACGCCCGTTCCCATTCGGCCGGCCGGCGGCTCAGGGCGACCCGGCGCACCACGCCGTGCGCGAGCAGCACGAGCAGCACCGCACCACCCGCGGCGCACCCCCGGCCCGCCCCCGGCCGAGTCACCGTACCCAGCCCTCGCGAGGCAACCGCACGTGCGGCGACGGCGCTGCGGGGCGTCAGCCGAAGCGCTCGATCCTGATGCGGTCCACGGGCTGGCCCGCTGTCACCAGCAGTCGTGAGGCGTGCTCGGCGAAGGAGTTGGAGCCACACACATAGGCCTCCCACCCACCGGGAGGCGGCGAGGCCAGGAGCGGCGCCACATGTGCGGCCGCCATACGTCCCACCGGCACACCCTCCGGCGCGCTCCGGGTGAACACGGGTGTCGTCTCGGCGCCCAACTCCCGGGCGTAGACGAGCTCCTCGGGGCTGCGCGCGGACACCAGCATGCGCAGCGGCACGGTCAGGTTCCGCGCCCGATGATGCCGGACCATCGACATCAGCGGCACGACGCCGGAGCCGGCGCCGAGCAGCAGCGCGGGCCGGTCGCCCGGCCAGGCGAAGAAGCCGCTCACCGGACCGCGCACCTCGACCCGGTCGCCGACCCGGGCGACGGTGTGGAACCAGCCCGACACCTCGCCACCCTCGACGTGGTCCAGGGTCAGCTCGACGTGCCCGGAGTCGTCCGGGGCGGACGCGATCGAGTAGTGGCGCTGCGCCACGTAGCCGTCCTCGGCGGTCAGTCGCACCATCAGGTGCTGCCCGGGCAGATGACCGGGCCAGCCGGGCACGGCGAACCGGAACGTGGCGGCGCGCGGCGTCTCCCGGCGGATCCCGGTGAGCGTGGCGGTCCGCCACACGGAGGCGGCCTGCTCGCTCACGGCGATACGCCCGGGGACCGCGAACCGCGTGGGCGGCACGAAGGCCGGCTCGAAGGTCTCAGTCACCGGCGTACCTCTGCTCCTCCCACGGGTTGCCCCGCTCGTGGTAGCCGTTCTGCTCCCAGAAGCCCGGCTCGTCGTGGTCGAGGATCCGCAGGCCCGCGATCCACTTGGCGCTCTTCCAGAAGTACAGGTGCGGCACCAGCAGCCGTGCCGGGCCGCCGTGCTCCGGGGCGAGCGGCCGCCCGTCGTACTCCCAGGCGATCCAGGCGCGCCCGCCGGTCAGGTCGGCGAGCGGGAGGCTCGTGGTGTAGCCGGTGTGCGCGTAGGCCACGGCATGGGTCGCCGACGCCTGCGGGCGCACCACATCCAGGAAGGCGTCCAGGGACACGCCCGAGAACCGCACGCCGAACTTCGACCAGCTCGTCACGCAGTGGATGGCACCCTCGTACGCCGACGACGGCAGCCGGTGCGCCTCCTCCCAGTCCCAGGTGCGGGGCGCGTCGACCAGCCCGTCGATGCGGAAGGTCCAGTCGGCCGGCGCGAGGTCCGGGGTGACCTCGGCGGACAGGACGGGCCAGTCGTCGCGCGCGTCGTACTGCCCGGGCGGCAGCGCGGGGCCGGCGCCGCGCGGGCGCCCGGTGAAGCCTCGGGTGATGTGCATCGGGTGGTGCCTCCGGGCCGGCCGGCGGTGCCCCGCCGGGTCCGGCGTCATCAGTGATTGCGCGTTCAACCGTACGAACCGGAACAGTTCGGTGCGGTGCCCCCTCACGGCCTCACGGTGTTGCCGTCTCCGCCTCCCATGTTCGCACGACGGTTGTACCGCTCAACCATCTGACCCCGTACCGGGCGGCGGGCCCGTCGGGTAGGGTTCCGTCCGGCTGCGGACGGACCCAGCCGTCGAGGAACCGGGGAGGTGAGACCCATTACCGCTGTGTCAGCTCGGGTGCTCTCTCCTCGACGGGGCGCGGATCGCCGGCCGTAGGCGACCGCCGGAGCGCCCTTCGGTCCCCGAAAGGCTCTGGGCTTCCATGCCGTCTGTTCCCGCTGTCCCGCCCTCCCCCCGGTCGTCCCGTGACGCCCTCGTCGCCGTCCTGCGCGCGGCGGGCTGCGTCTTCGCCGAGGACGAGGCCGACCTGATCCTCGCCACCGCCCGCACCCCGGCCGAGGCCGCCGCCATGGCCGAACGCCGCGCCGCCGGGCTGCCCCTCGAACACGTCGTCGGCTGGGCCGAGTTCCGCGGGCTGCGCATCGGCGTCGCCCCGGGCGTCTTCGTGCCGCGCCGCCGCACCGAGTTCCTGGTGGAGCGGGCCCTGGCCCAGGCGCCCGGCGCGCGGGTCGTCGTGGACCTGTGCTGCGGCTCGGGCGCCGTGGGCGCCGCCCTGGCCGCCGGGCTCGGCGCCGTCGAACTGCACGCCGCCGACATCGACCCGGCCGCGGTGCGCTGCGCCCGCGGCAACGTCGCCGCCGCCGGCGGTCACGTCCACCGGGGCGACCTGTTCGAGGCGCTGCCCGGCGAGCTGCGCGGCCGCGTCGACATCCTCGCGGCCAACGTGCCCTACGTCCCGAGCGACGAGATCGGGCTGCTGCCGCAGGAGGCCCGCGACCACGAGCCGCTGGTCGCCCTCGACGGCGGCACGGACGGTCTCGATGTCCTGCGCAGGGTCGCGGCCGAGGCGCCCCGCTGGCTCGCCCCGGGGGGTTGCGTCCTGGTGGAGACGAGCCGGCACCAGGCGCCGGACGCGGTCGCCGCGTTCGAGCGCGGGGGACTGGCGGCCCGCCTGGCCGTCTCGGAGGAGCTGTACGCCCACGTGGTGCTCGGCGCCCGGCCGTAGCGCCCGCTCAGCCCGGGGGCGTCGCCCGCGCGATCAGCAGCGCCACGTCGTCGAAGTTGTCCGGCTCGTGCAGTGTCCGCAGCAGCACCTCGCAGACCTCCTCCAGCGGCCGGTCCGGCCCGTCCAGCAGCGACAGGAGCGTGCCGAGCCGGTCGTCGAGCGGGTCGCGCCGGGTCTCGACCAGTCCGTCGGTGTAGAACACCAGCCGGTCGCCGGGCTCCAGGTCGACGGTGGTGGTGGAGAAGGCGACCCCGCCGACACCGAGCGGCACCCCGGTCGGCAGGTCGAGCAGCTCCGGGGGGCGGCCGGCCCGGACGCGGACCGGCGGCAGATGCCCGGCGTTGGCGATCCGGCACTCCCGCCGGCGCGGGTCGTGGACGGCGTAGACGCAGGTGGCGATGGCCTGGTCGAGTCCCGCGGTGATCCTGTCGAGGTGCTCCAGGAGCACGTTCGGGTCGAGGTCCAGGGAGGCCAGCGTGTTGGTCGCCGTCCGCAGCCGCCCCATGGCCGCCGCGGCCGGGATGCCGCTGCCCATCACGTCGCCTACGACCAGCGCGGTCTTGTCGTCCTCCAGGGGGATCACGTCGAACCAGTCGCCGCCGACCTCACTCGTGGCCCCGGCCGGCTGGTAGCGGGATGCCACCTCGAGCCCGCCCGTCACGGAGGGGATGCTGGGCAGCAGGCTGCGCTGCAGCGTGAGCGCGGTGTCACGGGCGCTCTGGTACCAGCGCGCGTTGTCGATCTGCACGGCGGCCCGGGCGGCCAGCTCGCGGGCCAGCAGCAGGTCGTCCTCGGTGAACGGCAGCGGGTTGCGGGTGCGTTTGAGGTCCAGGGCGCCCAGCACCTGGCCGCGCGCGATCAGCGGCACCGCCAGGTACGAGTGCACCCCGGCCCGGCCCAGCAGCTCGGCCGCCTCGGGGGAGCGGGCGATGCGCGCCAGGTCCTCGTCCTTGACCTCCGGCAGCATCACGGGGCTCGCCGTGCGCACGCACTGGGTGACCAGCCGGTCGGGGGCGTAGCGCGCCACCTGCCCGGGCGGGTCGGCCGCCTCCAGTGCCTCGGCGGAGTCGTAGCCCTGGACCGCGAGCGCCCGGATCACCGCCGACTCCGTGGGACCGAGGGTGGACTGCCGGCCCTGCACCACGGCGTCCAGGAGGTCCACGGCCGCGACGTCGGCGAGTTCCGGCACGGCCACCTCGGCCAGCTCGTGCGCCGTGTGGTCCAGATCCAGCGTGGTGCCGATCCGCCCCGAGGCGTCCGCGATCAGCGCCAGCCGCCGCCGGGCCGCCTCGGCCTCGATGGCCGCCCGGTACTGCTCGGTGACGTCGACGATCGAGACGGCCACGCCCAGCACGGTCCCGAAGGCGTTCTCCAGCCGGTACAGCGAGACCGACCAGGCGTGGTCCTGGTGCGGATCGGCCGCGGTGCGCCCGATCGTGGACCGGTCGACGACCGGCGCGCCCGTCTCCAGCACGCGCCGCGTCGCGGCCTCCAGCGCGTCGACGTCCATCCCGGGCACCACCTCGCGCGGGGTGCGGCCCAGGTGCTCCTCGGCCGGTACGCCGTTGATCTCCTCCAGCGCCTTGTTGACGGAGACGTAGCGCAGGTCGGTGTCCAGCACGGCCAGCCCGATCGGGGACTGCGCGATCATCCGCGTCGACAGCGCCACCTCCCGCTCCAGCCGGTGCACGGTCGACTGGTCGGCGCACAGACCCAGCGCGTACACGTCGCCCTGGTCGTCCAGCAGCCGCATGTTGCGGAACTCCACCAGCCGGGTGCTGCCGTCCTTGCGGCGGATGGGGAACGCCCCGGCCCAGCTCTGCCCGGTGCCCATGACGTCCGAGAACAGCTTGACCACGAGGTCGATGTGCTGCTCGTGGACCATGATCCGCGCGGCGTACTGCCCGAGCGCCTCCCGCGCCTCGTAGCCGAACAGCTCCTCGGCCTGCGGGCTCCACAGCACGATGCGGCCCTCGGCGTCCAGGACCACCGAGGCCACGCGCAGGACGTCGAGCAGTCCGCTCGGGCGCTCCGAGCCGCGCAGCGGCTCCTCGCTCCCGGCCTGGGGAGACCCGGCTGCACTCATCCCACGCCCCGCCTTCGCCGTTCCTCGCGGCACGCCGTCACGGTGCCGACACCCCAGTTCTACCGCGCGGAGCCGTTCGTGGAAGGCCCCTTCCGTCACCTTCCACCATCTCCCACCGGGGCGCGTGCCGCCCTGCAAAGGCCGCCCCGCCGCCGGTAGTGCCCGGGGGAAGGTGGTGCTTTGCTGGGGGAGGGGCGGAAACGGCAGCGTGGCCACGTAAGGAGCGATCACGATGGCGATGAACCACGAGCGACCGCACCCCCACTCCGTCTCGGTGGAGATCAGCGGGTGCAGCAAGCACGACGCCCGGATCGTGTTCGACACGCTGTGCGCCTGCTTCGAGTCCGACCGGTGCGCCGACGACGTCCCGGAGGAACTGCACGAGACCCGCCCGACCGTCTGGCTCGGCACCTTCGACGTCGCCGACCCGCACGAGGGCACACATCCGCAGGCCCGGCTGTCGTCCTCGGTCGAGGCCGACCTGCACGGCGGGTACTGGGCGATCGAGCGGCTGCGTACGACCCTGGACTCGCTGTTCGACGTGCACGACCTGAGCACGGTCTCCGGCGACCAGGAGAAGGAACTGCACGTGCGCCTGCAGAGCCGCTGAGTTCCGCTGACGCCCCCGGCAGGCCGAAGCCGGCCGTGGCCGGGATGCCCTCGCCCGCGAGCGGATCGCCGGTGTTCGACGGGCCCGCCGTCCTGGCCCGCACCCGCAGCCCTTCGTTCCCGGCGCCGAGGAGCGCGACGGCGGGCCGCACGTGGGCGTCCAGCCGGTACGAGGGCCAGGCGGCCACCGGGGCGTCCGCGGTCGGACGGCAGGCCCGGCGCCGGCGCGTCCGGTTCCCGTGCCGCCGGCCGGACCAAGCGCTCGGCGGCGCGGGCGTCGACGTGCGGCGTGGTGCGGGTGTCCCCCCTCACCGCGCAGCCGTCCGGGACGACGGAGAACCCCTCGCCGCCGTGGCAGGAGCGTCACCGTCAGCCTCGGCGGGAGCGGGAACGCCCCGCGCGCCGGGCAGGGGCGCCT
>NZ_JAPSKN010000047.1 GCF_031181705.1 Streptomyces sp.
GCGTGCCCGCGGGCTACGGCAGGTTCCTGGCCATCACGATCCGCTGGACCTGGTTCGTGCCTTCATAAATCTGCGTGATCTTGGCGTCGCGCATCATGCGCTCCACCGGGTAGTCGCGGGTGTAGCCGTAGCCGCCGAGGAGCTGGACGGCGTCCGTGGTGACCTCCATCGCCACGTCCGAGGCGAAGCACTTGGCGGCGGCGCCCTGGTAGGTGAGGTCGGCGTCGACGCGCTGGGAGGCGGCGGCGGCCTGGTAGGTCAGGGCGCGGGCGGCCGAGATCTTCATGGCCATGTCGGCGAGCATGAACTGGATGCCCTGGAAGTCGGCGATCGGCTTGCCGAACTGCTTGCGCTCCTTGACGTAGCCCTTGGCGTAGTCGAGGGCGCCCTGGGCGATGCCGAGGGCCTGGGCGGCGATGGTGATGCGGGTGTGGTCGAGGGTCTTCATCGCCGTGGCGAAGCCGGTGCCCTCCTCGCCGATCATGCGGTCGGCGGGGATGCGGACGTTGTCGAGGTAGACCTCGCGGGTCGGGGAGCCCTTGATGCCGAGCTTCTTCTCCGGGGCGCCGAAGGAGACGCCCTCGTCGGACTTCTCGACGACGAAGGCGGAGATGCCCTTGGAGCGCTTCTCCGGGTCGGTGACGGCCATCACCGTGTAGTACTCCGACTCGCCGGCGTTGGTGATCCAGCGCTTCACGCCGTTGAGGATCCAGTGGTCGCCGTCGCGGACGGCCCTGGTCTTCATGCCGGCGGCGTCGGAGCCGGCGTCCGGCTCGGAGAGGCAGTAGGAGAACATGCCCTCGCCCTTGGCCAGCGGGGTCATGTACTTCTTCTTCAGCTCCTCGGAGCCGGAGAGGATCACGGGCAGCGAGCCGAGCTTGTTCACGGCCGGGATGAGGGAGGACGAGGCGCACACGCGGGCCACCTCCTCGATCACGATGACGGTCGCCAGGGCGTCGGCGCCCGAGCCGCCGTACTCCTCGGGCACGTGCACCGCGTGCAGGTCGTTGGCGACCAGCGCCTGCAGGGCCTCGCGCGGGAAACGGGCCTCCTCGTCCACCGCGGCGGCGTACGGCGCGATCTTCGCCTCGGCCAGCGAGCGGACGGCGTCACGGAGCATGTCGTGCTCCTCGGACGGGCGGTACAGGTCGAAGTCAGCCGATCCGGCCAAGGTCTCTCACGCTCCAAAACGCTGCGATGGTGGCGCTAACTACCGTTAAGTAATCAAAAGTTTATGGGGTCGCCCTCGGGAGGGATACGTGAGCTAGGCGACAGCTGGGAAGTTGCCCGGTGAAGCGCGCCCCCATGCCCCGGCTATGCTCGGGCGCGCACCACATGCCGTAGACCCACTGGAGCACCCATGGCCCTGAAGATCACCGTGATCGGCACCGGTTATCTCGGCGCGACACACGCCGCGGCCATGGCCGAACTGGGCTTCGAGGTGCTCGCTCTCGACGTCGTCCCCGAGAAGATCGAGAAGCTGGAGCGGGGCGAGGCCCCGATGTACGAGCCGGGTCTGGACGAGCTGCTGCGCCGGCACGTGCCGGGGTTCGAGGGCTCCAGCGGCCGGCTGCGCTTCACCCAGGACTGGGCCGAGATCGGCGCGTTCGGCGATGTGCACTTCGTCTGTGTGAACACCCCGCAGCGGCACGGTGAGTACGCCTGTGACATGTCGTACGTCGACTCCGCGTTCGCCTCGCTCGCGCCGCATCTGCACGGGCCCGCGCTGGTGGTCGGCAAGTCGACGGTGCCGGTGGGCTCCGCGGACCGTCTCGCGGCGTACCTGGCCGCGCACGCGCCCGCCGGGGAGGACGCCGAGCTGGCCTGGAACCCGGAGTTCCTGCGTGAGGGCTTCGCCGTCGACGACACGCTGCACCCGGACCGGATCGTGGTGGGCGTGCGCAGCGAGCGGGCCGAGAAGCTGCTGCGCGAGGTGTACGCGACGCCGATCGCGGAGGGCTCGCCCTTCGTGGTGACGGACTTCCCGACCTCCGAGCTGGTGAAGACGTCCGCCAACTCCTTCCTCGCGACGAAGATCTCCTTCATCAACGCCATGGCGGAGGTCTGCGAGGCCGCCGGCGGCGACGTGGCGAAGCTGGCGGAGGCGATCGGCTACGACGACCGGATCGGCAAGAAGTTCCTGCGGGCCGGGATCGGCTTCGGCGGCGGCTGTCTGCCCAAGGACATCCGGGCCTTCATGGCGCGCGCCGGTGAGCTGGGCGCGGACCAGGCGCTGACGTTCCTGCGGGAGATCGACTCGATCAACATGCGCCAGCGCGGGCAGATGGTG
The DNA here is from genome assembly GCF_031181705.1 of Streptomyces sp. Lineage (GTDB taxonomy): Bacteria > Actinomycetota > Actinomycetes > Streptomycetales > Streptomycetaceae > Streptomyces. The sequence continues at coordinate 2,291 of NZ_JAPSKN010000047.1, forward strand.
GAGCTGGCCCGGCAGGCGCTGGGCGGCGGGCCGTTCCTCGGCAAGCGGGTGGCGGTGCTGGGCGCGACCTTCAAGCCCGACTCGGACGACGTGCGCGACTCGCCCGCGCTGAACGTGGCCGGGCAGATCCACCTCCAGGGCGGCCAGGTCACGGTGTACGACCCGAAGGGCATGGACAACGCCCGCCGGGTCTTCCCCACCCTCGGCTACGCGGACTCGGCGCTGGAGGCCGTGCGGGGCGCCGACATCGTGCTGCACCTGACGGAGTGGCGGGAGTTCCGCGAGCTGGACGAGGAGGCCCTCGGCGAGGTCGCGGCGGCCCGGGTCATCCTGGACGGCCGCAACGCCCTGGACCCGGAGCGCTGGCGCAAGGCCGGCTGGACGTACCGGGCGATGGGGCGCCCCAGGGCGTAAGCGCTCAGGAACACGAGAACAGGCGACGCCGGTTCGGCCGAGGCTCAGTCGGCCGAACCGGCGTCTTGTTGCATTCTGCCCCACCGGGCCCGGACACGGGGCGCCTCGGTCCCCCTCGGCCCGGGCGCCCGCCCCACGCCGTCCGGCTCGGCCCGGCAGGACGTGTCCCGGGCGCGGCTGCGCCTGGAGCGGCTCAGCCCGGTAGCGGCGTGGCTCAGGCCCCCTTGGAGCGGTAGCGGCGCATCTTGGCCCGGGCTCCGCACACCTGCATGGAGCACCAGCGGCCGCGGCCGGCCGGGCTGCGGTCGTAGTAGGCCCAGTGGCAGTCGGGGGCCTCGCAGGCCTTCAGGCGGGTCCAGGTGCCGGCGACGAGGGCCTCGGCGACGGCGGCCGCGACACGGGCGCGCAGGGAGGTGCCGTCGGCGGGGGCGAGGGCGGCCGAGCCGTCGGCCGGGTCGACCGTGACGACGAGGGGGGCGGCGGCCAGCAGCTCGCCGAGCGGGGGCACCTCCCGGTGCGGCGGGTGGCCGGCGTGGGCCAGGAGCACGGCCCGCAGCGACTCGCGCAGGGCGCGGGCGCCTTCGGCCTCGCCCTCGGTGACCCCGACGCGCGCCCGGCCTTCCGGCGTGTCCAGCGCATCCGCGCCCGACTCGATGTCCAGCGTGTTCACGAGGGCCTCGACCAGGGCCAGGCCGCCGGGTGCGGGCGATCTCTCCGTCATGGCTGGACCGTACCTCTCGGGTTTTCCCTTGCGAGGTTACCTCCAATAGGGGAGCATGCAGTAACGGTTACCGATTACCCACTCCATAGGGGTAACAGCGACTTCGAGGAGGAAGTCATGGCTCTCGCCAAACTGGGTGTCGTCGTCCTGGACTGTCCCGACCCGCGCGCCCTGGCGGGCTTCTACGCGGAGGTGCTCGGCGGCACGCCGGCGGTGCAGACGGACGGCCAGGACGAGTGGGTGGACCTGGAGGTGCCGGGCGGACCGGCGCTGGCGTTCCAGGCGGCCCCCGACCACGTGCCGCCGCGGTGGCCCTCGCCGGAGCACTCGCAGCAGTTCCACCTCGACCTGGTCGTGGAGGACCTGGACACGGCCGAGAAGGGCGTGCTGGCGCTCGGCGCGAAGCCGCTGGACGCCGAGGACCGGGAGCGCACCTTCCGGGTTTACGCCGACCCGGCCGGGCACCCGTTCTGCCTGTGCGCCGCTTGAGACCGGGAGGCTCCATGTCCGCTGTGGCACGTTTCCGTTCCGTGGTCCTCGACTGCCCCGACCCGCGCGCGCTGGCGCGCTTCTACGCACAGGTGGGCGGCGGTACGCCGGAGGGCGACGACCCCGACTGGGTGGTGCTGCGGGTCCCGGACGGCCCCCGGCTCGCCTTCCAGCGCTCCCCCGGCTACACACCGCCGGAGTGGCCGCGGGCCGACCGCAACGCCCAGCAGTTCCACCTGGACTTCGACGCCGGGTCGACCTGGGAGGAGATGGACGCGGCCGAGGAGCGGGTGCTGGCACTGGGCGCGCGGGTGCTGGACCGGGAGGACGACGAGAAGAAGGACTTCCGGGTGTACGCCGATCCGGTGGGGCATCCGTTCTGCCTGTGCCGGATCGAGCACGAGTGACGCCGCGCCGGCAGGACATACCCCGCGGGCCCGTCCGCGAGGACGGGCCCGTCAGCCGTCCAGGTCGGAGATGGTCGCCGTGGACGGGGCGCGGCGCTGCTGGGCGGCCCTGGCGGTGAAGTCGGCGCCGCGCAGCACGCGCTGGACGTTGCCCCAGGTCAGCAGGGCCACATCGGCCTCCTCCCAGCCGCGGCGCAGCAGTTCGCCGATCAGCCGCGGGTAGCAGGAGGTGTCACCGAGCTCCTGGGGATGGGCGGAGCCGGTGTCGTAGGTGCCGGACAGGCCGACGCTGTGGGCTCCGGCCACGGCCCGGATGTGGTCGAGGTGGTCGGCCACGTCGCGGACGGTCGGCCCGGTCTGCTCGGCGGTCAGCGGCACCAGGCACAGCCCCTTGGCCGCGCCCAGCTCCGCGAGCAGGTCGTCGGGGAGGTTCGCCGGGTGGGGGCGGACGGCCCGGGCGGCGGAGCGGCTGCACAGCACGGGCGCCCGGGAGAGGCTGAGGGCGCGGCGCAGGGTCTGCGGCGAGGCACCGGAGAGGTCCGCGATCACGCCCAGCCGGTTCATCTCGCGCACGACCTCCTCGCCGAACCGGGTCAGCCCGGCCTCGCTCGCCCAGGACACCCCGGTCAGGGTCAGCACGCGCAGGCCGAGCAGGTGCAGCTGGCGCAGGGTGCCCAGGGAGTCGCCGAGGGCGGAGGCTCCGGCGGGGCCGAAGAGCACGGCGACCCGGCCGCAGCTGCGGGCGTCCACGACCTCCCCGGCCGTGGTGGCGGGACGCAGGCCCTCGTCGCAGGTGCGCGCGACGGTCTTGGCCAGGTCCAGCTGCTCCAGGGTGGCGCCGACGGCCCGGTCCCCGTCCAGCCCCTCGGGCAGGTGCAACGACCAGAACAGGACGCCGACATGACCGTCGCGCAGCCGGGGCACGTCCGTGTCGACGGTGCTCTCGCCGAGCTCCAGGTCGTAGTACGACAGGCGCTTGAGGGCCCAGGGCAGTCCGTTGTAGCCGTCGGCGACGGGGTGCGCGGCGAGGACGGCGTGGGCGCGGGTCAGCGGCGCGTCGTCGGGGTCGGAGACGGGCTCGTACGACTCCGCCGTGACGACTGCCTCCTCGGGGTACGGGTCGGCCAGGTCGTCGAGGTCGCCGGCCGCGACGGTGGGGCGCAGGTCGTCCTGGAGATCTGCCATGGCGGCTCCCGTACGGTCGTTCGTGAGGTACGGTCACCGTCGCACGGCCCGGGGGGCGGTTCCTGGTGGGAGCGGCGTTCGGGGTACGACCCGGTGAGGCCGCGCGCTCAGGGCAGCCGGGCCGCCTCGATCACCTCGTCCAGGGTGTCGCGGGAGCGGACCAGATCGCCGATCATCCGGTCGATGCGCTCCCGTTCGGCGGTGAGGTCGGCGACGAGCTTCGGCGTGGCGACCGCCGAGGGCCCGCCGTCGCTGTCCCGCATGCAGGGCAGCAGCTCGGCGATCTTGGCGCTGCACAGTCCCGCCGCGTACAGCTCCTGGATCCGGATGACCCGGTCCACGGCCTTCTCCGGGTACTCCCGGTGCCCGCCCGGGGTCCGCTCGGCGGTGAGCAGTCCCTGCTGCTCGTAGTAGCGCAGCGACCGCTCGCTCACGCCGGTGCGCCGGGCCAGTTCGCCGATCCGCACGTGGCCTCCCGGACTTGATTCTGACATCAGTGTCAGGTTCTAGCGTACGGGCATGACGCAGCAGACGACAGCGCTCTTCGCCCCGTTCCGGCTTCCCGCCCTCGATCTGCCCAACCGCCTGGTGATGGCCCCGCTGACCCGGAACCGGGCCACGGCCGACGGCACGCCGACCCCGCTCATGGCCACCTACTACGCCCAGCGCGCCTCGGCCGGGCTGATCATCGCCGAGGCCTCGGCGCCGAACGCGGCCGGGCAGACGTACCCGAACATCACCGCCGTCCACCGGCCGGAGCATGTGGCCGGCTGGCGGCGGGTCACCGACGCCGTGCGGGCGGCGGGCGGGCGGATGTTCCTGCAGCTGCAGCACGGCGGCCGGGTCGGCCACCCCGCGACCAGCGGGCTCACCCCGGTGGCGCCGTCCGCCGTCCCGCTGCCCGGGACGATCTTCACGCCGCACGGGCACCGGCCGGCCGTGGTGCCCCGGGAGATGACCGCCGAGGACATCCGCACCACGGTCGCGGACTTCGCCCGGGCCGCCCGCAACGCGCTGGACGCCGGTTTCGAGGGGGTGGAGGTGCACTCCGCCAACGGGCATCTGCTCCACCAGTTCCTCGCCCGCAACACCAACCTCCGCACCGACGGCTACGGCGGCACGGTCGCCCGGCGCATCCGGTTCACGGCCGAGGTGACCGAGGCCGTGGCCGCCGGGATCGGGGCGGAGCGCGTGGGGCTGCGCGTCTCCCCCGGCAACACCGTCAACGGCATCGCGGAGGGCGAGACCGAGGAGCTGTACCCGGCGCTCGCCGAGCGGCTGGGCGGGCTGGGGCTCGCGTATCTGCACCTGGGGTACGCCGACCCGCGGACCCCGGTGTACCGGACGGTGCGCGCCGCATGGCCCGGGGTGATCGTCGCCAACCCGGTGCTGAGGGAGGTCCGCACGGACGGTGTGCTCCGGGCGTCGAAGGAGCTGCTGGCCGCCGGGGCCGACCTGATCGCGCTCGGCCGGCCCTTCCTCGCCAACCCGGACCTGGTGGAGCGGCTGCGGCTCGGGGCGCCGCTGAACCCGATGCGCGACCGGTACTTCATGTACGTGGGCGGGGCGGCCGGCTACACCGACTACCCCGCCCTCGGCGCTCAGGAGACGGGCGCGTCCAGCGACTCGATCGTGGCGTGGGACGGCGGCCGGGTCTGCTGAAGCCCCCGGGCCACGTCCTCGGCCGCGTCCAGCACCCGCACCGCGTTCTTCCAGGTCAGCTTGGCCAGGTCGGCCTTGGACCAGCCCCGGTCGAGCAGTTCGGCGATCAGGTTCGGGTAGCCGGAGACGTCGTCCAGGCCGTCCGGGGTGAAGGCCGTGCCGTCGTAGTCGCCGCCGATGCCGAGGTGGTCGACGCCGGCCACCTCGCGCATGTGGTCCAGGTGGTCGGCGACCGTGGCGACCGTGGCGACCGGGCGCGGGTGCCGCTCCTCGAAGGCGCGGTGGACCTTCATGGCCTCGGCGGTGGTGTCGAGGTGGTGGAAGCCGTGGGCGCGCATGTTCTCGTCGGCCGCGGCCGTCCAGTCCACGGCCGCCTGGAGCACGAACTTCGGCACGAACGTCACCATCGCCATGCCGCCGTTGGCGGGCAGCCGCTCCAGGACGTCGTCCGGGACGTTGCGGGGGTGGTCGCACACGGCCCGCGCGGAGGAGTGGGAGAAGATCACCGGGGCCGAACTCGTGTCGAGCGCGTCCCGCATGGTCGTCGCCGCCACGTGGGAGAGGTCGACGAGCATGCCGAGCCGGTTCATCTCCCGCACGACCTCGCGGCCGAAGGCGGTCAGGCCGCCGGCCCGCGGCGCGTCGGTCGCGGAGTCCGCCCAGTCGACGTTGTCGTTGTGGGTGAGCGTCAGATAGCGCACGCCCAGGCCGTACAGGCCGCGCAGGGTGCCGAGGGAGTTGGCGATGGAGTGGCCGCCCTCCGCGCCCATGAGCGAGGCGATCCGCCCCTCGCGGCGCGCGGTCTCCATGTCGGCGGCCGTCAGCGCGGGCCGCAGGTCCGCCGGGTGGCGGGCCAGCAGCTGCCGCACGCAGTCGATCTGCTCCAGCGTGGCCGCGACCGGATCGGGCGCGTCCGTGCGGACGTACACCGACCAGTACTGCGCACCGACCCCGCCGGCCCGCAGCCGCGGCAGGTCGGTGTGCAGGTGCTCGCTCTGGTCGACGGCGACGTCCCGGGCGTCGAGGTCGTAGCGGACCTGCTCGCGCAGCGCCCAGGGCAGGTCGTTGTGCCCGTCGACGACCGGGAACTCGCTCAGGAGTTCCCGGGCCGCCTCCCGGGACGTCACCGCCGTCACTTCCCCGCGCCGAAGCCGAAGCCGCCCGTGCCCTCGACCTTGGAGCGCAGGCGCTTGCCCTTCTCGGTGGCCTGGTCGTTCAGCTCCTGCTGGAACTCGCGCATCCGCGCGCGCAGGTCCTCGTCGTGCGCGGCGAGGATGCGGGCCGCCAGCAGACCGGCGTTGCGGGCTCCGGCGACCGAGACCGTGGCGACCGGGACGCCGGCCGGCATCTGCACGATCGACAGGAGGCTGTCCATGCCGTCGAGGTACTTCAGCGGCACGGGCACTCCGATGACCGGCAGCGGCGTCACCGAGGCGAGCATGCCGGGCAGGTGGGCGGCGCCGCCCGCCCCGGCGATGATCACCTTGAGCCCGCGGGCGTCGGCCTGCTCGCCGTAGGCGATCATCTCGCGCGGCATGCGGTGCGCGGAGACGACGTCGACCTCGTAGGCGATCTCGAACTCGTCGAGGGCCTTCGCGGCGGCCTCCATGACGGGCCAGTCGGAGTCCGACCCCATGACGATGCCAACAACAGGGCTCATTCGGTGATGGTGCCTCTCAGGTAGCCGGCAGCGTGACGGGCGCGCTCCAGCACGTCGTCCAGGTCGTCGCCGTAGGTGTTGACGTGACCGACCTTGCGGCCGGGCTTCACGTCCTTGCCGTACATGTGGATCTTGAGCTGCGGGTCGCGGGCCATGCAGTGCAGGTACGCGGAGTACATGTCCGGGAAGTCGCCGCCGAGGACGTTGACCATCACCGTCCACGGCGCGCGCGGGCGCGGGTCGCCCAGCGGCAGGTCCAGGACCGCGCGGACGTGGTTGGCGAACTGGCTGGTGACCGCGCCGTCCATCGACCAGTGACCGGAGTTGTGCGGGCGCATCGCCAGCTCGTTGACGAGGATGCGGCCGTCGCGGGTCTGGAACAGCTCGACCGCGAGGTGGCCGACGACGCCGAGTTCCTTGGCGATGTTCAGCGCCATCTCGGAGGCCTGAAGGGCGAGGGCCTCGTCCAGGTCGGGCGCCGGGGCGATGACCGTGTCGCACACGCCGTTGACCTGCCGCGACTCCACGACCGGGTAGGCGACGGCCTGGCCGTGCGGGGAGCGGACGACGTTGGCGGCGAGCTCGCGGACGAAGTCGACCTTCTCCTCGGCCAGCACGGGGACCCCGGCCCGGAACGGGTCGGCGGCCTCCTCGACGGAGCCGACGACCCACACGCCCTTGCCGTCGTAGCCGCCGCGGACGGTCTTCAGAACGACGGGGAAGCCGTCCCCCTCGGCGGCGAAGGCCGCCACGTCCTGCGGATCGGACACGATCCGGTGCCGTGGGCAGGGCACGCCGATCGCGTCGAGCCTCGCGCGCATCACCCCCTTGTCCTGGGCGTGCACCAGCGCGTCCGGGCCGGGGCGCACGGGAATCCCGTCCGCCTCCAGCGCCCGGAGGTGCTCGGTGGGTACATGTTCGTGATCGAAGGTGATCACATCGCACCCGCGCGCGAACTCACGCAGCGTGTCGAGGTCGCGATAGTCGCCGACGACGACATCGCCCACGACCTGCGCGGCGGAGTCCTGCGGGGTGTCACTGAGGAGCTTGAACCTGATGCCGAGCGGGATGCCAGCCTCGTGCGTCATACGCGCGAGCTGGCCCCCGCCGACCATGCCGACTACCGGGAACGTCACGCTCCCAGGGTATCGGCCGCGCCAGGGTGGCCGGTTTCCTGCCCCTCCCCGCCCCGGTCCGGACCATCTCCGGCCGTCCACCGGCATCCACAGGAAGATCGCGCACGAGGGTGGTTAGCATGGCTGGGTTGACGCCGACCACGGACGGGGGCCTGCACGACCATGGGACATGGTGCTTCGCGGCTCCGGCGGCTCGTCCACGAGGTCGCCAAGTTCGGCGCGGTGGGCGGGGCCGGCGTGCTGGTCAACCTCCTCGTGTTCAACCTCGTACGGCACGTCACCGACCTGCCGGTGGTCCGCGCGAGCGTCATCGCGACCGTCGTCGCGATCGTCTTCAACTACGTCGGCTTCCGGTACTTCACCTACCGCGACCGCGACAAGTCCCGCCGCACGCGGGAGCTGACCCTGTTCCTGCTGTTCAGCGCGGTCGGGCTGGTCATCGAGAACGGCGTCCTGTACACGGCGACCTACGGCTTCGGCTGGGACACCCCGCTGCAGAACAACGTCTTCAAGTTCGTCGGCATCGGGATCGCCACGCTCTTCCGCTTCTGGTCGTACCGCACCTGGGTGTTCCGCGCGCTGCCCACCCGGGAGGCCGTGCCGGACGCGGAGTCGATCCTGGACCGGGAGCGCACCGGGCAGCGGGTGCCGTAACCGGTCGGCGGACCGGCCCGCGCAGGGGTCAGCGGATCGTCGGCTCCGCGCCGCCGTCGGCCTGCTTCCTGACGGCCGTGCGGGACAGGAACAGGCCGAAGACCGGGGGCTTGGTCTGCAGCATCTCCAGCCGGCCGCCGTCGGCTTCCGCCAGGTCGCGGGCGACGGCGAGCCCGATGCCCGTGGAGTTGCGGCCGCTGATCGCGCGCTCGAAGATGCGGGCGCCCAGGTCGGCGGGGATTCCCGGGCCCTCGTCCGTGACCTCGATGACGGCCTGGTTGCCGGTGACGCGGGTGCGCAGCGCGACCGTGCCGCCGCCGTGCATCAGGGAGTTCTCGATCAGCGCGGCCAGCACCTGGGCGACCGCGCCGGGCGTGCCCACCGCCTGGAGGTGCCGTTTGCCGGAGCTGACGATGGCCCGGCCGGCGCTGCGGTAGGCGGGGCGCCACTCGGCGAGCTGCTGCTGGATGACCTCGTCGAGGTCGAAGGTGACGGCGGAGCCGGTGCGCGGGTCACGCGAGTTGGTCAGCAGCCGTTCCACGACGTCCGTGAGCCGCTCGACCTGCGTCAGCGCGATCGTCGCCTCCTCCTTCACCGTGTCCGGGTCGTCGGTGAGGGTGATCTCCTCCAGCCGCATGGACAGCGCCGTCAGCGGGGTGCGCAGCTGGTGGGAGGCGTCGGCGGCGAGCCGCCGCTCGGCGGTCAGCATGCGCGCGATGCGCTCGGCGGAGCCGTCCAGCACGTCCGCGACCCGGTCCAGCTCGGGCACTCCGTAGCGCTTGTGCCTGGGGCGCGGATCGCCCGAGCCGAGCCGTTCGGCCGTCTCCGCGAGGTCGGTCAGCGGCGAGGCGAGCCGGTTGGCCTGGCGGACCGCGAGCAGCACCGCGGCCACCACCGCCAGCAGCGCCACCAGGGCGATGATCAGCAGGGTCCGGCCGACCTCCCGGGTCACCGAGGAGCGCGGCTCCTGGACGGTGACCGTCTCGCCCTCCTCGCCGGGCGCGGTCGCGCTGATGACGTCACCGGGGGGCTTGTCGCCGATCTCGATGGGCGCCTCGCCGGGAAGCCGGATCACGGCGTAGTAGCGGTCCTGCGTGACCTGCTTGCGCAGCACCTCCGCGTCGACCTGCTGGGCGACGAAGAGCCGGCTGTCGACGATGCTGGCCAGCCGCACCGCCTCGGACTCCACCCGCTCCTGGGCGCTGTTGCTGATCGTCCGCGTCTCGACGATGACGAGCGAGACCCCGAACACGGCGATCACGACCAGCACCACGGCGAGCGTGGACTGGATCAGTCGGCGGCGCATGTCCTGTTTATCCGATCACCGATTACCCGTGCTCCGCGGCTCAGCTCTTCTCGAAGCGGAAGCCCACACCGCGCACGGTGGCGATGTAGCGCGGGTTGGCCGCGTCGTCGCCGAGCTTCTTGCGCAGCCAGGAGATGTGCATGTCGAGGGTCTTGGTCGACGACCACCAGGTGGTGTCCCAGACCTCGCGCATCAGCTGGTCGCGGGTGACGACCCGGCCGGCGTCGCGCACCAGCACCCGCAGCAGGTCGAACTCCTTGGCGGTGAGCTGCAGCTCCTCGTCCCCCATCCAGGCGCGGTGTGACTCGACGTCGATGCGCACGCCGTGGGTGGCGGGCGGCTGCTGGGGCTCGGCGGCACCGCGCCGCAGCAGGGCCCGGACGCGGGCGAGCAGCTCGGCCAGCCGGAACGGCTTGGTGACGTAGTCGTCGGCGCCCGCGTCGAGCCCGACGACCGTGTCCACCTCGTCGGCGCGCGCGGTCAGGATGAGAATGGGGATGCTGTGGCCTTCGCCACGCAGGCGGCGGGCCACCTCCAGTCCGTCCATGCCGGGCAGACCCAGGTCGAGCACGACCAGGTCGACGCCGCCCTGCAATCCGGCGTCGAGAGCGGTGGGTCCGTCCTCACGCACCTCGACCTCGTAGCCCTCCCGGCGCAGAGCACGGGCCAGCGGCTCCGAGATGGACGCGTCGTCCTCGGCGAGCAGTACTCGGGTCATGTGGTGATGGTAGACCTGCGGGGCCCTGAGCTGGGGTGTGACCGGAAGCATCGGTTCTTACCGGCTCCACACCGCCTTCTTACGCACCGGGGGAACCGGCACGGGCCTGCGCCTGTGGGGTGGGATCCTGGTAAGGACCTTGGAAACGGGGCGTACGGTTCCCTTGTCACCTGTGATCCGTGTCTCAAGTCCTTCCATATGCCGCGGTGTCCTGCCGTATGGTGAATCGACGCCTGTAGCACCACGGCGACCTTCGGAGGCGGTTGGCCCTGGAGGTCTCTTTTGTGTGCGGGCCGGTTCGCCGCCGGCCCCCCGAGTGAAACGACCTGTGGCCGGGCCTCGTCGTGCGGTGACGCGCGTAGAGGCGTGGATCCCGGTGGCGACCGCCCACCGCTTCGTGATCCGGAGCGGACCCCCCGCAGGCGTCGGGCGGACGGCCGTACGCACCGGTGCCGGCAACCCCCACCGGGCGCACCACCGCAGTCGCGGAAGGCGCGTCCCGAGCAGCAAGGAACCACCATGGCGTCCAGCCTGACGAAGGACTCGGCCCGCCCGGGCACCCCGGGCCCCGAGAGGACCTTCTTCGGCCACCCCCGCGGACTGGCCACCCTCTTCATGACCGAGATGTGGGAGCGGTTCAGCTTCTACGGCATGCGGGCCCTGCTCGTCGTCTACCTGCTCTCCGGCGGTCCGGACGCCAAGAAGGGCAGCATGGGCGGCGGTCTGGGCATGGACCTCGCCACGACGACGGCGATCTACTCGGTCTACCTGTCGATGGTGTACCTCCTCGCCATGCCCGGCGGCTGGCTCGGCGACCGGGTCTGGGGTCCGCGCAGGACGGTGGCGATCGCCGCGGTCACGATCATGGCGGGTCACCTGGTGCTGGCCCTGCCCGGCGGGCAGGCGCCCTTCTTCGCCGGTCTGGCGCTGGTCGCGCTCGGCTCCGGCCTGCTGAAGGCCAACATCTCCACCATGGTCGGCCACCTCTACGACGGGCCGGACGACCCGCGCCGTGACGGCGGCTTCACGATCTTCTACATGGGCATCAACATGGGTGCCTTCTTCGCGCCGCTGATCATCGGCACCGTCGGCCAGCAGGTCAGCTGGCACCTCGGCTTCGGTCTGGCCGCGGTCGGCATGGGCATCGGTCTGATCGCCTTCCTCCTCGGCACCCGCCACCTGAGCCCGCAGAGCAACGTCGTGCCCAAGCCGCTGGCCGCCGAGGAGCGCACCGCCTGGCTGCGCAAGGGCCTGCTGTGGCTGATCGTCGCGACCGTCTTCTACGGCGTCGTCGGCCTCACCGGCCACTTCACGCTCAACTGGGCGATGATCCCGCTCACCGTGATCGGCCTGGTCATCCCGGCCGGCGTGCTGATCCGCATCAAGCGGGACAAGGAACTCAGCGACGTCGAGCAGTCGAAGATGACCGGCTACATCTGGTTCTTCGTCGCGGCGGCCGTGTTCTGGATGATCTACGACCAGGGCGGTTCCACGGTCCAGGCGTTCGGTGAGACCAAGGCCGCGGGCTCGCTGCTCGGCTTCGACTTCCCGTCCTCCTGGTACCAGTCGCTGAACCCGGTCTTCATCATGGCGCTGGCCCCGGTCTTCGCCTGGATCTGGCTGTGGCTGAACCGCAAGGGCAAGGAGCCGAGCACCGTCGCCAAGTTCGCCGCGGCGCTGTTCTTCATCGGCGTCTCGTTCTTCTTCTTCCTGCTGCCGCTGGGCATGGCCGACGGTGACACGCCGGTCAGCCCGATGTGGCTGGTGGGCATCTACCTGATCCAGACGGTCGGCGAGCTGTGCCTCTCCCCGGTCGGTCTGTCCGTCACGACCAAGATGGCCCCGGCCAAGTACGCCAGCCAGATGATGGGCGTGTGGTTCCTCGCGGTCACGGCGGGCGACTCGGTGACGGGCCTGCTCTCCAACCCGGCCGTCGGCGGCGTGGACCTGAGCGGCACCGGCGCGGTCGCCGTGGAGGCCGTGCTGGCCGCCCTCGCGGGTATCGCGGTGTACATGTACCGCCGGAAGGTCAAGGCCCTGATGGGCGACGTCCACTGACGCCGGCCACGGACCGTGACAAGGGCCGCCGCACCGTCGAGGTGCGGCGGCCCTTTCGCGCGTTCCCGGTGGGCCGGCGTCCGGGGGCGGCCCACCGGCGGGGCGGACCGCGTGACCGGGGATGCGAAGGCGGACGGCCCTCGCTTCACCCGTTCGGCCGCGGGGAGGACACTCACTCAGGGAGGGGAGATCCGGGGCCCGGAACGGGGGAAGGCGGGAGCGGGCAGCAGGGCCTGGAGCACCTGAGCCAGGGAACGGTACGGCCCGGGAGGAACGCGGGCCGGGTGGCGCGCGGGCCCGCCGTCAGGCCGGTGCGCCCAGTTCCGCCCACACCGTCTTGCCTCCGACCCCCGGGGTGCGCACGACGCCCCAGTCCAGGCACAGGCGCTGGACGATGAACATGCCGTGTCCGCCGGGGCGGCCCGCCCGGTGGGGGGTACGGGGTGCCGGCTGGCCGGTGCCGCGGTCGCTCACCTCTATGCGGATCACCTTGTTGTCGCAGGTGATCTGGAGCCCGTCCGGCCCCTCGGCGTGCAGACAGGCGTTGGTGACCAGCTCGGAGACGACGAGCAGGACGTCCTCGGCGGCGGCCCGCTGGTCGGCGGAGGCGGCGGGCAGCCAGCCCCACGCGTACAGCGCCTGGCGGGTGAAGTCGCGCGCGAGCGGGACGACCCCGCTCTCCCCCTCGAAGCTCAGCCGGCGCACCTGCCGGCCCCCCGGCGGCGCCGCGGCTCCGTCCTGCACGGCCATGCCCTCGCCGGCCGCACCGGCCGCCGCCACGCCACCCTCGGACGCCCCGGAAGCGCCGCTGGGCTCCGGCCCGCGGTCGCCCGGCGAGTAAGGCCGGGTGGTGCTCATCAGCGCTTCACCTCACCGATTCACCAGTTCATGATTCAAAAGATTCAGTACACAGTCAGTCACGCGGTGCGCGGCACGCCCGGTTTCACTGCACCCCCGGGTCACCCCGCGTCCGACAGGCTCAGGATGTCTCCTGCCCGGGCGGACCCGGGGAACACCCCTGTATTGCGCACGAAACTCGTGACGAGGGCGGGACACCGGTCACAGAGGTACGTCAGGGGCGCGGCGGGCCGGGGCACGCCGGTCAGCCCGACTCGTCGGCGAGGGCCGCCTCAAGGGTGTCATGGACGCTGAAGACCGCATCCGCCCCGGTGATCTCGAACACGCGCGCCACCACCGGCTGCATCCCGGCGAGCGACACACCACCACCGGCGGCCTCGGCCTTCAGGCGCGCCCCGAGAAGCACGTTCAGCCCCGTGGAGTCGCAGAACTCAAGACGCGCGCAGTCGATGACCAGGCGCTTGAATCCCTTGGCGAGGCAGTCCTCCAGTGGCTCGCGCAACAGATCGGCGGTGTGGTGATCCAACTCACCCGCCGGGGTCACGACGGCACTGGGGCCCTCTTCCCGCACCTCCACCAGAAGCCGGCCAGACTGTGCGCTGCCGACCGTCCCGCGGTCCATGCCGCCTCTCTCTCCCGACGTCGTGACTGTTGCTGACGCCCTCGAACACTACGCCTTCCTCACACAGTCCGACACCCGAACAACCACGCACAAACGGACATATGCCCGCAGAGCGCACTTGCGGTCGGCTCACGGAAGCGGGTAGGCCTAGTAAGGACACGTAACCGACACGGCCGGCTTTGGAGGCGCCGCACACCGCAGTGCACGTACTGGCTCCGGCAGCCATATGCCGAGAACGATGGAGGACATCATGTCACCCCGGCTCGACGCATCGCGTACCCAGCAAGCGACGTCGACACCCCCTCCGGAACATCTGGCACCCATCGAGCACGACGAGACGTTCGTCACACCGGACGACCTTCTCTCCGGACTTCCGGACATCCCCCCGTTCGAGGAAGTCGACGCGGTCGACGCGCGGGCGCTGTCCAAGACCCTCTTCGAGCGGCTGGAGTCGCTGGAGGAAGGGACGCCCGAGTACTCGTACGTCCGCAACACGCTCGTCGAACTGAACCTGGCGCTGGTCAAGTTCGCCGCCTCCCGGTTCCGCTCCCGCAGCGAGCCGATGGAGGACATCATCCAGGTCGGCACCATCGGCCTGATCAAGGCGATCGACCGCTTCGAGCTGTCGCGCGGTGTCGAGTTCCCCACGTTCGCGATGCCGACCATCATCGGCGAGATCAAGCGCTTCTTCCGTGACACCTCGTGGTCCGTGCGCGTGCCGCGCCGGCTCCAGGAGCTGCGGCTCGACCTGGCCAAGGCCGGTGACGAGCTGGCGCAGAAGCTGGACCGCGCCCCGACGGTGCACGAACTGGCCGAGCGCCTCGGCATCTCCAACGACGAGGTCGTCGAGGGCATGGCCGCGTCCAACGCCTACACCGCCTCCTCGCTGGACGCCCAGCCGGAGGAGGACGACTCCGAGGGCGCGCTCGCGGACCGCATCGGCTACGAGGACCACGGGCTCGAGGGCATCGAGTACGTCGAGTCGTTGAAGCCGCTGATAGCGGAACTCCCGCCGCGCGACCGGAAGATCCTGTCGCTGCGGTTCGTCGCCGGCATGACCCAGTCGGAGATCGGCGAGGAGCTGGGCATCTCGCAGATGCACGTCTCGCGGCTGCTGTCGCGGACGCTGGTACGGCTGCGCAAGGGGCTGACGGTCGAGGAGTGATCCTCACCGGGTGATCGTGTCCTTCGGGGGCGGGCCATGGGCCCGCCCCCAGGCACGTGCCGCCGCCCTCTCCTCACGAGTTGAGGACCAGCGCGGCCGTCGGGACGAGCGGAGCCGTCAGGCTCAGCAGCCAGTAGGTGTGCGGGGCGAGGGCGGTCCGGCGCCGGAGCGGCGTGTTGACGAGCCACCAGATGAGCCCGTACAGCGTGACGACGGGGACGACGATCACGAGCCAGAGGGCCATGCCGTCGTTCTCCGTGGGCTCCCGCGTGGTCCAGCCGAGCGACGCCAGCGGCCCGTTGACCGCGACGTACCACAGCAGCCAGAACGGCACCACGCCCGGGACGCCGAGCAGCAGGTTCACCAGGAGCGGTGCCGGCCAGTGCCGTGCCAAGCGTCCGTGACCCCTCACACCACGCGCTCCCCGCGCCGCCAGACCCCGCTCACCAGCGGCACGCCCGGCCGGTAGGCGAGGTGGACGTGGCTCGGCGCGTCCAGGAGCACCAGGTCGGCGTAGGCGCCCGGGGTGAGGCGGCCGACGTCGGTGCGGCGCAGGGCCGCGGCGCCGCCCGCGGTGGCCGACCAGACGGCCTCGTCCGGGGTCATCCCCATGTCCCGTACGGCGAGCGCGACGCAGAACGGCATGGACGAGGTGAAGGACGAGCCCGGGTTGCAGTCCGTGGACAGCGCGACCGTCGCACCCGCGTCCAGCAGCCGCCGCGCGTCCGGCCAGGCGGCCCGCGTGGAGAACTCGGCGCCGGGCAGCAGCGTCGCGACCGTCCGGCTGTGGGCCAGGGCGTCCACGTCGGCGTCGGTGAGGTGGGTGCAGTGGTCGGCGCTGGCCGCGTCGAGTTCGACGGCGAGCTGCACGCCGGGGCCGTGGGAGAGCTGGTTGGCGTGGATGCGCGGGTGCAGCCCTCTGGCCTTGCCGGCGGTGAGGATCGCGCGGGCCTGGTCGCCGTCGAAGGCGCCCCGCTCGCAGAAGACGTCGATCCAGCGGGCGTACGGCGCGCAGGCGTCGAGCATCTCGCCGGTGACCAGGGCGACATAGCCGGCCGGGTCCTCGGCGAAGTCGGGCGGCACGATGTGGGCGCCGAGGTAGGTGACCTCGTCGGTGTGGGCGGCGGCGATGCGCAGGGCGCGGGCCTCGTCCCTCACGGTCAGGCCGTAGCCGGACTTCGTCTCGAACGTGGTGGTGCCCTGGCGCAGGGCTTCGGCGAGGTAACGGGTGACGTTGGCCTCCAGTTCCCCGTCGCTCGCGGCCCGGGTGGCGGCGACCGTGGTGCGGATGCCGCCGGCGCTGTACGGGCGGCCCGACATGCGGGCGTTGAACTCCTGCGTCCGGTCGCCCGCGAAGACGAGGTGGGAGTGGGAGTCGACGAAGCCGGGGAGGACGGCCCGGCCGCCGGCGTCGACCCGATTGTCAGTGGCGGGTGCTTTCCTGTGATCACCGGTCCACACGACGCGGTCGCCCTCGATGACGACGGCCGCGTCCTGGACCAGTCCGAGGGGGGAACCGTCACCGAGGGAGGGGTCGTTGGTGACCAGGGCGGCGATGTTGGTGATGAGCGTGCTCGCGGTGCTCGCGGAGTGGGCGGGGCTGACGGTCGTCGCGTTGCTCATGGCGTCCTTGGTGGCCTGGTCGGCGGTGGGGTCGGGTGCGGGGGCGGGGCCGGGCCGCGCGGGCGGGTGGCCCGGGGTCATCCGCGCAGGGCTGCGACGGCGTCCGCGAGGGCGCGCGGCACGTCCGGCACGAGGGTGTGGACCCCGTCCCGCACGACATGCCGGCCTGCCACGACCGTATGCGACACGTCCGCTGCCGACGCGGCGAATACGGCCGTCTCGGCCCCGAGCCGCGGAAGCGGCCCTGCCGTCCTGACCGAGTCGAGGGCGATCGTGGTGAAGTCGGCGAGGGCGCCGGGCTCCAGGGTGCCCGCCTCGTCCCAGCCGAGGGCCGCGTGGCCGTCGGCCGAGGCCGCCCGCAGGAGGGCCGCCGCCGTCCAGTGACCTCGGGTGCGGGTGCGCAGGCGTTCGTTCAGCTCCATCGCCCGCGCCTCCTCCAGCAGATCGATCACGGCGTGGCTGTCGGAGCCGAGGCAGAGCGGGGAGCCCTCGTTCTGCAGGGCGACGGCGGGCCCGATGCCGTCGGCCAGGTCGCGCTCGGTGGTCGGGCACATGCAGGTGCCGGTGCCGCTGGAGCCGATGAGCGAGACGTCCTCGGCGGTGAGGTGGGTGTTGTGGACGCCGGTGGTGCGCGGCCCGAGCACGCCGTACCGGGCAAGCAGCTGCGTCGGGGTGCAGCCGTGGGCCTCGCGGCAGGCGTCGTTCTCGGCGGTCTGCTCGGACAGGTGCACATGGAGCGGGGCCCGCCGCTCCTCGGCCCAGCGTGCGACGGTCTCCAGCTGTCCGGCGGGCACGGCCCGTACGGAGTGGATCGCCGCCCCGATCCGTGCGTGATCCCGTTCCTTGAGAAGTGCACAGCGTGCGGCCCAGGCGTCCGCGTCCCCGTCGGAGAAGCGGAGCTGGTGGCGGTTGGGCGGCTGCCCGAAACCGGAGGAGAGGTAGGCGGTGTCGAGGAGGGTGATGCGGATGCCGGCTTCGGCGGCGGCCGCGAGGAGTGCCTCGCCCATGGCGTTGGGGTCGGCGTACCGGGTGCCGTCCGGGGTGTGGTGGACGTAGTGGAACTCGCCGACGGACGTGATGCCGGCGAGGGCCATCTCGGCGTACACGGCCCGGGCGAGCGCGTGGTAGGTGTCCGGGGTCAGCCGGTCCGCCACGGAGTACATGACCTCGCGCCAGGTCCAGAAGGTGCCGGAGCCGACCTGGGCGGTGCCGCGCAGGGCACGGTGGAAGGCGTGGCTGTGAGCGTTGGCCAGGCCGGGGAGGGTGAGGCCGCGCAGGGGCTCGGCGCCGGGGGGCGGGGCGGCCACCTCGGTCCGGACGGCGGTGATCCGGCCGTCGGCGGTGTCCAGGGCGACGCCCGGCTCGACGTGTGTGCCGAGCCAGGCGTGCTCCAGCCAGTAGGTGCGGCTCTGCTGGGCGGGCGTCACGGGCAGGCCAGTCCTTCCAGTACGTCGGCGAGGGCGAGCACTCCGGCCACGCAGTCGTCCTCGGCGGCGGACTCGGCCGGGGAGTGCGAGACGCCCGTGGGGTTGCGCACGAACAGCATGGCGGTCGGGATGCTCCCGGAGAGGATCCCGGCGTCGTGTCCCGCCCCGGTGCCCAGGACGGGGACGGTGAGTCCGGGCTCCCGGTCCTTGCCGAGGATGCGGGCGAGTTCGTCGCGCAGGACGTGGTCGAACTCGACGACCGGCGTGAAGGACTCCCGGGTGACACAGAGTTCGACGCCGTGGGCGGCGGCGTGTTCCCCGGCCGCCTTCCGCACCCCGGTGACCACGGCGTCCAGGCCGTCCTGGTCGGCGGCGCGCGAGTCGAGCCAGCCGCGCACCAGGGAGGGGATGGCGTTGACGCCGTTCGGCTCCACGGCGATCTTGCCGAAGGTGGCGACCGCTCCGGCCAGTTCGGCCTCACGGCGGGCGGCGAGCACCGTCTCGGCGTAGGCGAGCATGGGGTCGCGCCGGTCGGCGAGATGGGTGGTGCCGGCGTGGTTGGCCTCACCGGCGAAGTCGAACCGCCACCGGCCGTGCGGCCAGATCGCGCTGGCGATGCCGACCGGGTCGCCGGACAGGTCCAGGGCCCGCCCCTGCTCGACGTGGAGTTCGACGAAGGCGCCGATGCGGGCGAGCCGTTCGGGGTCGGGCCCGATCGACTCGGGGTCGTACCCGGCGGCCTCCATGGCCCGGGGCAGGGTCGTCCCGTCCCCGTCGGTCAGCCGGTGGGCGTCCTCGACGGTGAGCTGCCCGGCCGTGAGCCGGGAGCCGACGCAGGCGAGCCCGAACCGGGCGCCCTCCTCGTCGCCGAAGTTGACGATGCCGAGGGGCCTGGTGAACTCCACTCCCCTGCCGCGCAGTTCGTCGAGGGCGGCGAACGCCGACACGACGCCCAGGGGCCCGTCGAAGGCGCCGCCGTCGGGGACGGAGTCCAGGTGCGACCCGGTCACGACGGCGTCGCCCCGGGCGGGGTCGCCGAGCCAGGCCCACTGGTTGCCGTTGCGGTCGGTCTCGTAGGTCAGCCCGCGGGACTCGGCCTGCTCCTTGAACCAGGCCCGGCAGTCCAGGTCGGCGCCGGTCCAGGCGAAGCGGCGGTAGCCGCCGGAGGCGGAGCTGCGGCCGATCGGCAGCAGCTCCGCCCACATGCTGTGGAAGGTCACGCCTGGTCACCCTCGCGCATCGGGATCCGGACACCGCGCTCGCCGGCGACCGACTCGGCGATGTCGTACCCGGCGTCGACGTGCCGGATGACGCCCATGCCGGGGTCGTTGGTGAGGACGCGGCGGATCTTCTCCCCGGCGAGCGGGGTGCCGTCGGCGACCGTCACCTGCCCGGCGTGGATCGAGCGGCCCATGCCGACGCCGCCGCCGTGGTGGATCGACACCCAGGACGCCCCGGAGGCGACGTTGACCATGGCGTTGAGCAGCGGCCAGTCGGCGATCGCGTCGGAGCCGTCGAGCATGGCCTCGGTCTCGCGGTAGGGGGAGGCGACGGAGCCGCAGTCGAGGTGGTCGCGGCCGATGACGACGGGGGCGGCCAGCTCGCCGCTCGCGACCATGTCGTTGAAGCGCTCTCCGGCCTTGTCGCGCTCGCCGTAGCCGAGCCAGCAGATGCGGGCGGGCAGGCCCTGGAAGTGGACCCGCTCCCCGGCCATCCTGATCCAGCGGGCCAGGGACTCGTTCTCCGGGAAGAGGTCGAGGATCGCCTTGTCGGTCTTGGCGATGTCGGAGGCCTCGCCGGACAGGGCCGCCCAGCGGAAGGGGCCCTTGCCCTCGCAGAACAGGGGGCGGATGTAGGCGGGGACGAAGCCGGGGAAGGCGAAGGCCCGGTCGTATCCGGCGAGCTGGGCCTCGCCGCGGATGGAGTTGCCGTAGTCGAAGACCTCGGCGCCGGCGTCCTGGAAGCCGACCATGGCCTCGACGTGCCTGGCCATGGACTCGCGGGCGCGGGTGGTGAAGCCGGCCGGGTCCTTGGCGGCGGCCTCGGCCATGTCCGCGAAGGCGGTGCCGACGGGCAGGTAGGCCAGCGGGTCGTGGGCGGAGGTCTGGTCGGTGACGATGTCGATGGGCGCGCCCAGGGCGAGCAGCTGCGGGACGAGTTCGGCGGCGTTGCCGAGGACGCCGATGGACAGCGGGCGGCGGGCGTCGCGGGCCTCGGTCGCCAGCCGCAGGGCGTGGTCCAGGTCGTCGGCCTTCACGTCCAGGTAGCGGTGCTCGATGCGGCGCTCGATGGCGCGCGGGTCGCAGTCGATGCACAGGGCGACACCGTCGTTCATCGTCACGGCGAGGGGCTGGGCACCGCCCATGCCGCCGAGGCCGGCGGTGAGGGTGATCGTGCCGGCGAGGGTGCCGCCGAACTTCTTGGCGGCGACGGCGGCGAAGGTCTCGTAGGTGCCCTGGAGGATGCCCTGGGTGCCGATGTAGATCCAGGAGCCGGCGGTCATCTGGCCGTACATGGTCAGGCCGAGCTGTTCGAGGCGGCGGAACTCCTCCCAGTTGGCCCAGTCGCCGACGAGGTTGGAGTTGGCGATGAGGACGCGCGGGGCCCACTCGTGGGTCTGCATGACGCCGACCGGGCGGCCGGACTGGACGAGCATGGTCTCGTCCTGCTTGAGGCCCTTCAGTGTGCGCACCATCGCGTCGAAGGAGCGCCAGTCGCGGGCCGCCTTGCCGGTGCCGCCGTAGACGACGAGCTGGTCGGGGTGTTCGGCGACCTCCGGGTCGAGGTTGTTCTGCAGCATCCGCAGGGCGGCTTCCTGCTGCCATCCGAGAGCGCTCGGTTCCGTGCCGCGCGGCGCTCGGACGGGGCGGGGTCCGGACATGGTCTGCCTCCTGGTGGGGTCTCCCGGCGGATGTTGCTGCTCTATTCACATCCTGACCCTATGAATAGGGCTAGTCAATACGTCGGGAGGTCGGCGCGGCCGTGGCGTGGATGTTTGGCTGGACGCATGGGCGCACACATCGAGACGGAAGATCCCGGCGGCACGGACGGCACCGGCGGCCCGGACGGCTCCGGGGCCTCGCGGGCGGCGCGGCGGGACGAGGCGGTGCGGGCCGCGGTGGAGCAGGGGCTGCTGGGGCCGGACCGTCCCCTGGTGGGGCTGCTGGACGTCGTCGGCATCCGGGAGTCGGCCGCGGAGCTGCGGGCGGCGTTCGAGGCGGTGACCGCGCCGGGCACCCCCGTGCTGCACGCCTTCGCGGTGAAGGCCGCCCCGCTGGTGCCGGTACTGCGGCTGCTGCGCGAGGAGGGCGTCGGCGCGGAGGTGGCGAGCCCGGGCGAGCTGGCGCTGGCCCGGGCCGCGGGGGTGCCGGCGGGCATGACGGTGCTCGACTCGCCCGCGAAGACGCCGGCCGAGCTGCGCGAGGCGCTGGACCTGGGCATCGCGGTCAACGCCGACAATCCGCAGGAGCTGGACCGTATCGACGGGCTGATGCGGACACGGCCCAGCCGCTCCCCCCTCGGCATCCGGGTGAACCCGCAGGTCGGCGGCGGCGCCATCGAGGCGCTGTCCACGGCGACGGCCACCTCCAAGTTCGGGGTGGCGCTGCGGGACGAGGGGGCGCGGGAGTGGGTCGTGCGGGCGTATCTGGACCGGCCGTGGCTGACCCGGCTGCACACGCACACCGGGTCCCAGGGGGTCCCGCTGTCCCTGATGGCGCGGGGCGTGGCGGAGGCGTACGCGCTGGCGGAGGAGATCAACCGGCGGGCCGGGCGGCGACAGGTCGACACGCTCGACATCGGCGGCGGGCTGCCGGTGAACTTCGCGTCGGACGCGACGACGCCGACGTACGCGCAGTACGCGCGGATGCTTGCCGGGGAGGTGCCGGGGCTGTTCGACGGGCGGTACGGGCTCGTCACCGAGTTCGGGCGGTCGCTGCTGGCCAAGCACGGGACGGTGGTGGCCCGGGT
Organism: Streptomyces sp.; assembly: GCF_031181705.1. Classification (GTDB taxonomy): domain Bacteria; phylum Actinomycetota; class Actinomycetes; order Streptomycetales; family Streptomycetaceae; genus Streptomyces. Next base: position 24,365 of record NZ_JAPSKN010000047.1, read on the forward strand.
CGAGTACGCGAAGACCTCCGGCGGCCGGGCGGTCGCCGTGACGCACGCCGGGGTGCAGGTGGCCACGCGGACGGTGTACGCGCCGGGGAGCTGGCCGCTGCGGATCGCGGCGTACGACGCGAAGGGCCGGGTGAAGGACGGGCCCGTGGTGGTGCAGGACGTCGCGGGACCGGCCTGTTTCGCCGGGGACCTGCTGGCTCAGGGGCGGTCCATGCCGCTGCTGGAGCAGGGGGACTACGCGGCGGCGCTGGACACGGGGGCGTACTACTTCGCCCACCACTACGGGTACAACTCGCTGGTGCGGCCCGGGGTGTACGGGTTCTGGCCCGGGGGGCGGTTCGCGCTGGTGCGGCGTGCGCAGACCGTGGAGGAGGTCGTCGCGGAGTCCGGCGGGGCGCAGGCGGAGGGGCTGACGGGATCGCCGTGAGAGGTGCCGTGGGGCGCGGGGTGCGGGCCTCGTCATGGCCGGTCGCGCAGTTCCCCGCGCCCCCCCGGGGGGTGTCCCCGCCGTCGGTCAGACGAGGGCCGGCGTCTTCCCGCGCGTCCCGCCGGGGACCGGCGTCTTCCTTCGCGTGCCGCCGGGGGCCGCGTCGCCCGCCGCGATGCCCGTGCTGCGGAACGCCTTGACCCGCTTGCCCGTCGGGCCGGCGACCCCCGCGCGCAGCCAGTCCACGCGGACCCACAGCAGCACCTCGTCCGCGCGCTCGCGGCGGCCCAGCCACGCCGCCTTCAGCCACAGGCCCACCGCGCAGCCGGCCAGCAGCATGCCGCCCGCTGCGGGCAGCGCGAAGGAGGTGCCCAGGGCGGCGAGGAAGGCCGACAGGAGCCACCAGCGGTGGGCGCGGCGCCAGTTGCGGGCCGTGACCGCGCGGTCCTGGAGCACGTCGTGCTTGCCGGCCCGGGCGGCCGCGGCGGCCAGGGCCGTGTAGCGCTTGCGGCGGGCCGTGGACACCACGGCCGCGGCCAGGAGGAAGAGGGCCGCCCCCGTCAGCACCCCGATACGGCGGCCGGTGAGCCCCTCGGGCAGCAGGCCCAGTCCGGCCGTCAGCACTCCCAGCCACCACAGCGGGGCGGCACCCGCCCGTACGACGACGGCCACCCGGGCCAGTCCGTGTCCTCCGCGCATGTCAGTCAGCCTCCGTCCGGTACCCGAAGCGTCTGAAGAGTGTTGTAGGAGAAGGACGTTAGCGGCGCAACGTGAGACGAGTCTGAGAATCGGCGGCGCGTTTCGTCAGTCGACGAACAGGCCCCGTGCCGCCGCCTTGGCGTCGAACTCCTCCAGGCGGGCCTGGGCCTCGGGCAGGTCGTCGCACATGGCCTCCAGCAGGACCCGGCCGAGCAGCATCGGGGCGCAGGCCGTGTCGAAGGCGAGGCCGGTGCCGACGGCGGCGGGGATGAGCAGGTCGGACACCTTGGCGACGGGGGCGAAGGCGGAGTCGGCGACCGTGACGACGGTCAGACCGGTCTCCTTGGCGTGGGCGAGGGCGTCGACGACCTCACGCGGGTGCCGGGGCAGCGCGAAGCACAGCAGTGCGGAGGCGCCGGCGCGGACGGCGGCGTCGACGCGGTCGGCGAGCATCGTGCCGCCCTCGTTGAGCAGCCGCACGTCGGGATGGACCTTGGCGGCGAAGTAGGCGAAGCCGTGGGCTTGCGCGGCCGCCGCGCGCAGGCCGAGGACGGGCAGCGGGCGGGAGGCCGCGAGGATCCGCCCGGCCCGCCGCACGGGCCCGGGGTCGGCCAGCGCCTGAGCCAGGTGCCGCAGGTTCTCGATCTCGGCCTCGACGGCCTGCTGGTACTCGTTGGCCGACCCGGCCTCCCCCGCGGGCTCCGCGGGGGCGACCTCGCGCAGGTGGCGGCGCAGGGCGGGGTAGCCGTCGAAGCCGAGGGCGACGGCGAAGCGCGTCACGGAGGGCTGGCTGACACCGGCCAGCTCGGCGAGCTCCACGCTCGACAGGAACGGCACGTCGGCGGCGCGGCGCACCATGCTGTGCGCGATGCGCCGCTGGGTCGGCGTCAGCCGGTGGCCCTCGAAGAGCGCCTGCAGCCGCGCGGCAGGGCTGTCGGTCGCGCTCATGGCGTGCTCCCCCTCGCCTATTCAGTAGCTGAGGATTCTGCATGAGCATATGCAGACCGGCAAGCGGCGTCAGGCGCTCCGACACCGTCCGGCAGCCCACCGGTCCGACAGGGGGGCTAACCCCAGTGCGGCCCCGGCCCCGGCTCCCTACCGTGGTCGGCATGAGCGGAATCGACGCGCGGGACACCGAGCTGAAGAAGGAACTCGACGCCACGCTGCACGCCCGCAGGGAACTGGGCGAGGAGTACGAGTCGGCGCTGGTCGACTCCTTCCTGGAGAAGGTCGACCAGCGCATCGACGGCGCGGTCGAGCGCCGGGTGCGCCGGCAGCTCGCCGAGCAGCAGCTGCAGACGGCCCGGGACTCCCGGACGCCGGGGGCCACGGACTCCTGGGGCGAGCGCTTCGGCTTCGGGATCGTCTCCCTCGTCCTCGCGGTGCCGCTGTCCGCGATCGGCGGCGGCGTGGCCCACCTGCCCGGCCTCCTCGCCGCCTGGGCGGGCATCGTCGGGGTGAACGTCGTGCAGGCGGCCCGCACCAACCCCGGCCTGTTCGGACGCCGCAAGTCCTCCCAGGACAGCGGCTGGGAGGACTGAGGGGCCCGTCGGCGGTCAGGTTTGCCGGGTCGGCAGTGCCACGATCTGCCGCAGGTTGACCCGGCGCGGCCGGCTCGTCACATAGGCCACGAGGTCGGCCAGTTCCTCGGCGGACAGCGCGCCCACCGCGTCCAGCATGCCCTCCACCTGCCGGGACAGCTCCGCGTCGGAGATGTGCGTGCGCAGCTCGCTCTCGACGAATCCGGGCTCGATGTTGGTGACCCGGACGTCCCGCGGCCCGAACTCGCCGCGCAGCGACTCCGACAGGTAGGTGACGGCCGCCTTGGTCGCGCCGTACACCGCGTAGTTGGGGAAGCTGACGTGCGCGGCGATCGACGAGATGTTCACGAGGTCGGCGGCACGGCCCGCCCGGGCCGCGCCCACCAGGTCGGCGGTGAAGGCACCGGTGATCCGCAGGACTCCGGCGACGTTGGTGTCGAGCATCCGCTGCCACTCGTCGGCGCGCCGGGCCTCCACGGGGTGCGGCAGCATCACTCCGGCGGCGTTCACCACCAGGTCGGCGGGCCCGTACTCGGCGTGGACGCGGTCGACGGCGTCGGCGACGGACGTCTCGTCGGTGACGTCGGCGGCGACGGCCAGGGCCTGTCCGCCGTCGGCCCGGATCTTCCCGGCGAGGGCCGTCAGGCGTTCCTCGCGCCGGGCGAGCAGCGCCACGCGTGCGCCCTCGGCGGCCAGGAGCGCCGCGACGGCCGCTCCGATGCCGCTCGCGGCTCCGGTGACGACGGCGGTGCGGCCGGCCAGGTTCTCGTACGCCATGGGAGTCCTCCTCGGTGGTGGCCGGGGCGCCTCCCCGGCTTCGTCCACCACCCTCGGCGCCACCGGCCGCCGTACCCAGGGTGGCGTTCTTCCTGGGTCCGGCAGTACCAGGTTCGCCGGGCCCGGGCCGCCTACGCTCGAAGGCATGGACGGAGAACTGGGAGACTTCCTGCGCTCGCGCCGCGCCCGGATCCGCCCGGAGGAGGTGGGGCTGCCCTGTTACGGCCGCCGCCGCGTCCCGGGGCTGCGCCGTGAGGAGGTGGCGCAGCTGGCGGGGGTGAGCGTCGACTACTACGTGCGCCTGGAGCAGGGCAGAGGGCCCGGGGGTCCCTCCCGGACGAAGGCGGGGGGCGTCTCCGACGCCGTGCTGGACGCCATCGCGCGGGTGCTGCGGCTGGACGCTGCCGAGCGGGAGTACCTGCGGGCGGTGGCCCGGCCGCACCGGCGGGGAGCCGGCGGACCGGCCGTGCCGGGGGTGCGTCCCGGGGTCCGGCTGATCCTGGACGGCATGGACCGCAACCCGGCGTACGTGCTGGACCACCGGATGAACGTCCTCGCCTGGAACGCCCTCGCGGACGCCGTGCTCGGCTTCGACGGCACCGGCGTCGAGGACCGCAACCTGCCCCGCCGGACCTTCCTCGACCCCGCCGCCCGCGACCTCTACCCGGACTGGGCCGCGATCGCCGAGCAGACGGTCGCCCACCTCCGGCTGCAGGCGGGCCACCACCCGGGCGACGCCGCCCTGGGGCAGCTCGTCGGGGAACTGACCCGGGCCAGCGCGGACTTCCGCCGTCTGTGGGCCGACCACCTGGTCAAACCGTGCGACCACGGCGTGAAGCGGCTGCGCCACCCGGTCGCGGGCCTGCTGACCCTGCCGTACGAGACCCTCACCGTCCCGTCCGCACCCGACCAGACGATCGTGGCCTACGCCCCGGAACCGGGTTCGGAGACGGCGGAGCGCCTGGCGCTGCTGGCGAGCTGGGCGACGAGCCGCACGGGCTGATCCGCCCGGGGGGGGGCGATGGCGGCGCGAGGAGATGCGCGGGGACCGCCGCACCCCCGTGAACGAGGGGCGGGACGACGGCGGTCCCCGCGAAGGACGCGGACCTGGTCAGGCCGGGCCCCCGCGTCCGTGGCGTCGGTGGAGGTCCGGGAGCCGCTCCGGAGGTCCGTGACGCCTACGGCGCCGGCGGGGGCGGGGAGCCGCTCCCGCCCTGCCGACACCCACCAATGTGCAGGACCCGTGTTAAGCGGGTGCTGCGCGGACGTGACGCCCTCGTACCACTTCCGCGAAGTCCACGAAGATCGCGGACGTCGCGGGTTCACCCGGTACGCGGGCCGTTCACCGGGCGTTCGCCGTCACTTCCCGCCGCGGGCGAGGAAGGACAGCAGGTCCTGCCGGCTGACCACGCCGGTCGGCTTGCCCTCGACCAGGACGATCGCCGCGTCCGCCTTGCCCAGCACGGCCATCAGGTCCGCGACCGGCTCGCCGGAGCCGACCTGCGGCAGCGGGGCGGACATGTGCTTCTCCAGCGGGTCGTCGAGCGAGGCGCTCTTGCTGAACAGCGCGTCCAGCAGCTCGCGTTCGACCACGGATCCGACGACCTCGGCGGCCATCACGTCGGGGTGCCCGGCGCCCGGCTTGACGACCGGCATCTGCGAGACGCCGTACTCGCGCAGCACGTCGATGGCCTGACCGACCGTCTCCTCCGGGTGCATGTGGACGAGGGAGGGCATGCGGTCGCCCTCCTTGTCGGCGAGGACGTCGCCGACGCGGGCGCTCGGGCCCGCGTCCTCCAGGAAGCCGTAGTCGGCCATCCACTCGTCGTTGAAGATCTTGCTGAGGTAGCCGCGGCCGCTGTCCGGCAGCAGCACCACCACGACGTCGTCCTCGCCGAGCCGCGCGGCGACCTCCAGCGCGGCCACGACCGCCATGCCGCAGGAGCCGCCGACCAGCAGGCCCTCCTCCTTGGCCAGGCGGCGGGTCATCTGGAAGGAGTCCTTGTCGGACACGGCGACGATCTCGTCCGCGACGGTGCGGTCGTAGGCGGTGGGCCAGAAGTCCTCACCGACGCCCTCGACGAGGTACGGCCGGCCGGAGCCGCCGGAGTAGACGGAGCCCTCCGGGTCGGCGCCGATGACCTTCACCCTGCCGTCGCTGGCCTCCTTCAGGTAGCGGCCGGTGCCGGAGATGGTGCCGCCGGTGCCGACGCCCGCCACGAAGTGGGTGATCTTCCCCTCCGTCTGCTCCCACAGCTCGGGGCCGGTGGAGTGGTAGTGGGAGAGCGGGTTGTTCGGGTTGGAGTACTGGTCGGGCTTCCAGGCGCCGGGCGTCTCACGGACCAGCCGGTCGGAGACGTTGTAGTAGGAGTCCGGGTGCTCGGGGTCCACCGCGGTGGGGCACACCACGACCTCGGCGCCGTAGGCGCGCAGCACGTTGATCTTGTCGGTGCTCACCTTGTCGGGGCACACGAAGATGCACTTGTACCCCTTCTGCTGGGCCACTATGGCGAGCCCTACGCCGGTGTTGCCGCTGGTCGGCTCGACGATCGTGCCGCCGGGCTTGAGCGCGCCGCTCTCCTCGGCCGCCTCGATCATGCGCAGGGCGATGCGGTCCTTCACCGAACCGCCGGGGTTGAAGTACTCCACCTTGGCCAGGACGGTCGCCCTGATGCCCTTGGTCACGCTGTTGAGCCTCACCAGCGGGGTGTTGCCGACGAGACTGATCATCGAGTCGTGAAATCGCACCGTTGTCTCCGGATGCCGCAAAAGTTTCGGTCGTAGTGGTGCCGCCAGCCTATGACCTCGCCGTCGCCCGTGACGGTCGTTCACTCCCCGTTGAGATTCGACGACCCCCTGTACGGGGCAAGCACTGGGTGTACGGGTTCGAGGAGGTGGCGGCGACGCATGTCGAACATGTCGAGGGCGAGGGTGGCCCGGCGGATCGCGGCCGGCGCCGCGTACGGCGGCGGCGGGATCGGTCTGGCCGGGGCGGCCACCGTGGGGCTGGTGCTGGCGGAGGTGCAGCTGGCCCGGCGCCGGGTGGGCAACGGCACATCGGGACACGTGCCGAACGCGGACGGGCTGTACGGCCGCACGTACGCCGTCTCCTCCGAGCTGCCGCCGCTGCGGCTGACCATGCTGGGTGATTCCACGGCCGCCGGCCAGGGCGTGCACCGGGCCGGGCAGACGCCGGGGGCGCTGCTCGCCTCGGGGGTCGCGGCGCTGGCGGAGCGCCCGGTGGAGCTGCGCACGGTGGCGCTGCCGGGGGCCCGGTCCGATGACCTGGACCGCCAGGTGGCCCTGGTGCTGGCCGGTCCCGGCCCGGTGCCCGACATCTGCGTGATCATGATCGGCGCCAACGACGTCACCCACCGCATGCCCCCGACCCGCTCGGTGCGCTGCCTGGCCTCGGCGGTACGGCGGCTGCGCACGGCCGGCGCGGAGGTCGTCGTGGGCACCTGTCCCGACCTGGGCACCATCGAGCCGGTCCGGCAGCCGTTGCGCTGGCTGGCCAGACGGACCTCCCGCCAGCTGGCGGCCGCCCAGACGATCGGCGTCGTCGAGCAGGGCGGCCGCACGGTGTCCCTGGGCGACCTGCTGGGCCCCGAGTTCGCCGCGAACCCGCGGGAGCTGTTCGGCCCGGACTATTACCACCCCTCCGCCGAGGGCTACGCGACGGCGGCGATGGCGGTCCTGCCGACCGTCTGCGCCGCGCTCGGCCTCTGGCCGGCCGAGGAGGAGCGCCCGGACGCCTCCCGCCGCGAGGGCTTCCTGCCGGTGGCGCGGGCGGCCGCGGAGGCCGCCGCGGAAGCCGGTACGGAGGTCGCGGCGGCCATGCCGACCGGTCCGCGCGGCCCGTGGGCCCTGCTGAAGCGCCGGCGCCGCCGGCGGCTGCCCGAGCAGGAACCGGCGCCCGCGACGCCCTCGGTCTGAGGGCGGGGCGGACCGTCGGCCAAGCAAGCGCTTGGAAACTGCGGCCAGGGTCACACCGCGACACCCGTGACCCGGCCCATACGTACGGGTAACTTCCCAGTCAGCCCTGCCCGACCACCCGGTACGTCAATGGAGCCGTGATGCCCGAAGCCGTGATCGTCTCAGCCGCCCGCTCCCCCATCGGCCGCGCCGTCAAGGGCTCCCTCAAGGACCTCCGCCCGGACGACCTCGCCGCCACGATCGTCCAGGCCGCCCTCGCCAAGGTCCCCGAGCTGGACCCGAAGGACATCGACGACCTGATGCTCGGCTGCGGCCTGCCCGGCGGCGAGCAGGGCCACAACCTCGGGCGCATCGTCGCCGTGCAGATGGGCATGGACCACCTGCCGGGCTGCACGATCACCCGCTACTGCTCGTCCTCCCTGCAGACCTCGCGCATGGCCCTGCACGCCATCAAGGCGGGCGAGGGCGACGTCTTCATCTCGGCGGGCGTCGAGATGGTCTCCCGCTACGCGCACGGCAGCTCCGACATCCCGGGCACCCACAACCCGCTCTTCGCCGAGGCCGAGGCCCGCACCGCCGAGACCGCCCAGTCCGAGGGCTCCACCTGGCACGACCCGCGCGAGGACGGCCTGCTGCCCGACCCGTACATCGCGATGGGCCAGACCGCCGAGAACCTGGCCCGCGCCAAGGGCGTCACCCGCCAGGACATGGACGAGTTCGGCGTCCGCTCGCAGAACCTCGCCGAGGAGGCCATCAAGAACGGCTTCTGGGAGCGCGAGATCACCCCGGTGACCCTGCCCGACGGCACGGTCGTCAGCAAGGACGACGGCCCCCGCGCGGGCGTCACCCTGGAGGGCGTGCAGGGCCTCAAGCCGGTCTTCCGCCCCGACGGCATGGTCACCGCCGGCAACTGCTGCCCGCTGAACGACGGCGCCGCCGCGCTCGTGATCATGTCCGACACCAAGGCCCGCGAGCTCGGCCTCACCCCGCTCGCCCGGATCGTCTCGACCGGGGTCTCCGGCCTCTCCCCCGAGATCATGGGCCTCGGCCCGGTGGAGGCGAGCAAGCAGGCCCTGCGGCGGGCCGGGCTGACCATCGGCGACATCGACCTGGTCGAGATCAACGAGGCCTTCGCCGCCCAGGTGATCCCCTCCTACCGGGACCTGGACATCCCGCTGGAGAAGCTGAACGTCAACGGCGGCGCCATCGCCGTCGGCCACCCCTTCGGCATGACCGGCGCCCGCATCACCACCACGCTCATCAACTCGCTGCAGTTCCACGACAAGCAGTTCGGCCTGGAGACGATGTGCGTCGGCGGCGGCCAGGGCATGGCCATGGTCATCGAGCGCCTCAGCTGAGCGGCGCACCGTAGCCGCACTACCACCGACCGTGAGGCCGTGGCCCAGAACCCGGGAGACTCCTGGGTTCTGGGCCGTTTTGTGATCCAATCTCCCCCAGGATGTGACCTATCTCCCTCTGCTCCGACAGAAGCCCAGGTCACAGCAGCCCCACCCCCTCCCCCGCGACCGAAGCCCTGTCCGTTTCGTGACGTTACGCACTGACAGTTGGTTAGTCCGCCCTTCAAGCTGATGTAGGAAGTCGGGGGTCGACTTTGAACCGGGAGTACGTCAGTGAGCGCCATGCCGATCGCGTTGCTGGTCACCACGGCCGCCACGGGCGCCGTGGGCGTCGCCGTCCTGCGCACCGTTCTGCAGCTGCGCCGGCAGGTCGCGGCCCTGCACACCGCGCTGGCCGAGAACCGCGCCGCCACCACCCGCGCCCTGCTGCCCGCCGCCCGTACCACCGCCGACACCGAGGAGATACGGGCTGCCGTGGCCGCGGCGCTGGCCGAGGAGCGGGAGCGGGAGCTCGCCGAGGCGCGGGCGTTCTGGGCCGCCCAGGAGGCCCGTGACGTCTCGGACGCACCCTCCCTGCTGGGCCTGGGCGACACCGACCTGTTCCTGCCCCGGCAGGCCGATCTCGCGGGCCTGGAGCCGCTCGCCGAGTCCGGCGCGGACGCCGACGAGCCGAGCGTGCGGGAGACGCCCTCCGAGTCCGCCGAACTGGCCGCGGCCCGTCGCCGCCACCCCTCCCACCCGGACTTCGTGCCGAACCCGTCGCCCGTCGTGGGCGACCACGAGCGCACGGTGGCCACCCTGGAGGAGCTGGCCGCCTCCCGCGTCGCACTCACGGACGTCCGCCCGGGCCCTCTGGGCACGCTGGACGTGTACGTCTTCGCCGACGGCACGACCCTGTGCATGACCCCGGGCCACCGGGAGACGGCGGAGCGTCTGGCCGCCGCACTCCGGGCCGGGGTGACCCCGACCCTGCTGGGCGGCTCCGGCATCTCCGGCGCGTACACCCTGACGTTCGAGTGCGGCGAGGAGAACGTCTACATCCTGGCGGACCGGGTCATCGCGTCGCTTTGAGGGCGCGGGGAACCGCTCGACCGGCCACGCCAGGGCCGCCCCCGCGAACGAAGCTCAGACCCCCGCCCGCTTCTGCGCCTCCGCCACCAACCGCACCGCCTCGTCGACCTCGGCATCGCCGGGGATCACCACCGCCAGATCATGCCCGGCAACGGTGATCTGGTCCGCCGCCGCGAACATCCCCGCGTCCGGCATCTCCCGGGGCTCCATGCCCTCCAGGAGCTGCGCCCTGCGGGCCAGCTCCCGGGCCAGCCCGAGAGCCTCGGCGGCAGCGCCCCGCTGCAGCCGGCTCTGGGGCGCGGCCCTCAATCGATCGGCGAAGTGATCCACCGCACGGGTCAGAGGCGTCGTATCAACCACGCCGCGAGCGTACGCGTCGTACCGGGACTGTTGCCAACGGGCGAACACTCAGGCACGGTGACCTGAAGGACCGGCTTACATCCCAGCGTCCGGAGGCGCCGATGTCCCAAGTCTTCTCCGAAGAGACCCACCGCAACATGCTCGCCCGCATCCCCCACTGCACCGGTCGTGAGATCTCCGACTGGTTGCGCACCGTCGAAGAAGGCCCGGCACTCTTCCGCTTCGAGGAAAAGGTCAGCTGGCTCCGGCACGAACACAACCTGGCGTACGGCCACGCCAAGGCGATCATCCACGAGTACGACCTGAGGAGGGCCGCGCGCAA
>NZ_JAPSKN010000048.1 GCF_031181705.1 Streptomyces sp.
CCTTTCCGGCGGTTCCGACTTTATCAGAAGCTTCGGACCGGATTGACCGGCCATTCGTTTCCGATTCATCGGGAGGGGCTTCATTGGAATCAGTGATTCAAGAAGCAGACAGATGCTCACCGTCGCCGGCCCGAGGGGAGAACCCCTTCTCCAGGCAACTGTTCGAATCTACCTCCCCACGCTCGCCGTGTCAACGGCTCCTGTGGGGCGAAGAGGAGACTAGCAGTTGAACGGACGTGGTCGCACATCCGGTGGTCGGGGGGAGGATCACGCGGCCGTGGGGACGGTCGCGCTGCGCTCCGCCGCCTCCACGTCCCCGGTCTCTCCCGCGCGGGCCGCACGGCCGCCCAGGATCCAGACGTACGCGAGGAAGGCCAGTTCGGCGACGACTCCGATGGTGATGCGGGCCCAGGTCGGGAGGCCGGACGGGGTGACGAAGCCTTCGATGGCGCCGGAGACGAAGAGGACCAGGGCCAGGCCGATGGCCATGCCGATGGCGGCCCGGCCCTCCTCGGCCAGAGCGATGCGCCGGGTGCGCGGGCCCGGGTCGATGAGGGTCCAGCCGAGGCGCAGGCCGGTGCCGGCGGCGACGAAGACCGCGGTCAGTTCGAGCAGGCCGTGTGGGAGCACCAGCCCGAGGAAGGTGTCGAGGCGGCCGGCCGAGGACATCAGGCCGAAGCCGATCCCGAGGTTGAGCATGTTCTGGAAGAGGATCCAGATGACCGGCAGTCCCAGGAAGACGCCCAGGATCAGGCAGAGGGCGGCGGCCCAGGCGTTGTTCGTCCACACCTGGGCGGCGAAGCTGGCCGCCGGGTGACTGGAGTAGTACGTCTCGTACTGGCCGCCCGGGCGGGTCAGCTCGCGGAGTTCGCTGGGCGCCGCGATGGAGGCCTGGACCTCGGGGTGGGTGCCGATCCACCAGCCCAGGAGGACCGCCACGGCCGTGGAGAGGAGCGCCGTCGGTACCCACCAGCGGCGGGACCTGTAGACGGCGGCGGGGAAACCGTGGGCGAGGAAACGGGTGACGTCGCGCCAGGAGGCCCGTCGTGTTCCCGTGACGGCACTACGCGCGCGTGCCACGAGCTGGCTGAGCCGGCCGGTCAGCTGGGGGTCGGGGGCGCTGGACTGGATCAGCGAGAGGTGCGTGGCGGTGCGCTGGTAGAGGGTGACGAGTTCGTCGGCCTCCGCGCCGCTGAGGCGGCGCTGGCGGCGGAGCAGGGCTTCGAGGCGGTCCCACTCCGCTCGGTGGGCGGAGACGAAGACGTCGAGGTCCATCGGTGTGCCTGCTCCTCGGCTGTTCGTCGGCGGCTCGTCGTGGATCAGCTTGTCGTACTGCGGCGCGATGCGCTCTCAGCTTGGCAGACTGGCCCTGTCGGGGGCAGGGCAGGGGAAGGACGGCGTGCGTGAGTGAGCTGGTGACGGGCGAGGCTGTGGCGTTGGAGCTGCGCCCCGCGAGGCTGCCCAGCAGGGCGCTGGCCGTGCTGCTCGATCTGGTGGCGGCCATGGCGGTCTACGTCGCCGTGACCATCGCGCTGGTCGCTTCCACTGCTTCGCTGGACCAGGCGGCGCAGACGGCGCTGTCGATCGCGTCGTTCGTTCTGGTGCTGGTGGGCGGGCCGATCGCGGTGGAGACGCTCAGTCATGGGCGGTCGCTCGGGAAGCTGGCCTGCGGCCTGCGTGTGGTGCGGGACGACGGCGGGCCGATCCGGTTCCGGCACGCGCTGGTGCGGGGTCTGATCGGGGTGATCGAGATCCTGATGACCTTTGGGATCCTCGCCTGTATCGCCTCGTTCGTGTCGGCGCGCGGGCGGCGGCTGGGGGACGTGTTCGCGGGGACCCTCGTCGTACGGGAGCGGATCCCGGTCACGCGGACCGGGTTCGTGCCGCCTCCTCCGCCGTGGCTGGCGGGGCGGTTCTCGCAGCTCGATCTGTCGGCGGTGCCGGACGGGTTGTGGCTTGCGGTGCGGCAGTACCTGACGCGGATGCAGCAGCTGGATCCGCAGGTGGGCTGGTCGATGGCGGAGCGGCTGGCGTCCGATCTCGCGGCACGTACGGGGGCTCCGGTGCCGCACGGGATTCCGCCGGCGGCCTATCTGGCGGCCGTGGTGCAGGAGCGGCAGGCGCGGGAGGCGCGGCGGGCCTTCGGCGGCGGTTCGGGGGCGGCTGCGGTTCCCGCCGCTGGGCCGACGCGGTCCGGTGGGGCGGACGGTACCGGTGCATCGACCGCGTCCGGTGCGTCGAGCGTGGTCGATGGACCGACCGCGTCCGGTGCGCCGGCCCCGTCGGCGTTCGCCCCGCCGGCTGTTCCGGCGCCGCCTGCCGCTCCCCCCGCGGCTGCGACGGGATCTCCGGTCGTGGCGTCGGGGGGCCGGTCCGAGCCGGCTCGTGAGGGGCGGACGGCCGCGTCGGATGAGGCGACGGGCGGAAGGCGTCCGGGCACGGGGTTCGTGCCGCCGGCCTAGTCGGGGGCCCGGCCTGGGCGAGGGCGCGGGACTTCCCGCTCAGCTGAACTGCGACGGGGGTGACTCGAGGTCTTCCAGCTCGATGCCGGGGGCCGCGAGCACCACGTCGCCGGCGATGTGCACGAGGTGCTGTTCGCCCGTGTCCAGGGCTGTGACCTGGTATTCGTCCACGATCAGCGGGCCGTTGTCAGTGGTGTGTGCTTCTCTTTTCAGCAAGGTCCACGACTGGTCCACGGTACGCGGGGCGAGGACCGGATCGGTGAAGGCGACGAGGCGTACGCGGGTGGCGGCCGAGGGGGTGAGGCGCAGGAGACGGGCGGTGGCGACGAGGAACGCCGGGGAGGTGCCGGTGAAGGCGTGGGCGCGCACATTGCCTTCCGTGGCGTCAGTTCCGGTGGGGTCGGTGCGGACCCAGGTGACACCGTCGAGGGCGGCGCCGCGGACCTGCCAGGCGGCGGCGTGGAGTTCGAGGCGGAGGGGGCGGCCGAGTTCGTCGAGGGTGAGGTCGACCGAGCCGTGGTGATCGCCCGAGGGGGTGGTCAGCTGGGAGACGTAGCGCCAGCCGGAGGGGCCGGGGGCGCATTGGAAGTGTTCTTCCGCGAGGGGGGTGTGATCGTGCGGATCGTGGAGCGAATAACGGCCGCGGGGCATGGGGGTTATGGGTCCTGACGGGCTGGGGCCGGTCACCGGCCGGGCCGGAACGCCGGTCGGCCGGAACGGGGCAGGCCCCCCGGCACGGGGGTGCGGGGGGCCTGCCTCGGGGTTCTGACCGGTGGCCGACTGACCGGCAGCGGTGCTGCTGGGCTCAGTAGCGGTAGTGGTCCGGCTTGTACGGACCCTCGACCTTCACGCCGATGTACTCGGCCTGCTCGGGGCGGAGCGTCGTCAGCTTCACGCCGAGCGCGTCGAGGTGGAGGCGGGCGACCTTCTCGTCGAGGTGCTTGGGCAGCACGTAGACGCCGGTCGGGTACTCGTCGGGCTTGGTGAACAGCTCGATCTGGGCCAGGGTCTGGTCCGCGAAGGAGTTGGACATCACGAACGACGGGTGGCCGGTGGCGTTGCCCAGGTTCAGCAGGCGGCCCTCGGACAGGACGATGATCACCTTGCCGTCGGGGAAGGTCCAGGTGTGGACCTGCGGCTTGACCTCGTCCTTGACGATGCCGGGGATCTTGGCGAGGCCGGCCATGTCGATCTCGTTGTCGAAGTGGCCGATGTTGCCGACGATGGCCTGGTGCTTCATCTTGGCCATGTCCGAGGCCATGATGATGTCCTTGTTGCCGGTCGTGGTGATGAAGATGTCGGCCTTGTCGACGACCTCGTCGAGGGTCGTGACCTGGTAGCCGTCCATCGCGGCCTGGAGGGCGCAGATCGGGTCGATCTCGGTGACGATCACGCGGGCGCCCTGTCCGCGCAGGGACTCCGCGCAGCCCTTGCCCACGTCGCCGTAGCCGCAGACGACCGCGGTCTTGCCGCCGATGAGGACGTCGGTGGCGCGGTTGATGCCGTCGATGAGCGAGTGGCGGCAGCCGTACTTGTTGTCGAACTTCGACTTGGTGACGGCGTCGTTCACGTTGATCGCCGGGAAGAGGAGGACGCCGTCGCGCTGCATCTCGTACAGGCGGTGGACGCCGGTCGTGGTTTCCTCGGTGACACCGCGGATCTCGGAGGCGAGCTGGGTCCACTTCCGGGGGTTCTCGCCCAGGGTGCGGGTCAGCAGCTCCAGGATGACGCGGTGCTCGTCGGACTCGGCGGTGTCGGGCGAGGGGACCTTGCCGTCCTTCTCGTACTCGACGCCCTTGTGGACGAGGAGGGTGGCGTCACCGCCGTCGTCCAGGATCATGTTGGGGCCGCCGGTGGGGCTGTCCGGCCAGGTCAGCGCCTGCTCGGTGCACCACCAGTACTCCTCCAGCGTCTCGCCCTTCCAGGCGAAGACGGGGACGCCCTGCGGGTTGTCCGGGGTGCCGTTCGGGCCGACGGCGATGGCGGCGGCCGCGTGGTCCTGGGTGGAGAAGATGTTGCAGGAGGCCCAGCGGACCTGTGCGCCGAGGGCGACCAGGGTCTCGATGAGGACGGCGGTCTGCACGGTCATGTGCAGGGAGCCGGTGACGCGGGCGCCGGCGAGGGGCTGCGCCTCGGCGTACTCCTTGCGGATCGCCATCAGGCCGGGCATCTCGTGCTCGGCGAGGGTGATCTCCTTGCGGCCGAACTCGGCCAGGGAGAGGTCGGCGACCTTGAAGTCCTGTCGGTTCTCGACAGTCGTCATTGCGAGCTGCTCCTCGGGGGTTGGGTCGAGGTGGGTACGGCTGGTCTGCGCGGCGGCGGACACAGGGGTGCCCGGAAGAGGACACAGGCATGCCCGCGTACGCGCAGCGCAGTCCGTCGGAGGCCCTCTCTCCCTCGGCCGGTCCCCGGGGGGACCGCCCGACCGCCATCAGCAGCGACGTCTGGCTCCGTCCCAAGCTACACCGGGGGCGGGGGCGAACCCCAGTCCGTCCGCGAACACATCGAGCCGATCATGGGGCGCGGCCGGGGACGGCGACGGGGCCCGCCGGGTGGTCCGGCGGGCCCCGTGGGCGCGAGGTGAGGGGTCAGTGGGCCGCGGGGGCCGGGCCTCCGGGGGAGGCCTCGGGGTCGGGGCCCTTGGCGGCTTCGGTCTCGCTGTAGATGTCCGGTTCCAGGTAGATCACGCGGGCGATGGGGACGGCCTCGCGGATGCGGGCCTCGGCGGCGTCGATGGCGGAGGCGATCTCCGTGGCCGTGTCGTCGTGCCGGACGGCGATCTTGGCGGCGACGAGGAGCTCCTCGGGGCCGAGGTGGAGCGTGCGCATGTGGATGATGCGGGTGACGGTGTCGCCGTCGACGACGGCGGCCTCGATCTTCTGCGTCTCCTCGGTGCCGGCGGACTCGCCGAGCAGGAGCGACTTGGTCTCGGCGGCGAGGACCAGGGCGATCAGGATGAGCAGGATGCCGATGCAGAGGGTGCCGATGCCGTCCCAGACGGCGTCGCCGGTGAGCAGGGCGAGGCCGACGCCGCCGAGGGCGAGGATCAGGCCGACGAGGGCGCCGAGGTCCTCCAGCAGGACGACCGGGAGCTCGGGGGCCTTGGCGTGGCGGACGAACTCCTTCCAGGAGCGCTTGCCGCGCAGGAGGTTGGACTCCTTGATGGCCGTGCGGAAGGAGAAGGTCTCGGCGATGATCGCGAAGACCAGGACGCCGACCGGCCAGTACCAGTGCGTCAGCTCGTGCGGGTGCTTGATCTTCTCGTAGCCCTCGTAGAGGGCGAACATGCCGCCGACCGAGAAGAGCACGATGGAGACGAGGAAGGCGTAGATGTAGCGCTCGCGGCCGTAGCCGAAGGGGTGTTGCGGGGTGGCCTCGCGCTTGGCCTTCTTGCCGCCGACCAGGAGCAGTGCCTGGTTGCCGGAGTCGGCGAGCGAGTGGACGGACTCCGCGAGCATCGACGACGAGCCGCTGAAGAGGAACGCCACGAACTTCGCTACCGCGATCGCGAGGTTGGCGACCAGTGCCGCCACGATCGCCTTGGTGCCGCCTGACGCGCTCATGTGTTCGCGTTGTCCCTTCGTACGCCGTTTTCGGGGCCCGGACGCCGCCGTGTGCGGCGCCCGTGGCTTTGCCCGTGCTTGACGGTGGGCCATTGTTGCAGCCCGTTCCGGCCGCGGTGTCTCAGGTCACCAGCCCGGGGGGTGTCGAAACGGTCAGGCGATGACCGTGGCCCGGAAAAGCGTTCCCGTTCCGGACACTTCGGCCTTTTCGCCGGCCGGGACGAAGACGGACGCGCCGGGGGTCAGGTCGTGCTCGCCGGCGCGGACCGTGCCGGCCGTGCAGAGCAGGATCTGCGGGGCCGGGCGGGTGAGGTCGTGGGTGGTGCCGGCCTCGGGCAGGACGTAGCGGGAGAGGCGGAACTCGTCGATGGGCGTCTCGTAGACCTCCTCGCCGTCCGGGGCCGCCTCGGGGCGCAGGACGCCCGGGTCGGCGGCGTGGAAGCGGACGATGCGCAGGAGTTCGGGGACGTCGACGTGCTTGGGGGTCAGGCCGCAGCGCAGGACGTTGTCGGAGTTGGCCATGATCTCCACGCCGAGGCCGTTCAGGTAGGCGTGCGGGACGCCGGCGCCGAGGTAGAGGGCCTCGCCGGGCTGCAGCCGGACGTGGTTGAGCAGCATCGCGGCGATGACGCCGGGGTCGCCCGGGTAGTGGTGGGCGATGTCGGCGTAGGGGGCGTAGACGCCGCCGATGCGGGTGCAGGCGGCGGCCGCCTCCTCGACCGTGCGGGACATCTCCTCGCGGTCGGCGGTGAGGATCGCCGTGAGGACCTCGCGCAGGGCGGCGTCCTCGGGGTGGGCGTGGAGCAGGTCGACGTAGGGCTTGAGGGAGGCGACGCCGAGGTCGTCGAGCAGGCCGGCGGCCTCCAGCGGGGCGCGGAAGCCGCACAGGCCGTCGAACGCGGTGAGGGCGCAGATGAGTTCGGGCTTGTGGTTGGCGTCCTTGTAGTTGCGGTGCGGGGCGTCCACGGGGATGCCGCGGCGCTCCTCGTCCGCGTAGCCCTGCTGGGCCTGGGCGAGGTCGGGGTGGACCTGGAGGGAGAGCGGGGCCCCGGCGGCGAGGATCTTGAGCAGGAAGGGCAGGCGGGGGCCGAACCGGGCGACCGCGGCCGGTCCGAGCTCCTTCTCCGGGTCGGCGTCGATGACCTCGACGAGCGTGCCCCGCCCGGTGCGCGAGGGTGCGCCGGGGTGGGCGCCCATCCACATCTCCGCCTGCGGCTCGCCGGTCGGTTCGACCCCGAGCAGCTGCGGGATGGCGGTCGGGGAACCCCAGGCGTAGGGGCGGATGGTGTTGTCGAGGCGGTCCATGGGGTTCTCTCTGCGTGTGCGGGTGGGCGGGCGCGTCAGGGTGTCCCGGGCAAGATCAGGCCCTCGAGGCGAGCGCCAGGTAAACCGCGGCGAAATCCGTCATGGCGATCAGTTCCGCGAGGGTCTCGAGCTCGCCGCCCTCCTCCGGTTCCAGTTCGCTGATCGGTGTGTCGTGGCTGAGGGCGAGGTCGCGGGCGCCGGGGGCGGCGGTGAGGCCGCCGATGGGGCGGTCGCGCAGGAGCACCACGCGCGCGTGCAGGGCGGGCGGTTCGTCGACCCGGTCGCGGAAGAAGTCCTCGGGGTCGGCGCTGGCGGCCAGGGGTCCGGCGAGCAGGGCGCTGTGCGCGGCGAGGGCCTCGGGCAGCTCGGCGACGACCGCGGGGGTGCCGGAGAGTTCGGCGAGCGCGGCGGCGAAGCGGCGGCCCGCCGGGCCGGCCGAGACGCCCTCGGTCCACACGACCGGGAGCGCGTCGGCGAGTTCGGCGGCCAGGGTCTTGGCGGGGTTGCTGTAGGTGGCGATGGCGGGGCCGCAGCGTTCGGCGACGCGGTCGAGGCGGTCGGCGACCCTGCCGAGGACGTCCGGCGGGGCGGCGAGCACGCCGGTGCGGTCCAGCAGCGCGAGGAGCGGGGTGAGCAGGGCCCACAGCACGCCGGGCGCGGACGCGGCGAACGGCTCCTCCTGGTCGTACGGGGCGGTCGCCATGGGGACGAACAGGCCGTGGGAGCCGTTGACGGCGTCGGCGAGCGGGGAGCGGCTGGGCGCCACGGCGACGACGCTGCAGCCGCGGCGGTAGGCCTGCTCGGCGAGGAGGGACAGGCCCGGTTCGGTGCCGTCGGGGGTGGTGATCAGGAGGAGGTCGACCGAGCCGACCCAGCCCGGCAGTTCCCAGCGCAGAGCGCCAGCCGCGGGGGCGACGCCGGTGGGGGCGAGGCGGGTGACGGGGCTGCCCGCCCCGGCCAGCGTGCCGATGAGGTCGGCCGCGTGGGTGGCGGCGGCGCCGGGGCCGGCGATGAGGACGGCGCGGGGCCGGCCGTCGGGCTTGAGGTCGTTGACGCCGGCCTCGGCCGCGTGGCGGACGGCCGTGCGGACGCGGGCGCCGGCTTCCGCGGCGCCGCGGAGCAAACCGCGGTGGTCGGCCTCGGCGAGGCCCTCCGGGGAATCGAGCAGCGATTCGTCGAGCATGAGCGGCAGCCTCCGGTGGCCGGGGTCCGTTGTGCGGATGTCGTGCTACGTCGGTGCCCGTAGGGCCCGGGAGGTATGTGCGCCCGGGCGGTGCGACGTGCCGGCTACGCGGGGCGGCGGGCCTCGTCGACGAGGAGCACGGGGATGCCGTCGCGCACCGGGTAGGCCAGGCCGCACTGGGTGTCGGTGCAGATCAGCTCGGCTTCCTGCTCCTTGAGGGGGGCGTGGCAGGCCGGGCAGGCGAGGATCTCCAGGAGGCCGGATTCCAGGGGCATGAGGGGTTCCTTCGAGGTGCGGGCGCTTGGGACGTGCCTGGTCAGGTTACCGCCGGTGGGGCCGGGGCCTCAGCCCCTGATGATCGCCAGTACCTCGTCCCGCACGCGGGCCATGGTCGCCGCGTCCCTCGCCTCCGCGTTCAGGCGCAGCAAGGGTTCGGTGTTCGACGGGCGGACGTTGAACCACCAGTCGGCGGCGGAGACGGTGAGGCCGTCGAGACCGTCGAGGGTGATGCCGTCGCGGCCCTCGTAGGCCGTGCGGATCGCGGCGAGGCTGGCCTGCTGGTCGGCGACCGTGGAGTTGATCTCGCCGGAGCCGGTGTAGCGGTCGTAGGAGGCGACGAGGGCGGACAGGGTGCCCTGCTGGCCGCCGAGGGCCGCGAGGACGTGCAGGGCGGCCAGCATGCCCGTGTCGGCGTTCCAGAAGTCGCGGAAGTAGTAGTGGGCGGAGTGCTCACCGCCGAAGATCGCGCCGCTGCGGGCCATCTCGGCCTTGATGAAGGAGTGGCCGACGCGGGTGCGGACCGGGGTGCCCCCCTGTTCCTTCACGACCTCGGGGACCGACCAGGACGTGATCAGGTTGTGGATGATCGTGCCCCTGCCGCCGTGCCGGGCCAGTTCGCGGGAGGCGACCAGGGCGGTGATCGCCGACGGGGAGACGGGCTCGCCGCGCTCGTCGACAACGAAGCAGCGGTCGGCGTCGCCGTCGAAGGCCAGGCCCAGGTCGGCGCCCTCCTCGCGGACCCGCTTCTGCAGGTCGACGAGGTTGGCCGGGTCGAGGGGGTTGGCCTCGTGGTGGGGGAAGGTGCCGTCCAGCTCGAAGTACATCGGCACCAGGGTCAGGGGCAGGCCGGCGAAGACCTCGGGGACGGTGTGGCCGCCCATGCCGTTGCCCGCGTCGACGACGACCTTCAGGGGGCGGATGGAGGTCAGGTCGACCAGCGAGCGCAGGTGGGCCGCGTAGTCCGGCAACGTGTCGCGGGCGCTGATCGTGCCCGTCGTCGCGGCGGGCTCCGGGGCGCCCGACTCGCTCCAGCGCTCGACCAGTTCGCGGATCTCCGCGAGGCCGGTGTCCTGGCCGACGGGGGAGGCGCCCGCGCGGCACATCTTGATGCCGTTGTACTGCGCCGGGTTGTGGGAGGCGGTGAACATGGCGCCCGGCAGGTCCAGCGCGCCGGAGGCGTAGTACAGCTGGTCCGTCGAGCACAGGCCGATCTCCGTCACGTCGGCGCCCTGTGCGGCGGCGCCGCGCGCGAAGGCCCGGGACAGGCCCGGTGAGGAGGGCCGCATATCGTGCCCGGTGGCGATCGCGCTCGCGCCGGTGATCCGTACGAAGGCCGCCCCGAAGAGCTCGGCCAGGGACTCGTCCCACTGGTCGGGGACGACCCCGCGTACGTCGTACGCCTTGACGACCTGCGACAGATCAGCAGCCACGCCCCGCCTCTTCCTGAAAGTCCTATCGGTCGGTCCAAACTACCCGCACCCGCCGGTGGCCCGCCGGGCGGTCGCCGCGTGGACCCACAGCCGTAACCTCAGGTCAGGGCAGCATCCAGCCCAGGGCCGGGGTGCTCTGGCCGACCACGATCAGGCACATCACCAGCAGCAGGCCCAGGCTCCAGGGCAGCACCTTGCGCAGCAGGTCGCCCTCGCGGCCCGCCAGTGCGACGGCCGCGCAGGCGATGGTGAGGTTCTGCGGGGAGATCATCTTGCCGAGGACGCCGCCGGAGCTGTTGGCGGCGGCCAGCAGCTCGGGGGAGAGTCCGGACTCGCGGGCGGCGGTGACCTGGAGGGCGCCGAAGAGGGCGTTGGCGGAGGTGTCCGAGCCGGTCACGGCGACGCCGAACCAGCCGAGGACGGGCGACAGGAAGGCGAGTCCGGCTCCGGCCGCCGCCACGCAGTGGCCGATGGTGGCGGCCTGTCCGGAGAGGTTCATGACGTAGGCGAGCGCGAGGACGGACGTCACCGTGAGGATCGCGAAGCGCAGTTCGTGGACGGTCGCCAGCCATTCCCGCACGGCCACGCGCGCGTGGACGCCGAGGAGGGCGGCCGTGCCGATCCCGGCGAGCAGGACGAGCGTGCCGCCGGTCGACACGATCGGCCAGGTGAAGACGTTGCCGCCGACGGGTTCGCCGTCGGGTCCCGCCACGTTCAGGAAGGGCCAGTCGTAGGTCTGGGTGGCCCGGGCCAGCCAGACCTTGACGGCCGGGATCTGGGCGCCTGAGAAGACCGCGACGATCAGCGCGTAGGGGGCGTAGGCGCGCAGCACCTCGCGGGGCGGGTCCTCCTGGTCCAGTTCGTCGCTGCGGACGCCGGTCAGCACGGAGGCGCGTACGGACTCGGCGGCGGGCACGCGCGCGTGCGGGACGGCGACCAGGGCGCCGGCTCCGGCCAGGGCGGCGCCGATGTCGGCGAGTTGGGCGGAGACGTAGTTGGAGGCGGCGAACTGTGCGACGGCGAAGGCGGCTCCGCACGCCAGGGCGGGCACCCAGGTCTCGCGCAGCCCGCGCCGGCCGTCCACCAGCCAGACCAGCACCAGGGGCACCACGAGGGCCAGCAACGGTGTCTGACGGCCCACCACGGACGCGACGGAGTCCAGCGGAAGGCCCGTCACCTGGGCGAGGGTGACGACCGGGGTGCCCATCGCGCCGAAGGCCACCGGCGCGGTGTTGGCGACCAGCGCGACGACGGCGGCGCGCACCGGTTCGAAGCCGAGGGCGACCAGCATGACCGCGCTGATCGCGACGGGTGCCCCGAAGCCGGCGAGCGCCTCCAGCAGGGCCCCGAAGCAGAAGGCGATGACGAGGGCCTGGATGCGCGGGTCGTCGGAGAGCCGCCCGAAGGACCGGCGCAGGATGTCGAAGTGCCGGGTGCGGACGGTCATCCGGTACACCCACAGCGCGTTGACGACGATCCACAGGATGGGGAAGAGGCCGAAGACGGCGCCCTGGGCGCCGCTGGAGAGGGTCTGGCCGAGCGGCATGCCGTAGGCGAGCGAGGCGACCAGGACGGCCGCGAGGAGGCCGGTCAGACCCGCCAGGTGCGCCTTCGCGCGCAGGCCGCCGAGCAGGACCAGGACGATCACCAAGGGCAGGGCGGCCACCAGGGCGGACAGGCCGAGCGAGCCGGCGACGGGTTCCAGTTCCTGGACGTACACGGGCGCCTCCCCGGTTTCCGCCATGCGAGAGCGATTTCTCGCGACCTCGGAACGGAATGGTCATGTCCGCGCCAACCTGGCGTCAATGGGGGCGCGTGGGGAGAAACGGAGGAGCCGAGTCGGGAGGGACGGAAGCCCGGTCAGTTGTCGGGCGACCGCAGGACCCGCAGGTGCCCTCGCCGCGCGACCTCCATCGGGTCGGCCGCACGGCCGCCGCCACCGGCTCCGGCCGCCCGCTCCTGGGGGCGGGCGGCCTCCCGCACGGCGTTCGCGAGCGCTTCCAGGTCGTCCCCGCTCGGGCGGGCCGGGGCCGAGCCGTCGAGCAGCCGGACGACCTCCCAGCCGCGCGGGGCGGTGAGGCGCTCGGAGTGCTCGGCGCACAGGTCGTAGCAGTGGGGTTCGGCGTAGGTGGCGAGCGGGCCGAGGACCGCGGTCGAGTCGGCGTAGACGTACGTCAGCGTCGCGACGGCGGGACGGCCGCAGGCGGTGCGCGAACAGCGACGTACAGGGCTCACGACGTTGGACGGTACCGCACTCTTGAGCGGGCCGCGACGACTCTCCACCAGGTCACTCCACCGTGTCGTGCTGTGAGACGTCCCACACCCCCTTTCGGGGGTACCTTCCTGACCTGCCCGGACATGGTCGCGAGCGATGCCGAACCGTCCCGTAAGCGGTCAAGAGTCATCACAAAACCCTCAATTGCCGTGAGGTCGCCGGTCTCGGCGGGATACGGAATCGAGCCCAACCTTGGCTTGAATGGTCATGTAACGACATGCCGAACGGGTCGGCCGGAAGCCGTCCGTGCCGCCGTGCGGCGCCGGGCGCGGGGGCGCGGCGGGGACTACCCTTCACCAGTGATGGACAAGCCCGTAACGCCCCGTGCCGCCGCCCCCGGGCCCCGCCGCCGTGATCGCCACGGCCGGGGCATGCGCGGCCCGATCGCACCCCCGCAGGTGCCGCTCGCCGCGAGCCGCGCGGAGGCGTTCGCGGACCTGGTGCAGGACTCCGTGGAACGCCTGGAGCGCCGGTGGCCGCAGCTCGCCGACATCGATTTCCTGGTGCTGGAGGTGCCGCGGCTCGACGGGCCCGGCCAGGCCTGGAACGACGAGGCGGTCCCGCTCGGCGGCACGATCAGCGCGCGCGAGGGCCGCCCCGCACGCGTGGTGATCTACCGGCGGCCGGTCGAGATCCGCACCAAGGGCCGCGACGAGCGCGCCGCGCTGGTGCACGAGGTCGTCGTCGAGCAGGTCGCCGAGCTGCTGGGGCTCACCCCGGAGACCGTCGACCCGCGGTACGGGGAGGACCAGGGCTGAGGCGGCCCCCGGTTTCCTCTGAGCACCGGGCCGAACCGGCCCCTCGGCGTTACTTCTGCAGCACCGACAGGTCCTCGTCCGCCTCCGGCACGGCCACCGTCCCCCGGTCGTCGGGGAGCGTCTGCACGGTGAACGCCGGGACGCCGCCCTCCGTCGCCGCGAGCGTGCGGGCGCCGTAGACCGGGCCGCCGGAGACCGGCTCGACCGTCAGCGCGAACGTGCCCTTCAGGCCGGCGGGGACCGGGGGCTCGATGTCCTGGGTCGTGCCGGCCCTGATCGTGTACGTCTTCGACACCGGCGTGCCGCCCTCGCTGCCCGCCGAGGCGGTGACCTTGACGGTGGCCGCGCGGCCGGGGGCGGTCAGGGACAGGGTGCTGTCCTCGGCGCTGTTGTCCGCGGACGTCGCGCGCGTGCCGACGGGGCGGGTGGCCGGGATGTACGCCGACTCCTGCTTGCCGTCCTTGCCGCGCACCACCTGTACGGCCGCCACCACCGGCACCGACCGGTCCGTCGGCGTCAGCACCAGGGAGCCGGCCTCGCCGCGGGTCACGTCACCGAGGTCGACGGCGGTCGTCATGCCGCCCTTGACGTGGACCGTCTCGTGACCGGCCGGGGTGATCAGGCCGGAGGGGGAGGCCAGGCGCACCTTGAGGTCCGCGTCGGCGTCGCCGGGGGCGAAGGCGACCAGGCGCACGGAGGTGGCGTCCTTGGGGATGCCGGGCAGCACCAGACTGCCCGCGGGGTCGGCGGACGCGGCCAGCCAGTCGCCGCCGATCCTGTCGTCCAGGGCCTGCACGGCGGCGCCGACCCGTCCGCTGCGCACGTTGACGTGCACGGTGAGGCCGGACTGCTCCTCGTCGGTCAGGGTGGACAGCAGGACCGGGTCGGTGGAGTGGGGCTGGACCGTCAGGCCCTCCCCCACCGCCGACTTCAGGGCGCCGTCCTTGCCGTACAGCTCGATGTCGACCACGGCCGCCGAGTCGTCGGGGTTGGTCAGGTGGACGTAGTCGGTGCGGTCGGCCGCGGTGCTGACGCCCGGGAACCAGAAGTCCGTGTCGGGAGCGGTGCAGTTGACGCCCTGCAGACCGCGGCCGGTCCCGGCGGCGACCTCGGTTGTCTCCTGGACCGTCCAGCCCGGCGCGAAGCGGCCGTCGGCGGTACCGACCAGGGCGGGCGCCTCGGCGCCGGAGCTGTCGGCGGTGACGGGCTCGCCGGGCTCCTTGGGGGCCAGCACGGGCTTCCCGGTCTGTTTTCCGGTCTGCTTTCCGGTCTGTTTTCCGGTCTGTTTTCCGCCTGACTCGCCGTCGTCCTCGCCCGCGGCCGGTCCGTCCGCCGACTGCTGTGCCGCCGCGCGGAGTTCGGCCTTGCCGCCGCTGCCGGTGCCCTTCGTGACGGGCGTGAAGGAGGTGTAGGACGTCTCCGCGATGTCGGACGTGCTGGGCGCGGGGCACAGCAGGCTCGTGCGCTCCACGGGCAGTTGGGCGGCCGCCTTGGCGGTGGTCTCCGCGCCGGGCGCGTCCGGCTGGGACAGCGCGGCGAAGCCGGTGACGGCGGCGAGCGCGGTCGTGCCGGCGATCAGGGACAGGGTCGTGCGGTTCACTGCTGGCTCCCGTCGGGACGCTCACTGCCCGTGCCGTGGGGGTGATGCTGCTGCGCCGGGTCGTACGGCGTGCCGTAGCCCTGGGTGTAGGCCTGGTCGTAGCCCTGCTGGTCGTAGCCCTGCTCGTCGTAGCCCTGCTGGTCATGGGACGGGGGCTGGGGACCACCGCCGTACGCGTACGGGTCGTACTGGCCGCCCTGGTACGGATCCGCCTGGTACTGCTGCTGCCCGTAGGCGTCGGCCGGGTACGGGGCGTTCCGGTACGGGTCGGCGTAGCCGGCGTGATCGCCGCCCGGGTAGCCGGTGGTGTCCCACTGGCCGTGGTTCTGCTGGGGGACGCTCACCGGGGGCTGCTCGGCCTGCGGGGGCGGGAACTGCGGGAACTCCTCGGGCTCCGGCGCGCCTTCCGTCTCGGCCTCCGCCTGGGCGCGCAGGCGGCGGGCACGGCGGCCCTCGCCGGCGACGGCCTGGGCGGGGGCGGCGGGCTCCTCGGGCAGGTCGTCGTCGATGTCGCGGCGCCGGCCGGGCAGGGCGAGCACCACCAGGACCAGGGCGAGCGCGCCCTGGGTCCACAGCCAGGCGGTGTGGCCGATCGGCTCGTCGTAGGTGACGTCCAGCCGGCCGCCGCCGGCGGGGAGTTCGAAGCCCTGGGCCCAGCCGTCGACCGTGGTGGGGGTGAGCGGCTTGCCGTCGAGGGTGGCGGTCCAGGCGTCGGAGGCGGTGTCGGCCAGGCGCAGGACACGCCCGCCGGCGCCGGCCGGGAGCGTGGTGTGGACCTCGACGGGGCCCGCCGCGACCGGCTGGGGCGTGCCCGAGCCGGAGGCGGGGACGATCATGGCGCGGGCGACCTCGCGGTCGATCCGCCACAGCGCGCCGCCGCTCTGCTGGCTGAGCCGGGTCAGGCCCGGCGTGGCGTCCAGGACGCGGGTGATCTCGCGGGGCGTGCCCTGCTGGACGAGGACGTAGCGCACGGCGAAGCCGCCGAGCTGGTCGGCCTGGTCGGCACCGGAGCCCGCGACCAGGTTGGCGACGACCTTGTCGAGCCGGCTGTTCTCGCCGTCGGCCGCGGCGATCTCGCCGTCGCCGAGGCGGGCGCCGGAGCCGCGCACCAGCATGTAGCCGACGTGGGCGCCCGAGTCGCTGTCGAGGACGAGGGTGCGGGCCTGGTCGCGGGTGCCGCTCTCCTCAGCCACGAACGCGGGGACCTGCGTGGGGTCGCGCCGCTCCAGCGGTCCGTCGGCGCCGCGGATCATCCAGCCGGCGGCGATCAGCAGCGGGCCCGCGGCCGAGGCGAAGGCGATCAGGGCGGCGACCGGCTGGCGCCAGCCGAAGCTCTGCTCGGCCACGCGCGCACGTGCCCCGTCGGCGCCGAGCGCGGCGGCCGCGAGGAGGGCGATGCCGTAGACGAGGGTGGCGGGGCCGGCCCAGGCGGAGCCGTTGGACAGCACCGCGAAGACGTAGCCGATCAGGGCGGCCGTCCAGGCCGTGCGGATGCCCGCCTGGCGTTCTCGGCGCAGCAGGGCGGCGAGCGCGGCCAGCACGATGCCGATGAGCATCAGGCCGCTGACGGTGCCGGGGCCGCCCGGGCTGGCGCCGAGCAGGTCGAGGGCGGAGGCCGCCGAGGGGCCGTACTCCAGGCCGGCCTCCCGGAAGAAGCCGAACGGGAGCAGCGTCAGCGACCAGGGCGCGAGGAGCAGCAGGGGTGTGCCGAGCTGGGCGAGGAAGCGCAGCCCGTAGGCCGGGAGGTCGGACCGGCGCAGGGCCAGCAGACCGAGGCCGAGCAGCAGCGCGACCGGCCACACCACGGGCGTGAACGCCGTGGTGATGGTCAGCAGCAGCGCGTACGCCCAGGTGGCGCGCCAGCTGCCGCGCGTGCCGGCCGGGTTGGCCAGGCCGCTCGCGGCGATGCCCGCGCGGGCGACGAGCGGCAGCAGCACCGCCAGCACGGCCGTGCCGATCCGGCCGCCGGCGAGGGCGCCGGTGGCGGCGGGCAGGAAGGCGTAGACCACGGCCGCCCAGGCGCGCAGCAGCCGGGACTCGACCAGGGGACGGGAGGCGAAGTACGCGGTGAGGCCGGCCAGCGGCACCGAGCAGACGAGCAGCAGCGTGACGGCGAGGCCGGCCGAGCCGAACAGCAGGGACGCCAGCATCGCCACGATCGCCACGTACGGGGGCGCGGCGGAGGTCCCGCCGGCGCCGACCGGATGCCAGGCGTCCAGGTAACGCGCCCACAACTCGGCGGAGTCGGCCGGGGCGGGCAGCAGCGCGCCGCCCGCGAGGGCACCGCCGCCCAGCAGCGCGCGGCAGGCGGCCAGGGAGACGAGCAGGAGCACCAGGAAGAGCACCGGGCCGGGCTTGCGCGCGATGCGCTTGAGCCGGGCGAACTGCTCGATCTCCAGGAAGTCGGCGTCGTCGCCGCCCGGGCCCGACTCGACGGCTCCGCCGTGCCGTCCGGCGCCGGAGGCGATCTCCGGGTCGGAGCGGCCCACGAGGTCGCCTGCGACCTGCTCGACGGTGGCCCGGATGGTCGCGCCGGGCGGCGGGAACAGCTGCCGCAGCTCGCCCTTGTCGATCTGAGGAGCGCCTCTGCCGCGCCGCCCGGCGAGGATCCGCTCGGGCCGCAGCAGCGTGCCCATCAGGCCGCGGATCTCGTCGACGGCCTGTCCGGGCACCTTGCCGACGAGGTAGGCGAGGGTCCGCAGCAGGGTGCCGAGCACGATCCGCAGCAGCACCCAGGGGAGCACGGCCGTACGGGAGTTGACGAGCAGGGTGTAGACGGCGCCGGCCTTGTCGACCTTGTGCGGGGAAGCGGCCGTGCGGCCGACGCAGTCGACCGTGCGGCGCTCGCGGGAGGCCGCCTCGGCGTGCCGGACGACCGCCTCGGGGGCGACGAGGACGCGGTAGCCGGCCGCGTGGGCGCGCCAGCACAGGTCGACGTCGTCGCGCATGAGGGGCAGGTGCCGGTCGAAGCCACCGAGCTGCTCGAAGACGTCGCGGCGGATCAGCATGCCGGCGGTGGACACCGACAGCACGGGCCGGACGTGGTCGTGCTGGCCCTGGTCCTGCTCGCGGCGGTCCAGGCCGGTCCAGCGGCGGCCGGAGTGGGCGATGGTGACGCCGACCTCCAGCAGCTGACGCCGGTCGTACCAGCCGCGCAGCTTGGGGCCTACGACGGCGACGTCCTCGCGGCCCAGCTCGTACTCGTTGTCCACGACCCGCAGCAGCTGGGCCAGGGCGTCGGGCTCGGGGGCGCAGTCGTCGTGCAGCAGCCACAGCCACTGGACCGGCTCGCCGTGCGGGAGCTCGGGCAGGTCGTAGGCGTCGTCGCGCCACGAGCGCGTGACGGGGTCCCAGCCGCTGGGCCGCTTCAGGTACGGCAGTTCCTCCGGGGTGAGGTGCGGGGCCGTGCGGTCGCACTCCTCGACGGCCTGGCCGAAGCCCGTGCGGCGGGCCAGGTGCAGCACGCGGTCGGCGCCGAGGGCGTCGGTGACCAGCTGGGCGGAGTCGTCCGCGCTGCCGGTGTCGGCTCCCATCGCGTACTGGACGGGCCGCTCCTGGCCGAGCAGTCCGGCCAGCGCGTCGGGCAGCCAGCGGGCGCCGTCGTGGGAGACGAGGACCGCGGTCACCACATGACGCGGGAACTCAGGTGTGGCAGCGCTGTCGTGATGAGCTGCCGGGTGGCTGTGCACGGACATCGAGGTACGGGCCCCGGTTCGGTGGACTGCGGTGGACGCCCGCGACCGGTGGGGGCAGCGTGGCGTCTCGGACGAGCGACCACACTATCGGCTGCGCAACAAGGGGGCCCGCCGCCTGTGGACAACCCACCCGCGACGGGCCGTTCACACCGGGGGCCGGGTCAGACGGCCGCCTTCTTGAGCCGGCGGCGCTCCCGCTCGGACAGGCCGCCCCAGATGCCGAAGCGCTCGTCGTTGGCGAGGGCGTATTCGAGGCACTCGGAGCGGACCTCGCAGGCGAGGCAGACCTTCTTGGCCTCCCGGGTCGAGCCGCCCTTCTCGGGGAAGAAGGACTCGGGGTCGGTCTGGGCGCACAGTGCGCGCTCCTGCCAGCCGAGCTCCTCGTCCGCGTCGTCGACCAGCAGTTGCTGCACCGTCTCGGTCATGTGCGCCCCTCGTCTGTCTTTCGCGTCCCCGTGATCTAGCCGTTACCGATTCCGGCTGAACGACACGAGTGAAATTACAAGTGTGCGGCTCCGGGCGAGTCAAGCCGAGATCTGCTATTGAGCCCCTTATTCACTCTGCGGAACCAAGCCCATGCGGAAAGTGTTCAAATCACCATAAAACCTGACACACAGACGGAGCCCCGAAGGGCTCACGCTGTCCGCCGGACCCCTCGCAGACCTCTGTGGAGAAGGACGCCCAGGAGTTCGATCCCGTTCCGACACGTCCCTCGAAGCGAACCGGATCACATTTGGATCACGAGTGCGCAACGGGGTTTGTCCGTCCGGATGGACGCCATGTGTCCCGGCAAGGCCATGAACAAACCTTTCATCTGAGGGATCGACCGGATGAGGTGAACCACATCCCACATACCGGGTGCCGAGTTGACAGTGCGGGTGTGAACCGGTGTCCTTGTGGGCATGCTCGCGAACTTGGCACTCACCACGACCCGCACCGCCGGGTCCGTCGGTGCTGCCCACGCTCGCTGTAGCTGTTGCTGTTCCAGCTGTTGAGCCCCACCCGCTCCAGCTGAAGGCCGGGCCACCCGTCTCCCGGCCGCCGTTCCCTCTGACCTTCTTTTCACTGAGGAACCACCACACCCATGAACAGCGACAGCGACCTCCAGATCGCCGGCGACATCCTCGAGGTCACGCACCTGCTCCAGACCCCGCGGGAGCATCCGTCCACCGTCGCCGATTTCGTCGGACTCGCCCGCACCCTCGCCGAGGACCGCTCCCAGTGGGAGCACCTCGTCCGCTACGACGCGACCAGCCGCTGGTACCACCGGCTGCGCAGCGGTCCGGGCTACGAGGTCTGGCTGCTGTCCTGGGTGCCCGGGCAGGGCAGCGGGCTGCACGACCACGGCCGTTCCTCCGGGGTGCTGACCGTGCTGGAGGGCACGCTGACCGAGCGCACGGAGCGGGGCACGCGCGCGTTGCGCGCGGGCGCGCAACGCGTGTTCGCGCCGGGGTACGTACACGAGGTGGTGAACGACGCACTGGAACCGGCGGTGAGTCTGCACGTGTACCACCCGGGGCTGACGGAGATGCCGATGCACACGGCCCCGCACTGCGACGCCCGCACCGAGCCGGGCGCCGTCACGGCCTGACCGGTGCGCGTCGCCGGTTGTCCACAGCCGCGCACCGGTTGTCACAGGCGCCTGCGAGACTGGCTCCCATGCGCATTGTGGTTCTGGCAGGCGGCATCGGTGGTGCCCGGTTCCTGCGTGGTCTGAAGCGGGCCGCGCCGGACGCGGACATCACGGTCATCGGCAACACCGGCGACGACATCCACCTCTTCGGGCTGAAGGTCTGCCCGGACCTCGACACGGTGATGTACACGCTCGGCGGCGGCATCAACGAGGAGCAGGGCTGGGGCCGGGCCGACGAGACCTTCCACCTGAAGGAGGAACTCGGGGCGTACGGCGTCGGGCCCGAGTGGTTCGGCCTCGGCGACCGGGACTTCGCCACGCACATCGTGCGGACGCAGATGATCGGCGCCGGGTACCCGCTGAGCGCGGTGACGCAGGCCCTGTGCGACCGGTGGCAGCCGGGCGTGCGGCTGATCCCCATGACCGACGACCGGGTCGAGACCCATGTGGCGGTCGAGATCGACGGGGAGCGCAAGGCGATCCACTTCCAGGAGTACTGGGTGCGGCTGCGCGCCTCGGTGCCCGCGCAGGCGGTCGTGCCGGTCGGCGCCGACCAGGCGAAGCCCGCGCCGGGCGTCCTGGAGGCCATCGCCGAGGCGGACGTGATCCTGTTCCCGCCGTCCAACCCGGTGGTGTCGATCGGCACGATCCTCGCGGTGCCCGGCATCCGGGAGGCGATCGCCGAGGCCGGGGTGCCGGTGGTCGGCCTCTCCCCCATCGTCGGTGACGCGCCCGTGCGGGGCATGGCCGACAAGGTGCTGGCCGCGGTGGGCGTGGAGTCGACGGCGTCGGCGGTGGCCGAGCACTACGGGTCGGGCCTGCTGGACGGCTGGCTCGTCGACACGGTCGACGCGGGCGCGGTGGAGCGGGTCGAGGCGGCCGGGATCCGCTGCCGGGCCGTGCCGCTGATGATGACCGACACCGACGCGACCGCGCGGATGGCCCGGGAGGCGCTGGCCCTGGCGGAGGAGGTGCGCGGCGCGTGAGCGGTGACGAGCAGCGCACCGGCGGATACCGGGTGTGGGCCGTGAGCGGGCTCCCCGAGGTCGCCGCCGGGGACGATCTGGCCAAACTGATAGCCGCCGCCGAGCCCGGGCTGGCCGACGGGGACATCCTGCTGGTCACGTCGAAGATCGTGTCCAAGGCGGAGGGCCGGATCGTCCGGGCGGCGGACCGGGAGGCCGCGATCGACGCCGAGACGGTCCGGGTGGTCGCCCGCCGGGGCAGCCTGCGGATCGTCGAGAACCGGCAGGGCCTGGTCATGGCCGCGGCCGGGGTCGACGCCTCCAACACCCCTGCCGGCACGGTGCTGTTGCTGCCCGAGGACCCGGACGCGTCGGCCCGTGCCCTGCGCGAGGGGCTGCGCGACGCCCTCGGCGTCGACGTCGGGGTCGTCGTGACCGACACGTTCGGGCGGCCCTGGCGGGCCGGGCTGACGGACGTGGCGATCGGCGCCGCCGGAGTGCGCGTGCTCGACGACCTGCGCGGGGGCACGGACGCCCACGGCAACCCGCTCAGCGCCACCGTCGTCGCCACGGCCGACGAACTCGCCGCCGCGGGCGACCTCGTCAAGGGCAAGGCAGCCGGGCTGCCCGTCGCGGTGGTGCGCGGGCTGTCCCGCGTCGTGGGGGAGGACGGCGGAGAGGGGGCGCGGGCCCTGGTGCGCGGCGCCCGCGACGACATGTTCCGCCTCGGCACGTCGGAGGCGGTCCGGCTGGCGGTGACCCAGCGGCGCACGGTCCGGGCCTTCACGGACGAGCCCGTCGACCCCGGTGCCGTACGGCGGGCGGTGGCCGCGGCCGTGACGGCGCCCGCGCCGCACCACACGACGCCGTGGCGGTTCGTGCTGCTGGAGTCGCAGGAGTCGCGGACGCGGCTGCTGGACGCCATGCGGGAGGCGTGGATCGCCGATCTGCGGCGGGACGGAAAGTCGCAGGAGTCGATCGCCAGGCGGGTGCGGCGCGGGGACGTCCTGCGCAACGCGCCCTACCTCGTCGTCCCCTGCCTGGTCATGGACGGCTCGCACACCTACGGGGACGCGCGGCGGGACGGCGCCGAGCGGGAGATGTTCGTCGTCGCCGCCGGTGCCGGCGTGCAGAACCTCCTGGTCGCGCTGGCCGGGGAGCGGCTGGGGTCGGCGTGGGTGTCCTCGACGATGTTCTGCCGGGACGTGGTGCGCGAGGTGCTGGAGCTGCCGGCGGACTGGGACCCGATGGGCGCGGTGGCGGTGGGACATCCGGCGGAGGAACCCCGGCCGCGGGCGGAGCGGGACCCGGGGGCGTTCATCGAGGTGCGGTGAGGAAGGTGGGGTGAGAAGGACCGGCCGGGGCCTACCCTCGTAGGGCCCTCACGGTCTTCGTCTCCTCACCCAGGGACTCATCCATGGCAGGACGGTTCGCTCCCCGGCCCCCGCGCACGACGGTGCGCGGGGGGCATGTCGCCGTGGGCTCGGGCGTGCCGCGGCAGGCGGCGGGGCCCGGGCGGGTGCGGGAGTGGGTGCCGGACGGGCCGCTGGACCTGGGGCTGGTGCTCGGGCCGTTGCGGCGCGGGCCGGGGGATCCGACGTTCCGGGCGATGCCGGACGGGTCGGTGTGGCGGGCCGCCCTGACGCCGGCCGGGCCGGGGACGCTCCGGGTGTCCGCGGCCGGTGGCCGGGTCCGCGGGGAGGCCTGGGGGGCCGGGGCCGAGTGGCTGCTGGAGCGGTTGCCGGAGCTGCTCGGGGCGGCCGATGACCCGTCGGCGTTCGTGCCGCGGCACCGGCTGCTGGCGATGACGCGGCACCGGCGGCCGGGGCTGCGGCTGACGCGGACCGGGCTGGTGCTGGAGTCGCTGATCCCGTCGATCCTGGAGCAGAAGGTCACGACCGACGAGGCGTACCGGGCGTGGCGGCTGCTGGTGCGCAAGTACGGGGAACCGGCGCCGGGGCCCGCGCCCGGGCGGATGTACGTGATGCCGGCGCCGCGGACCTGGGCGCTGATCCCGTCCTGGGAGTGGCATCGGGCCGGGGTCGACGACAAGCGGGCGTCGACGATCCTGCGTGCCGTCCGGGTCGCCGCGCGGCTGGAGGAGGCCGTGCGGATGGAGCCGGTGGCGGCCCGGGCGCGGCTGGAGGTCGTGCCGGGGGTGGGTCCGTGGACGTCGGCGGAGACGGTGCAACGCAGTCACGGCGCGGCGGACGAGGTGACGGTCGGGGATCTGCATCTGCCGGGGATCGTCGGGTGGGCGCTGGCCGGGGACCGGGACGCGGACGACTCCGTGATGCTGGAGCTGCTGGAGCCGTACGCGGGGCAGCGGCACCGGGCCGCCCGGCTGATCCTGCTGAGCGGCCGGGTGCCGGGGCGCAGGGCGCCGAAGATGCCGCGCTGGGACATCGGGCAGATCTGAGCGACTGCCCGATGCCCTGGGCTCGGCGTCGGTGCTGAGGCGGCCGTCGCGGCCCGGCCCGGCGAAGCGGGCCGGCGGCCCTCTACTGGTCCGGCGAGAAGCGGACCGCTCCCGCCGGGATCCGGGCGTCGCACCATATGCGGGCGCCGTCCCGGAGTTCGTTGTCGGCGCCGATCACCGCGCCGTCGCCGATGACCGTGCCGGTGAGGACCGAGCGTTCACCGACGCGGGCCCGGCTGCCGATGAGGGAGTCGGTGATGACCGCGCCGGGTTCGATGACCGCGCCCGGCAGGATCGTGCTGCCGAAGACACGGGCGCCCTCGGCGACGAACGCGCCCTCGCCCACCACCGTGCCGCCCGACAGCTTCGCGTCCGCCGCGACCGTCGCCGTCGGCAGCACCAGGCGGTCGCCGCAGCGGCCGGGTACCGCGGGGGACGGGGCCCGGCCCAGCACCAGGTCCGCCGAGCCCCGGACGAAGGCCGCCGGGGTGCCCAGGTCCAGCCAGTACGTCGAGTCGACCATGCCCTGCAGGTGGGCCCCGGCCGACAGCAGGTCGGGGAACGTCTCCCGCTCGACCGACACCGGCCTGCCGGGCGGGATCGTGTCGATGACCGAGCGGCGGAAGACGTAGGCCCCCGCGTTGATCTGGTCGGTGACGATCTCCTCGGGCGTCTGCGGCTTCTCCAGGAACGCCAGCACCCGGCCCGTGTCGTCGGTGGGGACCAGGCCGTACGCGCGCGGGTCGGTCACCTTCGTCAGGTGCAGGGAGACGTCCGCGCCCGTCGACTCGTGGGTGTCGACCAGGGCCCGGATGTCCAGGCCCGTCAGGATGTCGCCGTTGAAGATCAGGACCGGGTCGTCGGGGCCGGAGTGCAGCCGGGAGGCGACGTTGCGGATGGCGCCGCCCGTGCCGAGCGGCTCCTCCTCCGTCACGTACTCCAGGTGCAGGCCCAGCGCGGAGCCGTCCCCGAAGTACGGCTCGAAGACCTCGGCGAGGTAGGACGTGGCCAGGACGATGTGCTCGACGCCCGCCGCTCTCGCTCTCGCCAGCTGGTGCGTGAGGAAGGGCACCCCGGCCGCCGGGACCATGGGCTTGGGCGTGTGCACCGTGAGCGGGCGCAGCCTGGTGCCCTTGCCGCCGACCAGGAGGATCGCTTCTGTCACGTGTCGTCTCTGCTTCCTGCCGGGACCGGCCGAACTGTCTTTCGGCCGGTCAGTGTATGCAGACCGTTCCGTGGCGCCTTCGCCGGCCGTGCGGCAGTTCCGTCCCCTGTCCCCGCATGCCCCCGACGGCGGTCGAACGTGTGCTCAGCGGCCCTGGTACCGGGCCGCCTTGGAGCGGGCCGAGCCGAGCTTGCCGTAGAGCTTCCGTCCCGGACACTCGGTGATGAAGCCGTCCCGGTGCCCGGAGATCACGTTCAGTCGTACTTTCTTACCTTTGCGGTGCAGATTGCTGCCAGCCGACTTCAGGTAGGTCTTTCCCTTCGGATTCACGCGGTACAGGCCCAGCTTCCACGCGGTCAGCCGGGCGACGGCCTTGACGGCGGCCTTCGACGGCTTCTTCGTGTCGTACGACCCGAGGACGGCGATCCCCATGCTGTTGCTGTTGAAACCGAGGGTGTGCGCGCCGAGGACCGGTCGCGCCACGCCCCCGGCGCGGCCCTCGTAGATCTTTCCGCACTTGTCGATGAGGAAGTTGTAGCCGATGTCCCGCCACCCCATGCTCCGGACGTGGTAGCGGTAGATACTGCGGATGAGTGACGGGACCTGCGAGCAGCGGTAGTTGTTGCCGCTGGCGGTGTGGTGCACGAAGGCGGCCCGGACCTTCTTGGTGTACCGGAAGCCGCTCTCCCGCAACCCCTCGTCCGCCCCCCAGCCGCGTCGCGTGACGATACCCGGGCGCGGTCCGACGTACGGCTTGGCGCGCAGTTGCCGCTCCGTCAGCTCGCCGGCGTTGAGGGCGAGGAACTCCCGCTCGGTCTCCGCCCGGTTCAGGGCAGCGATCTCGGTGGCGCCCAGGGGGGCGAGGTCGGCGTTGACGGCGGAGGCCTCGGCGGCGGCGGAGTTCTCGCCGGCGAGGGCGGCGGTGCGGGGACCGTCCGCCGGGGCGCCGGGCGGCGGGGCGTCGTCGCCCGGGTCGACGAGTTCGAGCCGGAGACCGGACGGGAGCGGGGGCGCGGCGGGCAGGTTGCGGGCACCCGTGCCGTGCTGCGCGGGGCCGTGTTCCGCGCTGCCGGACCCGGAGCGGACCCGGAGTTCCACACCGTCGGAGTCGCCCACCCACAGCGGGGCGGTGGCGCCGCGGACGCGGCCCGAGGCGCTCTCGGCGGTGTTCCGGTCGGCGCCGTGGTCGGCGTTGTGCGTCTGCACGTCCTGCCAGCCGGACCAGGTGCCGGTGTCCGCGGCCCGGGTGCGGACCTGGACGCGCCCGTGCAGTTCGGCCTCGGGGTCGTCCCAGACCACGCCGACGAGGGAGAAGTGGCGTACGGCGCGGCGGTGCAGGCCCTGCTCGGTGGCGGGGGCGGAGGGGGTGGCGCGGTTGCGGGTGAGGGGTTCGAGGGGGAGGGACTGGGTGCTGCCGGGGGTGGCCGGTTCGGCCGCGCGCCGGGTGGTCGTGGCGGTGGCCGGGGTCCCCGCGTGGGGCGCCGGTCTCGCCGCCGTCGCGGCTTCCGTGGTCGGCACCGGTCTCGCGGTCGCCGCGACGGCGGGCGGGGTGAGGGGAAGGGCCAGAGCGGCCGCACAGGTGACACCGATCGAGGAAGCAAGGAATCCACGCATGCCCCTGATCTTGGACATAGTCGTATAAGTCTGTCCATTTGGGATTTGACGGTCCGTCGGTCGCGTTCGGCCGAACCGGTGGCCGATCCGGGGCGGGGCGAGCGCCGGGCCGTTGGGGCACGGGGGGTGCGGCGCGTACGCTTGCGCGGGTGAACGCCACCGATCGCACCCCCGCCGACCTGCTGGGTTCCGCGCTGGCCGCGGATCCGGGACGCCCGCTGGTGACCTTCTACGACGACGCCACCGGCGAACGGGTCGAACTGTCCGTGGCCACCTTCGCCAATTGGGTGGCCAAGACCTCGAATCTGCTCCAGGACGAGCTGTCCGTCGAGCCCGGCGACCGGGTGGCGCTGCTGCTGCCGGCGCACTGGCAGACGGCGGTGTGGCTGCTGGCGTGTTCGTCGGTGGGCGTCGTCGCCGACGTGACGGGCGATGTGCGCGCCGCCGACGTGGTGGTGAGCGGGCCGGACCGGCTGGAGGCGGCGCGGGCCTGTTCCGGGGCCCGGGTCGCGCTGGCGCTGCGGCCGCTCGGGGGGCGGTTCCCGCAGACGCCCGAGGGGTTCGTCGACTACGCGGTGGAGGTGCCGGGGCAGGGGGACCGCTTCGTGCCGTACGCGCCGGTGGACCCGGAGGGGCCCGCGCTGATCGTGGCCGGGCGGGAGTTCAGCGGGGCCGAGGTCGTGGAGCGGGCGCGGGCCGAGGCGACGGGGCTGGGGCTGACCGGGCCCGGGTCCCGGATCCTGTCGGGGCTCCCGTACGACACGTGGGAGGGGCTCAACGCGGGGCTGTACGCGCCCCTGGCGACGGGCGGTTCCGTGGTGCTGTGCCGGAATCTGCAGCAGGCGGGCGACGGGGTGCTGGACAAGCGGGTGGAGAGCGAGCGGGTGACGGCCATCGCCCGGTAGGGCGCTCCGGGGCACCGGGCAGGGCGGGTCTCCCGCGGCCCCTCCCCCGGACGCCCCCGGCCCCTCCCCCGTCCGGCCCATCCCGACCCCGCCCCGGCCGTCCATCCACGCCATCGTCGTAGGAGCACTGCGCGTGGGACGTGCCGGCGTCAGGAGGGGTGGTTGCTGCCGTGGGCTACAGGGTCGGGCCGGGCGTGGGGGCGTCCGCCAGCGGGCGGGGGCTGCTGCGGCGGCGCCGGGCGCGGTGGGTGCGGATCGCGGCGCTCGCGGCCGTCGGCCTCCTCGTGGCGGGCGCGGCGGCCGGCTGGGCCGTGTACGCGAAGCTCAGCGGCAACATCACCCCCGACGAGGCGGCCGCAGCCGAGCTCAGACGGTACGAGAAGGAGCGGCCCACCTCGCTGGTCAAGGACGCGCGGAACATCCTGCTGATCGGCTCGGACTCCCGCCGCGGCGACGACAACGCCCGCTACGGGCGCGACTCGGGCACCGAGCGGTCGGACACCGCGATCCTGCTGCACCTGTCGGCGGGGCGGCGCAGCGCCACCGCCGTCTCGCTGCCCCGCGACCTGATGGTGGACCTGCCGGCCTGCCGGCGCCGGGACGGGTCGCGCAGCGCGCCGCGGTTCGCCATGTTCAACCAGGCGTTCCAGGTGGGCGGCTCGGCCTGCACCATCCGCACCGTCGAGAAGCTCACCGGCATCCGCGTCGACCATCACGTCGTCGTCGACTTCCACGGCTTCAAGGAGATGGTCGACGCCGTCGACGGCGTCGAGGTGTGCCTGCGGGAGCCGATCGACGACCGGGCCGCCAGGCTGCGGCTGCCCGCGGGGCGGGTGACGCTCGACGGCGAGCAGGCCCTCGGTTACGTCCGGGCCCGCAAATCCCTGGGCGACGGCAGCGACACGGAGCGCATGGAACGGCAGCAACGATTCCTCGGAGCGCTCGTCAACAAGGTGCGCAGCAACGACGTCCTGCTGAATCCGGCGAAGCTGTATCCGGTCCTGGACGCGGCCACGTCCTCTCTCACCACCGACCCGGATCTGGCGAGCCTGCGCGGCTTGTACGAACTCGTGCGCGGTCTGCGCGACATCCCCATGGAACAAGTGCAATTCCTGACCGTCCCCCGGGAGTCGTATGCGTACGACGCCAACCGCGACCAACTGGTGGAGCCCGAGGCGGACCGGCTGTTCGAGCGGCTGCGAACGGACACGCCGGTGGTGATCGCGCGGGACGCGCCGCGTGGTTCCGCCCCTTTGCGGCCCACCCGTGCCCGTGACGGGTCGTACGGGGATTCGTACGCGGGGCCGTTCTCCGCGCCGGTCGTCACCGTTTCTCCGCCACCGACGTTCGAGGGGAACACCGCGGCCGAGGACACCTGCGCGTAAAGCGGGCGCCAAGGCACCTTCAACGTAACGAACTCTTCATCTGGGAAATGGGCGAATTGCCCAGGTGTAGGGACGTGGAATTTGTCACCGCCGTCGCTCTGCACTGAAGTGGGCGGTTAATGTGAGCGATCCGGTGCGCCCGGCCCTGAGGACGGTCCTGAGGTCGCGCACTGTGTGACCGAGACCCGGGCGCCTTGGTGGGGGAGGCGCCGCGTGCCCCGACGGAGGAAACAGGCAACCGTGGACGCGCAAGGCCGTGGGCGGGCGGACGACATCGACCCCGCAGACCAGTGGGTACTCAACCCGGACACCGGCGAATACGAACTGCGACTGCCCGCTTCCCCACCGCAGTCGGGCGTGCCCTCGCCCCGCAGGCCGTCCGCGTCCGGCGCGGGCCCTCGCGCACGCTCCCGCACGCAGGCGCCGGGCCGTTCCCGCACCGACGCCCCCGGCCGCTCCGGAGCGCCGGCGTCCGGCCGCTCGCGGCCCGAGACGCCCGGCCGTGCGGTGCCGTCGCCGCGCAGACGGCGCGGGGCACCGGAGGAGCCGCTGCCGGGACGGCGCGGGCGGCGGCCGGCCAAGGCCTCGAAGGGCAGGAAGGCCCTGCTGTGGACCGGCGGCACGCTGGCGTTCGTGCTGGTCGCCGGCGCGGGTGCGGCGTACTTCTACATCGAGCACCTGAACGACAACATCGCCTCGGTCTCCGACGACGGCGCCAGCACCGGCGGCTTCCAGAAGGACAAGGCGATCAACATCCTGCTGATCGGCACCGACAAGCGCACCGGCGCGGGCAACGACAAGTACGGTGACGCGGGCAGCCCCGGCCACGCGGACACCACGATCCTGCTGCACGTCTCCAAGGACCGTTCCAACGCGACCGCGCTGAGCATCCCGCGTGACCTCGTCACCGACATCCCGGACTGCCCGACCACGCAGGAGGACGGCAGCCAGAAGATCATCCCCGGCACGCCGAACGCCCGCTTCAACACCAGCCTCGGCCAGGACGGCCGCACGCCGAGCTGCACCATGCGGACCGTGACCGAGCTGACCGGGATCAAGCCGGACAACTTCATGGTCGCCGACTTCAACGCCGTCAAGACGCTGACCAGCGCGGTCGGCGGGGTCGAGGTCTGTCTGGCCAAGGACATCGACGACCCGGACTCCAAGCTGAAGCTGTCCAAGGGCACGCACACCATCGAGGGCGAGCAGGCGCTGGCCTTCGTGCGCACCCGGCACTCCGTGGGCTTCGGCGGCGACCTGAGCCGGATCGGACTGCAGCAGCAGTTCCTCAGCGCGCTGATGCGCAAGCTGAAGTCCAACGACACCCTCACCAGCCCCTCCAAGATGCTCGACCTGGCGGAGGCGGGCACCAAGGCGCTGACCGTCGACTCGCAGCTGGACAGCATCGGCAAGCTGAAGGACCTCGGCCTGGAGCTGGGGAAGCTCAACGTCAAGAACCTGACCTTCACCACGGTCCCGGTGGTCGACAACCCGGCGGAGAAGGTCAAGAGCACGGTCGTCCTCAACGAGTCGACCGCTCCGCAGGTCTTCGACATGATCAGGAACGACGTGTCCTTCACGGCCGTCAAGGAGCAGAAGAAGAAGGAAGCCGCCGCGGTGGCCGCCCGGCTGAAGGGCAGCAAGGCCCCGGCCTCCGAGGTGCGGGTGCGCATCCTCAACGGCGGTGCCGTCGCCGGCAGCGCCCAGGAGACCCTCAGCTGGCTGCAGAACGAGGAGGGCGTCACCAAGTCGGAGAACGCCGGCAACGCCCCCGCGCAGCTGGCGAAGACGACCCTGGAGTACGCCCCCGACCAGGCCGCCCAGGCCCGTCGCCTCGCCGATCTGATGGGCCTGTCGGGGTCAGCGATGAAGCCGGGCGAGAGCGTGGACAACTCCCAGGGGCTGCCCGCGATGACACTGACCCTCGGCAAGGACTTCAAGGGTGCGGGCATCTCCCTGACGACGCCCGCGAAGGCGCCCGAAGGGGTGCAGAAATCCACGGCCGACAAGGTGGAGTGCGCCAAGTGACCTCATTCCAGCGGGTGTTCACCGAACCCCCGGCAAACGAATGGGCGGTATTGCCCAGTTGTAAGAACGTGGAGTTTGTCACCCACGTCGCTTGACGCCGAAGTGTGCGGATAGTGTGTGCGATCCAGTGCTCTCATCCACGAGGTCCGTCCCGGGGACGGGCACTGCTTGACCAACACCGTGCGCCTTCCGGGGGAGGGCGCCGCGTGGCCCGACGGAGGAATCAGGCAACCGTGGACGCGCAAGGCCGTGGGCGGGCGGACGACGTCGACCCCGCAGACCAGTGGGTACTCAACCCGGAGAGCGGCGAGTACGAGCTGCGACTGCCTTCTTCCGCACCGCAGTCGTCCGTTCCCGGCCCCCGCGCCTCCGGCCCGCGCGGCGCCGGAGCGGCGGGCGGCTCGCGTGCCCGCCGGACCGCCGCCCCCGCCCGGCGGCCCGCAACCTCGGCCCCGGGTGGCGAGGCGGCGTCCCCGCGCGGACGCGCCGGTGCCCCGGCCGAGCCGGCCGCGGGACGGCGCGGGCGCCGCCCCGCGCCGCAGAAGTCGAAGGGCAGGAAGGCCCTGATGTGGACCGGCGGCTCGCTGGCCTTCGTGCTGGTCGGCGGGGGCGCGGCCGCCTACCTCTACTACGAGCACCTCAACGACAACATCACGTCCGTCTCCGACGACGGCGCCGGCACCGGTGGGTTCAGCAAGGACCGCGCGATCAACATCCTGCTGATCGGCACCGACAAGCGCACCGGCGAGGGCAACGAGGGCTACGGCGACCAGGGCAGCTCCGGGCACGCGGACACCACGCTGGTGCTGCATGTCTCCAAGGACCGCTCGAACGCGACGGTGCTGAGCATCCCGCGTGACCTGATCACCGACATCCCGGACTGTCCGACGACCCAGGAGGACGGCACGGAGAAGGTCATCCCGGGCAAGCAGCGCACGCGCTTCAACGAGAGCCTCGGGCAGGAGGACCGGACGCCGAGCTGCACCATGCGCACGATCACCGAGCTCACGGGTCTGAAGATGGACCACTTCATGGTGGCCGACTTCAACGCGGTCAAGACGCTGACCAGCGCGGTGGGCGGGGTCGACGTGTGCCTGGCCAAGGACATCAAGGACAAGGACTCCAAGCTCGACCTGCCCAAGGGCGAGCACACGATCGAGGGCGAGGAGGCGCTGGCCTTCGTCCGGACCCGGCACTCCGTGGGCTTCGGCGGCGACCTGAGCCGGATCGAGCTGCAGCAGCAGTTCCTGGGCTCGTTGATGCGCAAGCTGAAGTCCAACGACACGCTCACCAGCCCCGGCAAGATGATCAAACTGGCGGAGGCGGGCACCAAGGCGCTGACCGTCGACTCCCAGATCAGCACGATCAGGAAACTGGCCGATCTCGGGGCGGAACTCGGCAAGTTCGACACGAAGAACCTCACCTTCGCGACCGTGCCCGTCGTCGACAACCCCTCGGAGACGGTCAAGGCGACGGTGGTCCTGAAGCAGCCGCAGGCCCAGCAGCTCTTCGCGATGGTCCGGGACGACGTGTCGCTGACCGAGGTCAAGCAGCAGAAGAAGAAGGACAAGGACGCCGAGGCCGCCCGGCTGAAGGGCAGCAAGGCCCCGGCCTCCGAGGTGCGGGTGCGCATCCTCAACGGCGGTGCCGTCGCCGGCAGCGCGCAGGAGACCCTCAGCTGGCTCCAGGTCAGGGAGGGCGTCACCAAGTCGGAGAACGCGGGCAACGCGCCCGCGGGGCTGGCGAGGACGACCCTGGAGTACGCCCCCGACCAGGCCGCCCAGGCGCGCAGGCTGGCCGCGATCCTGGGCCTGTCCGGGTCCGCGATGAAGCCGGGCGAGAGCGTGGACAACTCCCAGGGGCTGCCCGCGATGACACTGACCCTCGGCAAGGACTTCAAGGGCGCGGGCGTGCCACTGACCACTCCGTCGAAGGTCCCGGACGACGTGCGGAAGTCCACGGCCGACAAGGTCGAGTGCGCGAAGTGACCTGACCGTCCTTTCCCGCGTCTCACAGGTGGGCGGGACATGCCCGGACATACGGGCCGGGTGTACATCCGAGCGGGCATGTCAGGTGTCCAACCAGGAGCGGGAACCGCCGTGTCCGGCGAAGACCGGGAGATCCCCGGTCCGGACGGACGCGGTTCGCCGTGATCCGAACACGACGCGGGACGGGCCCGCGGGTCGGCCGTAGGGGTGGGGAGGCAGGGTATGGCGCAGAGTGACGTGCGCGGAGGCGGCACCCGGCGCGACGCGGGGGGCCTGGTCCAGGACGAGCGTCCGGGAACCGCGGTGGCCGCCGCGGGCGGGGACGGCTCGGACAAGGGCGGCCCGGGCCTGCGGCGCGGCCGGCCCCGGGGCGGCGGGCGCCGGATACTGCGCTGGTCCGCGCTGGTGCTGTCGGTCCTGATACTCGGGACGGCCGGCGCCGGATACCTGTACTACCGCCACCTCAACGCCAACATCGACAAGGGCAAGCGCAACGCCGGCGACTCCGACGTCCGGCGGTCCGAGCCCAACGCGGCCGGCCAGACCCCGCTGAACATCCTGTTGATCGGC
Source organism: Streptomyces sp. (assembly GCF_031181705.1). Lineage (GTDB taxonomy): Bacteria > Actinomycetota > Actinomycetes > Streptomycetales > Streptomycetaceae > Streptomyces. The sequence continues at coordinate 33,223 of NZ_JAPSKN010000048.1, forward strand.
TCCGACAGCCGGAACTCCGCGGAGAACGTCAAGCTCGGCGGCAGCAGGGACAACGTCGGCAGCAAGCCGCTGGCCGACGTGCAGATGCTGCTGCACGTCTCGGCCGACCGGGAGAGCGCGTCCGTGGTGAGCATCCCGCGGGACACCCGGGTGGACATCCCCAAGTGCACCGACCCCGACACCGGTGAGACCTACCCGGCGAAGAACACGATCATCAACGAGTCGCTCCAGCGCGGCGGGCCGGGCTGCACCCTGGCCACCTGGCAGGAACTGACCGGCGTGTACATCGACCACTGGATGATGGTCGACTTCGCCGGCGTGGTGGACATGGCGGACGCGATCGGCGGCGTCCCGGTCTGCGTCAACCAGAACGTGTGGGACCGGCCGCTGCCCGGCCAGCGCGGCGGCTCCGGTCTGAAGCTCAAGGCCGGCACGCACAACGTGCAGGGCAAGCAGGCGCTGCAGTGGCTGCGCACCCGGCACGCCTGGGGCAGCGACCCGCTGCGGGCCAAGGCGCAGCACATGTACATGAACGCGATGATCCGCACGCTGAAGAAGCAGAACGTCTTCACCGACACGGGCCGGCTGATGGGCCTGGCCGAGGCGGGCACCAGGGCGCTGAAGGTGTCCGAGGAGATCGGCACGGTCAAGGAGCTGTACGACCTGGCCATGCAGCTGAAGTCGGTGCCGACCAGCCGGATCACGATGACGACGATGCCGTGGATCGAGGACCCGCTGAACCGCAACCACCTGCTGCCCAAGCCGGTCGACGCGGACAAGGTGTGGGCGATGCTGCGCGACGACGTCTCCTTCGACAAGGGTGGCAAGGCCGGCGCGGGCCCGTCCCCGGCCTCGGCCCGGGCCACCGGGCCCGCCGCCGCGCCCGCGGAGGGGCTGTCGGTCACGGTCGTCAACGGCACGGCGGGCGAGCAGGGTGCGGCGGTGCCGAACCGGGCCGCCGCGATCGTGGCCGCCCTGCAGCGGGAGGGGTTCGTCCGGGCGGTCGCCTCGCGGGAGCAGGACCCGCAGGCCCGGACGCGGGTGACCTACCCGGAGAGCACCGGGGCGCAGGGCAGGGCCAACGCGCTGTCGGTGGCCGAGGCGGTCGGCATCCCGAGCGGCCAGGTGCGCGCCACCGACGACGTCACGACCACGCTGGTCATCGGCGCCGACTGGCGGGAGGGCACCAGCTATCCGAAGCAGGAGCCGGTGAAGGCGGGCGATCTACCCGACAGCGCGGACGCGCTCACGGCGGACAAGAAGGAGTGCATGGACGTCTACCGCCCCTACCGGTGGTGAGCCGGGCCGCGGCATGACCACGGGGCCTCGCCGTCCGGACGGGAGGACGGCGACCCCGGTGCGTCACCGAAGGCCGACGGCGCGACGCCCCGACGGGACGGCACCGACGACCGCACCCAGCGCACCGCCCGACGGCGGCGCGCGGTCGGGCGCTGGGCCGACGGC